>JANLIT010000001.1 GCA_024653945.1 Candidatus Campbellbacteria bacterium
TTGCACTAAACTCTAAATCACGGGTGAATGACGGTGTAGACGTAGGATGTTCTTCAAGATACTGGCCACTTCCTGGTGGAAGGGTTCCGCCGAGGGCAAGAAGTTTTGCGAGTAATTCTCGTAGTGTGGCACGGAGCGTTGCTATATCCGGAAGGGTTGTGGTAGATGTTTCGGAAGGTGACGATGTTTGTGCTCGAGAACGAGCGGCACTTCTTCCTCCGTCGTCGTCGGCAATGTCCACAGTAACAGAGGCGATAGTACTGTCGTTATAGCCCACATCAGAAGAGACCACTGCGTGTGTGATGGAAGCAATGCGACCTCCTTCGTGCTCCGTGTTGTCAGTAGGAGTTACTGTGACCGTCTGTGGTGTTGCGTAGTTTGCAGAAGTGAAGGTGAGTGTTGTAGGAGAGACAGTGAATGACCCACCAGACACTGGTGGCACAACCGTTGGTGTGACGACGACGTTTGATTCTGGTTCTGCGGTGAGGACGAGAGTATACGTGTCATCCGCACCCTCGGTGATACTCAGCGCGCTCTCTGAAACGGTGGTAGAAACCGTGAGAGGTGCGAGGATTTGGATACGTTTCTGTGCAAGGTTGTTGACGTAGATGTTTCCTGTAGTATCAACGGCAAGTGCGCCCATACCTGATGACTCACTACTCCCATTTCCTTCCTGTGTATTTCCTTTTGTAAGATATGTTCCCGTTGAAGAATACTTTTTGACAGTACGGTTGGTGTTATCAACAATAAATACATTGTCATCTGTATCAATAACAACGGCATTCGGTGGGCTCGAGAAGGACCACTTGGTGAGATAGTTTCCGTCAGTGTCATATTTGGTGAGACGATTTAAAGTGCTGTCGATGATGTAGACGTTGTTTTCTGAATCTGTTGCAAGATCTATTGGAAAGTTGAATTGGGTATTTCCACTACCAACCGTTCCCCATTTTGTAACGAAGACACCACCACTATCAAATTTTTGAACACGTGAGTTGTTAGAATCTGCAACATAGACATTGTTTGATGCGTCTATTGCTATACCGTATGGAGAGTTAAATTGTCCGTCACCAGAACCAAGCGAGCCCCACTTCGCAATGAAGACACCATCACTATCAAATTTTTGAACACGTCTATTACTTGTATCAATCACATATATATTTCCTGAGGAATCTTTTGCTATTCCACCAGAAGATGCCCCAAATTGTCCATCACCTGAACCCAACGAACCCCATTTCAAAAGAAACTCTCCAGAGCTATCAAATTTTTGAACACGTCTGTTTGATGCATCCAGAGTATATGCGCTTCCATTTGAATCAATCACGATTCCTGAGGCACCGTTAGCTCCGAAAATACCATCTGCGGTTGATTTTCTTGCAAATTTTGAAACAAACGCTCCTGCAGACGTAAACTTTTGTATGTCTATGTTGGAAGCATCACTAACATAAATATTGTCTGATCCATCAATGCCCATATATCCGGGCGTGTCAAACTCTCCGTTAGCAGTACCGTATGTGCCCCACTGGGCAACAAAGGCTGTCGTTGAAGCAAATTTTTCTACACGGGAGATGTTCCCATCTGTGCCATACACATTTCCTTCTGAATCAACAGTAACACCATACACTGTGTTAAACTGTCCATCACCCGAACCAGCTGATCCAAACACTGCAAGAAACGCTCCATCACTATCAAATTTTTGGATGCGACTATTGCCTGAATCAGCAACATAAACATTATCGTTTTCATCTAAAGCAATATCATATGCGGAACTAAATTGTCCATCTCCCGAACCACTACTTCCCCACTTTGTGAGAAAGTTGCCGTCACTGTCGAATTTTTGAATACGACTATTGTCTGCATCAACGACGTACACATTGTCTAGAGAATCTACTACAATTCCCCGCGCACTACTGAACTGTCCATCACCTGCTCCCGACGTGCCCCATTTCAAGAGGAATGTTCCATTGCTATCGAATTTCTGGATGCGATTGTTATTAGTGTCGACAGCATACACATTATTTGATGAATCTACTACAATACCGGTCACCGATGTACTGAATTGTCCATTACCAGTACCAGAAGAACTTTCCCACCGAGTAGTATATATACCGCTTGAATCAAGTTTATATACACCACGTTTGCTGTACGCAGTGTAGGTAAAATACATGTTACCAACAGAGTCAAACGCAATATCATTGATTAACTCAACGGAAATATATTGTGGTGTTGTTAGTGCAGGAATTTGTGAGGAATACGTGTATGCAACAGCCCCCCAAACAACCGTTGGAAATGCAATGACGAGTGTAAGAAGCCCAACAACAACACTTCGAAAAAAATAATTCATATAAATAGAGGTACATGGCGAGATTTAACCTCGTCTATGATTAGTGTGTATGAGAATAGAGTACCATTTTACCCCCCCCACGCATATTTTTTGTGTATAACCTCCAAAACCTCTTTCGAAGGTCTAACTTTCGGAAGATTATATCCTCTACATCCCCGCCAGTTGCTCAAGAAGGATGAGGAGAAGCTGGCGCATGAGAGGAAGAAGTTGTGCTTGGAGGTCGGTAATAAGCTTTGTTTGTTCATCAAAGGTAAGTGGTTGTGGTGTTGGAGAAATAGGTGGTGTTGCTGGTGGTGTCGATGGCGTACTGATGCGTGTTCCTTTTCCACTACCCGTGTTGGATGCACTGTCGTTGGCTGTGAGGGTACAGGTGTAGGTTTCGCCAAGTACTGTGGTGAGTGTACCGTCTTCTGCACAGTTTCCTCCCCAGGTGATATCATAGGTGGTATCTGCAGGAGTACTGTGGGTGAGTGTATGTGCCCCTGCCGTGGTTGTTGTTGCCATGCCACTCGTGATGGTAAGGCCGTCGAGATTGAGTGGAAAATCACCGATACCTGCTGAGCCTTGACCGTCATTGGTGACTGTGGTGGTGACGGTGAGGGTGGGTGGCGCAATGTCGTCGTTCTCGATGGTACACTCTGCAGTGTCGCCGAAGGAGAGCGTGATAGTACCGTCAGCGGCACAGTCACCACCGATGGTGGCTGCATACGTAGCATCTTCGGTTTCAGAGACAGTGTATGAGCCTGCGACAAGTGTCGTGGTAGCAACACCACTCGTGATGGACACACCGTCCACGAACAGTGGAAAGTCCTCGACAGCGAGGGTGCCACCGTTATCGTTGGTGACCGTGGTGGTGACGGTGAGAGTTGGAATGCGGTCGACAATAAAGACATCCGATTTTATATTGGTATCACCTGTGACGAAGTTGGTGGCGGTTGAAGAAAAAGAAACATATCTCCCGTCGGCAGAAATAGAGGGGTGGTCCGATGTGTTATTTCCCTGCACCCCCGCATCACTCAAATTAACTCGTTTAACAGTGTTAAGAGTACGGTCGTAGACGAAGATATCTCGTTTTGAGTTCGTATCTCCTGAAACAAGGGTGGAGGCATTTGAACTGTACACAACATAGCGCCCATCAGAAGAAATGAAAGGATTTAATGACGTGTTGCTTACTTGTTCGCCAGCATCCGTGACACTCACGCGCTCGATAGTATCGAGTGTGCGGTCGTAGACGAATACATCAATTTGACCATTTGTATCTCCCACAACAAGATTGGTGGCGCTTGAATAAAAAGCAACATACTGACCGTCTGAAGAAATAGAGGGAGCACCTAGATTACTCTGTGAAATAGCATTCCCTTGCACACCCGCATCAGTGACACTCATGCGTTCGATGGTATTGAGTGTGCGGTCGTAGACAAAGATGTCGCGAAACCCACCCGTGTCCCCTGCGACGAGGTTGGTAGCATCCGAAGCAAAGGCAACATAGCGTCCGTCTGGAGAAATACCAGGGTAGTACGAGGCAGAATTTCCCTCAACTCCAGCATCAGTGACACTCACGCGTTCGATGGTATTTAAATCACGATCATAGACAAAAATATCGGTATTTACATTCGTGTCTCCCGCAACAAGATTGGTGGCATCCGAGTCAAAAGCAACGTAGCGCCCATCAGAAGAAATGGTTGGGGACTCTGCCGAATAGGAGTTTCCTTGTACACCTGCATCTGTGACACTCACGCGTTCGATGGTATCGAGAGTACGGTCGTAGACAAAGATGTCGCTTACGGCGTTTGTGTCCACTGCGACGAGGTTGGTAGCATCCGAAGCAAAGGCAACATAGCGTCCGTCGTCAGAGATTGACGGACCATAGGAAGTTGCGTTTCCCTCAACACCCGCATCAGTGACACTCATGCGTTCGATGGTATTGAGTGTGCGGTCGTAGACAAAGACGTCGCTTACGGCGTTTGTGTCCCCTGCGACGAGGTTGGTAGCAATTGAACTAAAGGCAACATAGCGTCCGTCTGAAGATGTAGTGTGAGCAGAGAGAGTGAGATCGGATGTATTATTTCCCTCAACGCCGGCATCAGAAATACTCACCCGTTCAATGGTACCTGCAAAGACGAATAGGGGTGTAATAAAAAGCACGACTGCAAATAAAAGTTTTTTCATAAAATATACTGTGTAGCGAGGTTAAACCTCGCTCAGGGTTAGAGAGTATGAGGTTAGAGTACCATTTTACCCCCCCCCATGCATGTTTCTTTTGTGTATAACTTTTAAGAAGCCTGGCTTCTTTGTATTTTCCCACCTACCCTACATACCAACTACTAGCTACCACTTTCTATCGTGCTTTCGGCCAGCGCTTAGCAACATCGGGATACAGTTTTGAAATAGGATGTTGTGTGCAATCGTGTACTCTCGCAGGACAAATTTGACGCCCGTATTCAATGAGACGATACGTGAGTACAAACCAATCCTTCTTTGGAAAAAGTATCATTAAATCCTGCTCAATTTTTTTTGGGTCAGCGTGTGACGTAAGAGCAAATTTTTGTGCAAAACGCTTTACGTGGGTGTCTACAGCAATTCCTTCAACAATTCCGTATGCATTTCCTAACACAACATTCGCCGTTTTTCGTGCAACTCCAGGGATGGTAAGAATTTCTTGCATTGTTTTTGGAATTTCTCCATCAAAATCATTCAAAATCTTTTTTGCAGCGCCAAGAATGTTTTTTGTCTTCGCATTGAAAAAACCAGTTGAGTGAATATCAAGGGCGAATTCTTTTGGGTCGGCATTTACGTAGTCATCTATTGTTTTGTATTTTTTGAATAATTCTCTTGTGACCTCATTGACCTTTTTGTCGGTGCATTGTGCGGACAAAATCACAGCAACTAAAAGCTCCCAGTTATTGCCATAACGTAATGCCATTGATGCATTGGGAAATAATTTTTTGAGCCGAGCATTGATGGTACGTGCTCGTTTCATTTTTTCTTGAAACATCATATTTGATACATGCTACATGTTACGTGATACGCGTTCTACTTTTTTGTAAGTGTGGGTGTTTCAGTATAAAAAACAGGAATAGTGACCAAAAATAGTTCACTCGCGCCATCTTCTGACAACACAAAAACTTCAACAGTCCCATTTCCTCCAGATACGGACGTGTAGGTTAGATTGCCCTGAAAAGCATTCGTTGCTTGAGACGCTGTGTGTTCAGTGGTTACATACCCAGATGACAACACATCACCTGATTCATTTTTTAGTCGATAATATAAAGCTGTTTGTGGTAGTGTCATTTCTCCACTAATAGACACCGGTGATCCTACGCGTTCATTAAAGCGTGGTGTGAATACACTGATAGATTGTGCTTTTTCGTCACGCACCTTAGAAACCTCCTCAGTTTTTTGAGATAACATTGTTCCATCAAGATTATACTGCTTAGCATCTGGGGTTCTTAATAAAAAATAGAAAACACCGATACTAATGAGGATAAAAGCGCAGGCAAGGCTGCCTACGAGTACAAACGTGTTGCGTTGTGATGACATGATGTGGTTATTTTACACGCGGCGCATAGACAGCACAAAGGTCCAGCAGAAGTTTTGGTGAACATCCTCTAGTCAGAATATATGAACGAACTAATTCAAGTGTACGTAGAAAAGATATTTTTATGTCGCTGTCTTTTTGGGCAACTGTGTATTCTTCAAGTGCATTTACAAAACGGACCATCTGTTCTTTATTTTTTTCTTCAATCAAGGGTTCAAGCATTTTAAATCGTTCGCTGTACGGAGATGCTATAAATGAAATAACATCAACAGAACTTTTTTCCGTGTGCGCTCCATGTGGTATGTGCTCTGTTCTAGAACGAAGTGTTGGTAACAATGCGTGCTCTGATGGTGTTACAAAAAAAAGAATGGTGTTGTCTCCCGGCTCCTCACACACTTTCAAAAGCGCATTCTGTGCTTCTTCAGTACCGAGTGAGAAGCTGATACACACAATTCGTTTTTCGTCCAAACGTACCCGTGTACGTAGTTGTTCTTGGAGTGCTCGAACTGCATCAATAGTTAGTGTATCGGCAGACTCTTCAAGGTACGTTACCTCTACTTTTTCTTGGTCGAGAGCCTCTTGCACAAGCTTGTGAACATGCAAACGAATGGCAGTAGGATCACCATGTATGCGATATGCGTGATGGTCAAATAAGTTCATATACAATAGCAAATTTCAAATAGCAAATTACAAAAGGTATTCAGGGTTTTAGTATTTTTTGAAATTTGATATTTGTCATTATCTAGCGTTTAGCTATAATTGATTTCTTGTATGTATCAAGATGCTCAAGTGCTATACCCGTTCCTTTAGCAACACACAATAAAGCGTCATCTGCCACGACGGCGCGGACACCCGTCGTTCGGTAGATAAGCTCAGGAAAATTCCGCAGCTGAGACGTTCCTCCCGTCATAACAATCCCCTTTTCAATAATATCTGCAGAGAGCTCGGGTGGGGTTTCTTGGAACACGTCTTTTATTGCACGCACCATTTCTCGTAATTCTCGACGGGTTGCCTTCACAATTTCATTTGTACGAATTTCCATTTCTCTCGGCAATCCTGTAACCACATCGCGCCCACGTATGCGCAATGATAATTCTTCTTCAACCGAAACAGCTGAACCAATTTTAATTTTGATATGCTCGGCAGTTTTGTCACCAATAGAAAGGTTATAGTTCTTTTTTATGTAATCAACAATTGCCTGATCAAGTTTATTACCAGCCACTTTTACTGATGTGGACGTCACAATGCCTCCAAGAGAAATAACCGCAACGTCAGTTGTTCCTCCGCCAATATCAACAACCATACGTCCTTCTGGGTCTTGAATAGGAATCTTAGCCCCAATGGCAGCCAAAATAGGTTCCTTGATGACATATGCCTGTCGTGCGCCAGCGCGTATTGCTGCCTCTACAACAGCACGACGCTCGGTTGACGTAACACCTGCGGGAACAGAAACAAGAACATCAGGTTTCCAGAAATTCCATTTACCAAGAGCTTTGTTGATAAAGTAACGCAACATTGCTTCAGTAACACGATAATCGGCAATCACACCGTCTTTCATTGGACGGTACGCAATAATATTGTCAGGCGTCTTACCAATCATTTCTTTTGCATCAATACCGATTGCAAGAATTCTGTTGTCATCTTGCGAAACCACAACAACAGATGGTTCGTTGAGTACAATTCCTTTTCCAGGAACAAACACAAGCACATTTGTTGTGCCGAGGTCGATTCCAATTTTTTTTGAGAAAAAGGATGACATGCTATTTTATGGAGTTGTTCGTTCAATTGATACACCTATTTCACGAAGCTTTTGTTCACACTGTTCATACCCACGGTCAATAAAGTGCACATTATGAACACGTGATGTGTCCTTTGCAACACACGCGGCAATAACGTATGCCAAACCAGCACGTAAATCTGGTGTGTATAACTCCCGACCACTCAATTTATTCGGGCCTCTGACGACTGCACGGTGTGGATGAGCAATATCAATAGAAGCACCCATGTAGACGAGGTCTTTGGTGTATCCCAAACGCCCTTCAAAAACCATCTCCTCAACAACACTTTCGCCCGTCGTTTGTGTAAAAAAGACGGTACATGGCGCCTGTAGGTCAGTTGGAAATCCTGGATATTCATGAGTACGTATTGAACCACACGTAAATTCTTTGTTTTCTTTTGTATTATTCACAATGCGAATAGTTGAATCGGTGGTCTCAATAGGCACGCCACAACCTTGTAGGATACGGATGGGTAGTTCGAGGTGAGCTGGATTGCAATTAGTAATTTCAAGGTTTTCTGCACATAATGCTCCAAGCACCATATAACTTCCCGCTTCAATTCTGTCAGGAATAACCTGATATGGTGTTTCAGCAGTATACGAGAGTAGTTTTCCTTCAGTTCCTTTGATGGTCAAGGTCATGGTTCCAATTCCCTCTATCTGTGCTCCACATGATTTCAAAAAGTATGCGAGTTCTGTTACTTCGGGTTCCAATGCGACATTTTTTAGAACGGTTGTTCCGCGTGCAAGTACTGCTGCCATAAGAAGCGTTTCTGTAACAGTGACACTCTGCAGTCGAAAAAATATCTCACACCCCACAAGACCGTTTTTTGTAGTGATGACAAATGATTCTCCGTTGTGTTCTTCAATATGTGCGCCCATCTGTGTGTACCCATCAAGAAAAAGATCAATGGGTCGCTTGCCGATGATGCATCCCCCTGGTGTAGGAAATGAAACGGTTCCGAGTCGCGACAAAATTGGTCCTGTAAGAATTATAGATGCACGCAACTTGTGAGCCAGATCTGTATCAAAAACCCCGTTTGAAATATGTGCCGGATGTACTTCAATAGTGTGGTTGCCACGAACCACACGAGCACCAGCATGTGTGAGAAGTGCCGACATGTCATCAATGTCGGTTATGTTTGGAACGTTAGAAAATGTCACTGGGGTTTCAAAAAGTACCGTACTTGCCAAGAGTGGAAGAATGTGGTTTTTTGCTCCCGAAACAGCTATACGGCCTGAGAAAGTCTTCTTTCCGTTAAGTCCTGTAATATTAAAAACTTCTTGTGTGTTGCTCATGAGAATGGTAGTACCCCCACAGAGGAGTTACCAGTGGTATCATAGCATGTACAGTATGTTCATCATCTCCGTTGTCCCATTCACACCAAAACCAGTCCTTGCGCCCCTTTCGTATTATTTTCACAAGGAGCTTTCAAGTGGTACCTTGGTAACTATTCCATTTGGCACACAAAAAATACTAGGACTCGTTATTGAATCAAAGTCGGCCCATGGAGAGAAAGCATCCATTCGTCGTGCGGGCTTTTCAATGAAAAAAATTTGTAGCGTTGAATCAGAAACCGCTTTCTCTAAAGCATATATTGAAACGTGTAATGACATAGCAGTACATCACGCAACATCGCGTGGTATTGTATTTTCGGCACTTGTCTCTACATCACTTGTTCGCGCACTTCGAGAAACACAGAGAACTGACACCGCCCTCACAACCCATGCCGAAATACCTGAGGTAAAAATATTAGAAGATGGAGACGAAGCTCGTATTAGTAGATATAAAGCATTAACTCGAGAATCGTTTGCGCACGCATTGTCTGTGTGTATTGTGTGTCCGACCATCGCAGAAGCACAGCGTCTAGGACAGCATCTCATAAAAGGAATTGAGGGGAGATGTTTTGTGCTCACTGGTCGTCTTACTCCAAAAAAAACATACGAAACGCTCAAAAGTATTTTAGAGGCACAGCATTCGGTACTCGTCATTACAACACCTGCATTGGCCTTTTTTCCACGACACGACATGGGGCTCTATGTCGTAGAGCACGAATCGTCACTTAATTACAAACAACGCGAACGACCATTTCTTGATTATAGATTTTGTATTGAATCTTTTGCAAAACATCAGAAGTGTGACGCAATACTTGGCGATTCGTTTTTGCGTATTGAAACATTGTATCGATACTACCAACATACAGTATCCGAAGTTGCCCGCCCATCTCTTCGACAAGAAGGCTCTAATGTCATACAAATTATTGATATGCGCACAGAGCCATCTGCCGAAAACGCTCCCCCACTTCCACTTTTTTCAAAAGAATCTCGTCTTGCAATTGCTGAGGCATTACAAGAAAAGCATCGTCTATTTATTTTCTGTGTTCGAAAAGGATTTGCTCCATTTACCGTCTGTAGAGACTGTGGACACATACTGTCGTGTGACTCCTGTGATGCGCCCATGGTGTTGTACGGTTTAAAAGATGTTCTGGAATCTCGCTCATTCAAATGTAACCGCTGTGGAAAATCAAAAAATGCACAGACGGTGTGTCCTGTATGTTCAAGTTGGCGATTAGAGACGTACGGTGTTGGTATAGAAAGAATTGCTCACTTTTTAAACACTGAACACCCCACTGCGCTCACATTTATTGTAAGTCGCGACGCCACGACTACTCCACAAAGTGCACAAAAAATAGTAGATGCATGGGAAAAAACATCGTCGGGCATTTTACTAGGAACAGAGATGGCACTTCCCCACATACGTCCGAAATCTGCACATGTCGCTATTGTTGCATCTCTTGATACGCTCACCTTTTTACCTGATTTTCATATGGGAGAACGTGTGTTTCATCTCGTAACAACACTTGCCTCTCTTGTCTCACAACGACTTTTTATTCAAACGCGCACCCCCGACTACGCATCTCTTGTATATGCAAAAGCGGGAGATGGAATGGGAATGTATCGCTATGAAGAGGCGTCTAGAAAAAAGTTTGGCTACCCACCATTTACTCTGTTTATTAAAATTTCAAGACACGGACAAAAGGAAACAGTTCTTCAAGAATTAAATGCTCTTAAAGAACAATTCAGTGAATACTCACCTGTTGTGTATCCTGCATTTATATCCAAAATTAGAAATTCTTTTTTTGCACACCTTTTACTCACACTTCCTCGCCATGCATGGCCTGACATAAAACTCGTGCACATTCTCCGCGCTCTTCCGCCTCAGTACACGGTGAATGTTGACCCAGATTCGCTTCTCTAGTGTGCTGGGAGCGTGGTACAATACGACCACATGACAGAAAAAAGTAAAAAAGTTTCCACAGAGCCATACAAGGGCGTTCGGGATTTCTACCCTAAAGATATGGCCGTACAGAACTATATTTTTGATGTATGGCGAAAAGTGTTAGAACGGTATGGGTATGAGGAATACAATGCCTCCATTCTTGAGCCCGCAGAGCTGTATCGTTCCAAAACAAGCGAGGAAATTGTGAACGAACAGACGTATACGTTTACTGACCGCGGCGGCCGAGAAGTAACGCTTCGTCCAGAAATGACTCCAACAGTTGCGCGCATGGTGGCTGGTTGTCGTCGCGAACTCCCCACCCCTCTTCGTTGGTTTTCTATTCCAAACTGTTTTCGGTATGAGCGTCCTCAACGTGGTCGCACTCGTGAGTTTTGGCAATTAAATGCAGATATCTTTGGTGTCTCTGGAATTGAAGCTGATACTGAGATAATTTCTCTCGCTCATGACATCATGACCGCATTTGGTGCAAAAGATTCTGATTTTCAAATACAGGTAAATAATAGAAAACTACTTGACACTCTACCTTCCAGTGCCATACCTCTTCTTGATAAAAAAGGAAAGATGTCGGCCGAGGAATTTGCAACTGAGTGGAAAAAGATTTCAGATACACCATTTGCCCTAGAGGCCGATACAGAGACAATCGCGGTTATTGAAACTCTTAAAAAAAGAGCTATTTCAAACGTTATTTTCAATCCTTCAGTTGTCCGTGGATTTGCGTACTACTCAGGAATTGTTTTTGAAATTTTTGATACGCACGCCGACAATAATCGATCTATTTTTGGTGGTGGTCGCTACGATAACCTTCTTGAAATGTTTGGGGATGAAAAAGTTCCTGCAGTCGGATTCGGTATGGGAGACGTTATTATGCGAGATTTTCTTGATACACACGGGCTTCTTCCCAAGATTGCTCCGTCAGCTACAGTTATGCTCTGCCCTATTTCCAGTGAATACGCAGACACCACTGAATTACTTGCAAAAGAACTCCGAAATAACGGCATAAACGTTGCGATGTACTATGGCGACAAGAAAATTGGTGACCAGATAAAAGTTGCGGATAAAAAACACATTCCCTATATTGTTTGTATTGGCGAAGAGGAACAAAAAACCTCCCGCTACACACTCAAAGAACTTGTACGTGGAGAAGAAACGACGGGGACTGTTGCCGAGCTTTCTAAAAAACTCTCCGCATAAAATACGATGTTATGCATAAAGTTGTTTTTGACATAGAAACACGAAATATTTTTGATGATGTCGGTAAAAACGACCCAGTACTTTTAGATATATCCATTGTTGGTGTCTATGATTATGAAACCGATGTGTATACCTCATATGCACAAGAAGAATTTTCCGCTTTGTGGTCCGTGTTGGAACGTGCCGATGTTCTTATTGGTTTTAATTCAGACCATTTTGATACCCCGCTTCTCAATAAGTATTTTCCGGGTGATCTCACTAAAATAAAAAGTATTGATATCATGACCGATATTAAAAGTGCACTCGGAAGGCGTCTCTCTCTCAATAATGTGGCTGGCGCAACACTTGGACTTAAGAAGAGTGCTGATGGACTTCAGGCATACCAGTGGTGGAAAGAAGGTAAGGTAGATGAGATTAGAAAATACTGCCTCCAAGACGTTAAGGTGACAAAAGACCTCTACGAGTACATCCTTGTAAATAAGAAAATAAAATACCGTGATGGTCAAGATATCAAAGAGCTTACTATTGACACGTCACAGTGGGAAAAAGGGGGTGACCACGCCCTCACCTATTCCCTTGGCTTCTAACTTTTTGTGCTATACTTCCACACATTACATACATAGTAATTAAGTAACATATACATATATATGCAAGAAAACAAATTTCTTATTCCACTAGCCGTCCTTGTTGCTGGCGCACTCGTGGCAGGAGCAGTCATATTTCGCGACAAAACACCAAACACAGGAATAACTCCCGATGGAGAGGTGAAAGAGATTATCATTGAACCTCTTTCTGCCAGCGACCACATTTTTGGAAATCCAAACGCACCAATTGTTATGATTGAATTTTCTGATATTGATTGTCCATTCTGTCAGTCCTTTGATGTCACCATGCGTCGCATTATGGATACTTACGGAAAAGATGGAAAAATCGCTTGGGTATACCGACAGTTTCCCCTCGATTCACTGCATCCAAACGCTCGGGTAAAAGCAGAAAGTACTGAATGTGTTGCTTCACTTTCAAACAACGAAACATTCTGGAAGTACCTCGGAACACTTTTTGAAAGAACGGATGAGACACCTGCAGATCTTTCAACTATTGCAGCCGGACTTGGTGTTGATAAGGCAGCATTTGAAAAATGTGTTGCCGACGGCACTTTCAAGCAAAAAGTTGAGGATAATGTGCAAGCAGCAATGGCAGCTGGTGGACGCGGAACACCATACACGGTTATATTGACACCGGACGGACAGAAAACTCCTTTAGGTGGGGCACTTCCTTACGAACAACTTGAACAGGTGGTGAAAACACTTCTTCTTGACCAGAAATAAAAAAACTCTATAAAAACACCCCGCCGTGGCGGGGTGTTTTTGGTTGTGCTACTTATTTTTATCAACAAGTCCCCAACGATAAATTTCAAGTGAGTTTTTACCTTCAAACATATCAGACGGATTCGGTAAAAATACTTTGCGCGTACGGATATCCTTAGTTGCGTCAGCAAGTAGACGATGGAAGAGTGCGAATTCCTCCTCGTGTTCACGAAAACCAATGACGTGCCGTCGCATCTGTGATTTTCCGTTTTTGTTCTTCCTTTTTCTGCACTCGTAGACAATAAATCGCTTGACGGGTCTTTTAAACTCGGACAACACGGTGTAGTAGTTAAAAAGCGCCTGCACCATGAACAGTGGGTTATCCGTCTCAAAACTGCCAAATGAGTCAACAAATTTATGGTCAACAATATCTACCGCCCTGCTATCCGCACGCGACACAACCACCAAATCTGATATGGCTTTGACGGGAATCGGGATATTGGGAATGCGTGCAAATGCTTTTACCTCAACACCGAGTACTTTGTGGCGCGGTGGACGCGCAAGATAAAATGAGGTTGCCTGGTAATACTCCGCCTCCATCTGCCGACGTTTTTTCTTCTTTGCAAGATTTGAAGTGGCTTTTCCGAAATTAATTTCAAAATCAGGTACATTCTGCAAAAACTCAAGACCAAGCGCAACGGCTTGTTCTTTGGAAAATCCGCCGTAAAAATGTTGCAGTGTTGTGTGTGCCGCACGACCCACAACTGCTGCGGGAGTGGATGGCATGTCATACACACCTTCAACATAACGCTTGTGCCACGCTAGAGGATTACGTAGGTATGAAATAAGAGAAGAATAACTCCAGTGTGTAATCGGATATTTTCTTCGTGCCATATATGCATTTTACCAGAGATACAAAAAAACCGCCCTACTCAGGTGGTTTTCTGTTTTCTTACTAAAAAGCTAATGAAGCTATAAGCTAACTAGCTTCTTAGTAATTCTTCAGCTGTTGTGCTTTTTGGTGGTGGCGGATTTTTTCATGCGCCTTTGCTTCAATTTGTCGAATACGTTCACGTGTCACACCAAACTCCTTCCCCACTTCTTCAAGTGTGTGGGCAATGCCGTCAGCAAGTCCGTTGCGAAGCTCAAGAATTTTTCGCTCCTTTGGTGAAAGTTCGCCGAGTACTTCTTTAATATGTTCCGCCAAAATTCTCTGGGAAGCTTCTTTGTCAGGAGATGGCATGTGCTCGTCTTTGATGAAATCACCAAGTGTTGAACCTTTTTCGTCATCATCACCAACTGGAAGTTCGAGTGAAATAGTATTTTGGTTGATTTGTTGAATATGGTGAATTTTTTCAACATCCATTTCCATTTCAACTGCAATTTCTTCGGGAAGCGGTTCTCGCCCAAGATCTTGTGACAGACGGCGCGCAATACGTTTGTACTTCGCAATCGTTTCAACCATGTGCACAGGAATACGAATGGTGCGTGATTGGTCGGCAATAGCGCGTGTTACCGCTTGTCGAATCCACCACGTTGCGTAGGTGGAAAATTTGTAACCCTTTGTCCAATCAAATTTTTCTACGGCCTTAAAAAGACCGATGTTCCCTTCCTGAATAAGATCAAGAAGTGTGAGATTTGAACTTCGATTTGCATATTTTTTCGCAATAGAAACAACGAGGCGAAGGTTTGCACGGGCGAGAATATTTTTTGCCTCATCGTCACCTTGTTCAATACGACGTGCCAACTCTTTTTCCATAGCTGCTGAAATAAGGTCATACTTACCAATATCCCGAAGGTACATCTGAATAGAGTCAAAACGACTTTCCTCTTTGTGATATACAGCTTTTTCTGAACCCTCACCTCCACCAAAATCAAGTAATCCGCCACTTTCAATCACATCAACACCCTCTGTATCAAATGTATCGTACAGTTCCTCAAGAAAAAGTACGTTATCTTCAATGTTTGGAAACTCTTTTAAAATCTCATCATACGTTACAAAACCGCGCTCACGTCCTTTTTGGTAGAGTCGAGTTGCCTTGTCCTGCATGGCATGCTCTTTTTTAGAAAGTTTTTTAGGGGCCTTTAAGACAACAATCCGAGCGGTGCTTTTTTTAAGATTTTGAGAAGACATAACACGGGTGCGCATTTTTTTCTTCCCAGCATCTTTTCTTTTCGACAAACGTGTTGGCATTTTTTTTGCACGATGTACGACTCGTTTTGTAGTTTTTGTGCGCTTTGGTTTTGTTTTTTTCATAAAATGTGTATGGTTATAAAAATATATCTAAAAAATTAATGAACATTTTTAATTCGAGTACTTCGCAGTTCTCGAGAAATATCCATACATTCCTGCAACAGCTCGGCCATGCGGAGTTCGTCTCCAGAGCGTTCGGCATCAACAAGCTTTTCACGAGCTTGGGCATAACGATCTTTGAGAAATTCTTCTTGAAGCAAAAGGAGTAATTCATCAACATGTAATCCCATATCTCCAAATTCTGCTTCCGCTTTTTCTAATTGAAACATGTCTTCTTGATAGAATGATTCATCAATATTTTCAAACGGGTCATACCCCACAAGCGCAGCGAGTTTTTCTTGTGTATCATTTGTCACACCATCAGTCTTTCGGTGTTTTTGTGTAAGTATAATAGCGACGAGTTGTCGGAGAAGAACATTTTTCCGTATATCGTGTTCACGTGGAGCAATTTTCGGTGCTTCATAGGTATTGAGTGTATCTTGAAATGCCACCTTCACCATTTCTTCTTCAATAACTGATGTGTCTACACCTATCAGTTTTGCCACAATATCAATAAAATGTTTTTGGTCTATTTTATTTTGAATAAGTGACATAAATGGCAACACCTCGTTTCGTATATGTTGTTTGAAAGCCCGATCATCACCCTTGTGCGTTCGTGTTAAGTGTTCAATAAGAAAGAGCACCACATGTTTTGCTTCTCGCACAGCCTTTTTCCAAATATCGGGGTTTGTTTTGAGAACATCCGCTGGATCGCTTCCTTCGGGTAAAAGTGCGCATTTCACATCCATATCCGCTTCAAGTGCGCGTCGTGAGGTTTTAAGTGCTGATTGTACTCCCGCCGAATCTCCGTCAAGAGCCACAACCATGTTGTGTGATAATCTTCGAAGTTTTTCCACGTGTTCTTGTGTAAGCGCCGTCCCCATAACCGCGACCGTGTTCGTAAAGCCGTACTGATGCGCCATGATGAGATCTATAGGGCCCTCAACAAGAATAGAAAAGTTGTATTTTCTAATGCCTGTTTTTGCCTTTTCAAAACCGTACAAGACATTTCCCTTTTTAAAGAGTGGCGTTTCTGGAGAATTGATATATTTAGGTGCTTCCGGTGATTCTTCACCAAAATGTCTCCCAGAGAAGGCTATGGGGCGTCCTGAGGGGTCAAAGATAGGAAACATAATCCGAGAACGAAAGGTGTCATAGTATTCTTGCCCCGCCGTCTTGACCCCGCTGTCTTGTTTTTGTTTTATGAGTCCAACTTTTTCAATATTACTTTTGTTGTGTCCACGCTTCACCAGATATTCATACAACGAACGCCACGAAGCTGGAGCAAAACCAATCTGAAAAGATGTGATTGTTTTGTCCGTCACACCGCGCTCGGAAAGATATTTTTTTGCCAATGGCGTTTGCCCTAGTGTTTGAACAAAAAACGCAACGGCATCTTCGAGAATTCGATAGAGTGTTTGGTCGGCTTCATTTTTTTTGAATGCTTCTTTACTTAGTTCAACACCTGCACGTTCTGCAAGTGTTTTGAGTGCGCCCATAAAATCAACACCTTCAATTTTTTCAACAAACGTAAAGATGTCTCCGTGTTCTCCGCACCCGAAGCAGTAGTAACTTTCACGTTCGGGGGAAACGTAAAACGAAGCTGTTTTTTCATTATGGAATGGACATCGTGCCTTGAGATTTTTTCCCGACTTATCAAGCTTGATGTACGAGGAAACAACGTCGGTAATACCGAGACGGTCTTTTACTTGTTGCGTGACGTTTGACATTTATGTGTGTGACTCATAGCGAGCACTCGTCCGCGCACATGGACTACTCTTACTCGGACTCTTGTTCGTAACTGTTTTCAATACCCTGTTGCGCATCCTGAATCATTTGCCACTTTGGACTACCTGGAAATCCTGTTCCTGCTGGAATAAGACGTCCGACAATGATATTTTCTTTCAAACCACGTAGGTCATCTTTCTTTCCACGTACTCCTGCATCAATGAGTACCTTGTTGGTGTGTTGGAATGAGGCGGCTGAAAGGAATGATGCTCGTGACAGTGCAACATTTGTAATACCGAGCACAAGAGGAATGACCTTTGCCTCTTTGCCACCAGTATCTTTTGCAATAGTGTTTGCATCGCGTGCCTGCGACATCTCAATAACAGAACCGCGTGGAAGATCTGTATCACCCGGATCTTTTACTTGCACACGTGAAAACATCTGCTTGATGATAATTTCAATGTGTTTTCGGGATACTGAAGCACCCTGCAATTCATAAATTTTACTAATTTCATCAATGATGTATGACTGACTTCTTTCGCGTCCTGCATGTTTAAAGAGTTCAGCGAGGTCGGCAGAACCGTCTGTTAACAGTTGACCCTTTTCAATGGTATCGCCTTCCTTCACAATCGGTGTTCGACGAAATGGAGCAACATATTCCACTGCTTTGTCGTTTTTAGCATCTTCTGCGTTTGGTAAGATACGGATGATTTTTTCTTGTCCTCGTTCAACAATCTCAACAACCGTTCCTGAAACTTCGGAAATGATAGCTGGGTTTTTAGGCGGACGACGTTCAAAGATTTCTTGCACACGTGGCAAACCAGCAACGATGTCTCCAGCAACTGCAGCAGCACCTCCGGCGTGGAAGGTACGCATTGTAAGTTGTGTAGCAGGTTCACCGATCGATTGAGCGGCAATAGTCCCCACTGCTTCTCCTAATACGATTGGGGCAGCAGTTCCAAGGTCATTTCCATAACATTTCTGGCACACACCACGCGATGTCTCACATGACATTGGAGAACGGACCCACGCCTCAGTAATACCTTCTTTTTCAATAACCTCGGCAACTTCTGCAGTTACCAATTCACCGCGTTTAAAAAGAACGTCTCCTGAGGTTGTTTTTAGCTCCTTCGCAAGGAACCGGCCAGTAATATTTTTTGCAAGTGAAATTTCGATACCAGCAAGATTTTGTGCGACAAGCAAAATTCCTTCCTTCGTACTACAGTCGTCTTCAGTAACTACCACATCCTGTGCAACATCAAAGAGACGTCGGGTAAGATAACCGGATTGAGCTGTGTTAAGCGCGGTGTCACCAAGACCTTTACGTGCTCCGTTGGTGGTAATAAAATATTCAATTGGTGAAAGTCCTTCTTTACTTGATGAGAGGATTGGGAAGTCAATGGTTCGTCCTTGTGAACCAGCAATGAGTCCTTTAATACCCGCCATGTTGGTGATTTGTCCAATTTGTCCACGAGCTCCAGACTTCCACATAGTGTACACGGGTCCAGATTGATCAAGCGACTCGGCAACGATTTTTTCCATATCTGTACGAACACCGTGCCACACCTCAATATCCTTTCTAAACTTTTCTTCATCAGAGAGAAGACCTTCTTCGTATTGAGAAGCATTCTTTTCAATTATAACTCGTGCGGCATCGATAAGTTCTTGCTTACCGCTTGGTGTTGGAACATCACTCAAAGAAAATGTTGTTCCAGATTTTGTCGCGTAGGTAAACCCGACATGTTTTACCTTATCAAGAATACTCATAATTTCTGATTTGGTATATGTGGCAAAGAGTATGTTTACCAATTCAGCCATTTCTTTTTTTGTGATTTCTTTGTTTATGAATGGGTACGAAGTTGGAAGAGACGCATTGAAGAGAAGGCGTCCAACAGATGTTTCAAATGCCTTTCCTTTAAAATTTTTGTAACGCTCACCGTCTGTTGGTCGAACGGTAATTTTTGCACGAAGTGAGAGAATTTTGAAATCGTACGCAAGAATAGCGTCGTTAGGGCTTGCAAAGAAGCCACCTTCTCCAAGTTCTTTCGGAATAATACGAGTCATCCAGTATGAACCGAGCACAATATCTTGGTGACCGAGAGATACGATAGGTGTTCCACTTCCTGGTCTCAAGATGTTTGTTCCTGATGACATAATTTCCTTTGCCTCAAGTTGAGCCTCATCTGAGAGGGGTAGGTGAACGGCCATTTGGTCTCCGTCAAAGTCCGCGTTGTATGCTTGCACTACGAGAGGATGAATCTGAATTGCCTGTCCCTCAATAAGAATAGGACGAAATGCTTGAATACCGAGACGGTGAAGTGTGGGAGCGCGGTTGAGTAACACATACTTCCCTGCAATTACTTCTTCAAGAATTCCCCACACCTCTGGCCCAGCATCATCAATAAGACGTCCTGCACCACGAATATTATAGGCGTGTCCTCGGTCAATAAGTTTAGAAATAACAAACGGGCGGAAAAGTTCAAGCGCCATTTGTTTTGGCAAACCGCATTCGTCAAGTTTGAGTGTTGGACCAACAACAATGACGGAACGTCCTGAGTAGTCCACACGTTTTCCAAGAAGATTTTGACGAAAAATTCCCTGCTTCCCTTTCAAATTGTCAGAAAGTGATTTAAGCGGGCGACGCTGTGATTGACTCACAGCCGCAGTTCCTCCAGAGTGACGCATTGAGTTATCGATAAGGGCATCAACAGCCTCCTGCAAAATACGCTTTTCGTTTCGCAAAATAACACTCGGTGCGTGAATTTCAAGAAGTTTCTTAAGACGATTATTTCGGTTGATTACGCGACGATACAAATCGTTGAGGTCACTTGTTGCGTGACGTCCACCATCAAGGGCAACCATCGGACGAAGGGCCGCCGGAATAATAGGAATGTTAATCAAAAACATCCATTCTGGACGAATTTTTGATTTCAACATTGAACGGATGAGGCTGAGACGTTTGCGCATCTTTTTCTTTTCTTCTGCACCCGCATCATCAATGGTTGCTTCAATTGTTGTCGCAATTTCTTCAAGATCAATTTCTTTTAAGAGTTCATATACCGCTTCCGCACCAATACCAGCTTCAAAAAGCGTTCCATACTTCATGGTGAACTTTGCGTACGTTGCCTCATCAAGGACGGCGTATTTTGTGATGGAGTTAATTTCTCGCTTTGTAGCAAGATACACCTCTTTTAATTTTTCTTTTGATTTATCATCCTTGAGGGCTTTTGTTTTAACGCGGTACTCATTATCAAGATTCTTTAAAAGAAGTTCTCGTTCAGATTCTGATATAGAAATGATAATGTACCCTGCAAAATAGATAACTTTTTCAAGATCTTGACCTGTAATATTGAGTATAAGACCAATACGAGACGGAACATTACGAACAAACCAAATGTGTGCAACTGGCGTTGCAAGTGTGAGGTGACCCATGCGTTCACGTCGAACAATGGAGCGTGTAATTTCAACGCCACATTTTTCACAGACAATACCTTTGTAGCGAATACCTTTGTATTTTCCACAGTAACATTCAAAGTCGCGCTCGGGACCAAAGATTCGTTCATCGAACAACCCATTTTTCTCACTTCGTTGTGTGCGATAGTTGATGGTCTCCGGCTTGGTCACCTCTCCATGCGACCACTCTGCAATCTTTTCAGGACTTGCAAGCTTGATACCAACTGTATCAAACGTCTCCATGATGCTTGTTTGTGTATTGCGTCGCATATAGGTTTATTCGTTTTCTTCTTTTAATTCAACATCAAGCGCGAGACCACGAAGGTAGTGCAAGAGCACGCTGAAGGATGCTGGTGTGTTTGGCTGTGTCAGTCGAGACCCGCGAACAATAGAATCAAACGCGGCTGAACGGCCCATAATGTCATCCGATTTAATCGTAAGCATTTCACGTAGCGTGTATGCTGCACCATAACCCAAGAGCGCCCACACTTCCATTTCTCCAAATCGCTGTCCTCCGTTTTGTGCACGTCCACCAAGTGGCTGTTGTGTAATAAGGGAGTACGGACCAATTGAGCGCATGTGAATCTTGTCTTCAACCATGTGTTCAAGTTTGAGAATGTACATGTATCCAACCGCAATGTCGTTTTCAAACTGCTCACCTGTGCGTCCGTCAGTGAGTTTCATTTTTCCGTTTTCTGAAAAACCGGCTGCTTTCAATTCAGATTTTATTTCGTCTTCAGATGCTCCCACAAACGGTGGCACAACCGCTTGGTAGCCAAGTGTTTTTGCAGCCATACCGAGGTGCAGTTCAAGAATCTGACCCAAGTTCATACGGCTCGGCACGCCAAGTGGAGTCAAAATAACATCAACAGGTGTTCCATCTGCCATGTGTGGCATGTCCTCAATAGGAACTACGCGTGAAATAACACCCTTATTTCCATGTCGCCCAGCAAGTTTGTCACCAACAGTGATGTTTCGAAGCTGTGCGATTTCAATATAAATTTTCTTGATGATTCCAGATTCAAGTTGATCTCCCTTTTCTCGTGAAAAGACTTTGATACCAATAACACGCCCGCGCTTTCCTCCTTCCATGCGAAGTGACGTGTCTTTCACATCGCGAGCCTTGTCACCAAAGATGGAACGCAACAGACGTTCTTCTGGAGTTAGTTGTGATTCTCCTTTTGGTGTAATTTTTCCAACAAGAATATCACCTGGTTGTACCTCTGAACCAATGCGAATAATTCCTTCTTCATCAAGATTGCGGAGCTTCAGTTCCCCAACGTTTGGAATATCGTTTGTGGTTACTTCTGGTCCAAGTTTTGTATCGCGTACGTTGGAAGAAAATTCCTCGATGTGAATAGAAGTGAGATAGTTATCACGGACAAGTCGTTCCGACAAAATAATAGCGTCTTCAAAGTTATTTCCTGACCATGGCATAAACGCAACGAGAAGGTTTTGTCCAAGAGCAATCTGACCATCGGCACTCGTTGATGTGTCGGCAAGCAACTCTCCACGCTTGACGCTGTCGCCGAGAGATACTGCTGGACGCTGGTGAAACACTGTAAATCCGTTTGTTCGAGAGAAGGTAATGAGTTTGTATTCGTCGTCTTTTCCTTTTGCATTTTTCACTACAATCTTTTTTGCATCAACGTAGGTTACCTTTCCAGCTTCTCGTGCATAGACCAGTCGTCCCGAATCACGTGCAGCGCGTTCCTCAATACCTGTTGCAACGAGAGGTACTTCGGGTCGAATACAAGGAACCGCCTGCTTCTGCATGTTTGATGCCATGAGCGCACGGTTTGCTTCGTTGTGATTCAAAAATGGGACGAGAGCTGTTGCAATTGAGTATGCTTGGTTTGTTGCAACATCAATATACTCAACTTCTTTTGCAGATACTGAAACTGGTCGTCCCTTCACACGGATGTCAACACGTTCATCAGTTATGACACCTTTATCACTGCGCGCAATAGCAGCATGGGCGATTTTGTAGTTTTGTTCATCTTGCGCATTGAGATATACCACCTCACCGGAAACAACGCCATTCGTTACTTTCATGTACGGTGTTTCAATAATACCAAAATCGTTGATTCGAGCGTACGTCGCTAGGTGTAGAATAAGACCTATGTTTGGACCTTCCGGGGTGTGGATAGGACACAAGCGTCCGTAGTGCGATACATGTACATCACGAACTTCAAATCCTGCCCGCTCACGTGAAAGGCCCCCCGGGCCGAGAGCCGACAGTGTTCGAAGGTGTTCCAATTCAGAAAGGATGTTCTCCTGGGCCATGAATTGAGAAAGTTGGTTTGTGCTGAAAAACTCCCTAATTTGGCCCTGAAGTGGTCGTGGATTGATGACCTGTGTAGGCATTGTTGTCTCCGTATCAATAATAGACATACGGTCCTGAATGTTTCGCTTCATACGAGCGAATCCAACACGCATTTTTTGTTGCATCATTTCACCAACATATCGAACGCGACGTGATGCAAGGTCGTCAACGTCGTCCGCCTGTGCGTCTGGTGTAATATTCAAAGAAACAATGTAATTAATAATGGTGAGTACATCATCCAATGAAAGAGTTCTTTCACCCATTACTTTTTTGTCCATTGACTTGCCAAAACGTTGATTGAAACGAAAACGTCCAACTTCAGAAAGATCATATCGTTCCGTATTAAATATTGAATTAACAAAATCACGCGCATTTTCTGCAGTTGCAAGTTCACCGTCACGAAGTTTTTTGTGAATCTCAATAAATGAATCGTCAACCGTTTGAGCGGTGTCATGTGCAAATGTCTTTTCAATAAAAGGGAGTGCGGGGGTGCCAGCAAACAATTCCAAAATGTCTTCTTTTGTTTGAACACCAAAAACACGCAAGAGGTGTGTTACAGGGAACTTTCTTTTTCTATCAATACGAACCTGTAGTGATGCGTTTGGTTCTGTTTCAATTTCAATCCATGCCCCGCGAGATGGAATAATTTTTGCACCAAAATATTCTTTTCCTCGAAATTCCTGTGATGTGAACAAAACTCCAAACGAACGGATAAGTTGCGGAACAATGACACGCTCAACACCGTTAATAATGAATGTTCCGTGATCTGTCTGAATAGGAAGGTCTGAGAGGAAAATTTCTTGCTCTTTCTCAGTACCAAGCGTTTTATTGAGAAGCTTCGCAGTTACTTTCAACTGAACCTCATAACTCAACTTGTTCTCCTTTGCGTGGTGTTCGTCATACATGCTCTCAGTACACATTGGATTACTGATGTGTAATTCAAATTTTTTCCCTGAGTAGTCAGAAATAGGTGAAAATTCTTTCAACAATTCCTTCACGCCTTTTTCCATCAACCACCTAAAAGATACTATTTGAGCCTCTGAAAGATTCGGAAGTTCAAGGAGTGGCTTTTGATACTTCGCGAAGACTTTTTGTTGCATATAATTACGTAAAAAGGGACGCACGAAGCCAAACCTTGGATAAAGGTTTGTCAACACAAGTCACAAAAAGTTATCTGCTAGCTAGGTCTAGCAAAATATGTGTTTAATCTATAAAAATCCGAGAGTGCCCCATAACTCACTCTACCCCCTGATTAGACGCCATTCTAAATTAAATATCGTTTGCAGTCAAGCCTTTTTTGTGGTGTGTGGATAACTTACTTTTTGTGCGTATTCTTTCTCCAATTGTCAATGTTTTTGTGATGTCCGGATGAGAGAACTGCGGGTACACGGCGCGACTTCCCTTTCCAGACGAATGCGTCGGGTCGTGTGTATACATCTCTTGACGCAATACGTTTCTCTTCAAGGGATTCGTAAGCACCGAGAACTCCTTTAATGTGTCGTGCAACCGAATCAATAACAACAAGTGCCGGAATTTCTCCTCCGGTAAGCACATACGGACCGATTGATATGTCTTCTGCTTTCAAAATTCGTCTGACACGCGCATCAACACCTTCATATCGTCCTGCGATACAAATAATGTGGTCATATCGTTTTGCAAGCGTGCGAGCGAATACATTTGTAAATTGTTTTCCAGTTGGAGAAAAGAAAATAATTTTTGTACGTTCTTTTTTATTTTTTCTTTTCTTCTGTACAGATTCTATCGCCTTCAAAATAGGTTCTGCTTTCATGACCATGCCCGGACCACCACCGTATGGTTTATCATCAGTTTTGTGGTGTTTGTCTGTCGTAAACGTTCGTGGATTTATAAAAGAAACGGAAAGGAGTTTTTTCTCTTGTGCCCGCTTCAAAATAGAGCTCTGTACGTAGGACTCAATTGATTCTGGAAAAAGAGTAATGACGGTGCATTTCATGCCGACATCCTAACACACAACCCGCTTTTGTGGCGGGTTGTGTTTTGATACATGTTTTGTGTTACATGCTGCGTGTCTTCTATTCTTTCAATGCTGCCATCGCATCGTCAATATTTGCTGCGGCCATTCGTGTTGAACCTTCTGGTTCAAGAATTTTCAAATTAACACGTGCATTGTTTCGCATGCCGACAACTCGGAGCAAAGTGCGAATTGCTTTTGCTGTGTTGCCTGAACGGCCGACGACAGTACCCATGTCTTTTTGATTAACCTTCAATGTAATAAGCACGCCCATCTCATCGACGGTGCGAACGACTTTCACATCAGCCGGAACTTCTACAAGCGCCTTAACAACTGCTTCAAGAAATACTGCGTCTTGATACTCTTGTGTCATGGTATGTGACTAAGTTCTAGTAAACCTGTTTAACTTTCAAACAGAGCCCCCTCGGCGATTACCGACGGTTTGAGTATGAGTATACTGTTTGAATAAAAAAATGTCCACGGCTTTTGAGGGCCGTGAATATTTTTAAAATTGTATGAAAGTTAGGCTGTTGGGGTCTCTTCTGGAGCTAGTACTGGTACTTCTTCTGCTAGGGTTGCTGGAGTTTCTTCAACAGAAACCACTGGAACTTCTTCTGCGACAGGCGTTGGTACCTCCTCAACAGGAGCTACTGGAACTTCTTCTGCAACAGATGCCTCAACTATGGCCTCCGCTTGAACTGGTGCTGGAGCTACTGTTACTTCGGGCTCATCCTTCTTGATAGGACTTTTCTTAGGAAGAGCGTTTCGCTTTTTGCCCTCAACTGCTCCAGCTGTTACGAGCATGTTGTATACCGTGTCTGATGGTTGTGCTCCTTTAGACATCCAGTACTTTGCTTTTTCAGAGTCAAGTGTTTTTTGCTTTGTCACTGCATTATAAAAACCAATTTGGTCAACGTGTTTGCCCGCCTTTGGACCCTGTGTTGACTCAAGAACAACCACTCGGAATGAGGGGTCATTTTTTCGTCCAACGCGTTGTAGTCGTATTTTTAGCATGTGAAATGAAAACTGCCATCTGGCAGTTGTGATACTGTACCAAATACTCGCATAAAAGACAATCCCACCCTGAGCTTAGGGTGGGATTGAAAGAACAAACAGAAAGGAGAACCCATCTAGTTTCCCGACCACGTGAACTTGTGCGTCCAGTTACTTGAGCTGGTGTTGGTGTAGCTGTTGCAGTTGACGCCCGGTGTACAATAATCACCGCTCGGAAACCGCGACGTGTTTTTGGAACGAGAAGCCGAGCCTGTGGTGGTGTAACCTGCATGCACGTGTGTTCCATTCCACGCACCACATCCTGTGTCTTGAATCATGCTTCCGAGAGTTCGTGAGTTGAGTTCCCCACTACCAGACGTGGCAATGGAAAAATCTGCAGTTGAATTCATTGACGCGTGAAGGTATCGCATCGTGCCTCGAATTTGCAGAGCAGCAGTATCCACAATGTATGCTCTCTGCTCTTCGCATCTGTCACCACCGCCACTAATACGAACGCGTTTTCCTATGAGTCGATTGGTTTCGCGCGGAGAACCGCCTCTCGTAAAAATACCTCGGAAATAAACAGAGGAGGTACTCGTGTTGTCCCAATCAAGAAAGTCCCCACTTCCAGCTCCACACGAACCACCATGGAAACCGCAGGTGAGAGTTGGTGCTTGTCCGGAAGAACCAGACGCTGGGAGCATCTTCACAAGATACGTGACGAGCGGGGCACTCTCGGTGGGCACGGAAAAACCCAACAGCACACCAAGAAAAATCGGGAACATCCATCGGAATCTCATCCCATTCTCCTTTTCTACTGCGTACGCGTTGTTGACGCGACGAGTTCAACAAGTTTCATAAACTCATCACGAGACAGGTTTGCTGTGCCGATAAATGTCTTTCCGAACGATTCGGAAATCCACGCATTTCCGTTTTCCAAAAAACCTTCTTTGGTCAACGGTTCAATAACAACCACATCTCTTCCTGCAATCTTCATGAGCTTTGGACGTTCCGAAGAAACACTCACTTCGTCGTATTCAAGAATACTTCGCCCGATGATAATGTTTGCGTTGTCATAGGGCGACTTGAAGGAATACACTCTGCGAGCTGCGTAGACAATGTCGTTATCCGCACATGCAATAACTCCATTGTTTATGTCGTCTTCCTGCAAAACATAACCCTCAGAAAGATCCAGCGTAAGTTCAAGTGCTCCTGCACGATCCCAAGAGACGTCCACAGACCCAGAATCGGGTGACCCGCAGACATCTTCATACGAGGTGAACTTCTCTGGTACGGGTGTGCCTTGTGGTGCAAGAAAGATACCACCGATTTCACCCTCGAAACGTGGTTTAGCGCGCTCCTGCGCTTCCAGAGCACTGTTGTCGGGAATACGCTGAAGACGAACCTCATCATCAGCAACGAGTGTGGTGCGCAGGTAGAGAGCCCCAACAAAACCAGACACGATGAGAAGTGCGAAAAGAAAAATGGCGCGAAACGACAACATACGAATGTTCATTGTGTGCTCCTTGTGGTTAGTGATAGTTAATAAACAACTGCCCTTTGCTACACGATAGAAAACTTTTTTCCTCCTTTCTGTTGTCAAAGATCTGTCTGAGCATGAGTATATGTATGAGAGGTGAAGGAAAAATAAAGTGTTACATACAGTATAAAACACTCTCATGAAGGATAAAAATTAAAATAACCAAACGCATAGTAGTGCAAAAAGTGCCTAAAATATGGTATTCTTATCCCCACACAAGACATGAAAGGCAAGAAACACCCCCATCACGACCGCCGTGCCCACAAAAAAAAGGACGCACCAAAGCGATCAACACAACGATTTGAAAACACCATCCGCACGATTGCTCGAGGTGTTGGTTTTGTTCCACACCCGAGCATAGAAAAAGAGGATGTTCGTATTGAAAATGACAACCTCAACACCGCACTCAATAACGACCTCGTTGAGGTAGAACTTCTCGGAAAAAAATTGCGTGACCAACACCTGGGCTGTGTAATTCGTGTGGTCCATCGTTCACGAACAAAATTTGTGGGAAACGTTGTTGAGGAAGACGATATGACATTTCTCATTCCCGACGACCGAAAAAGCTACATTAAAATACTACTTTCAAAAGATGAAAAACTCTCTATTGCTGAAAAAGTATTTGTAGAGCTTTTACCGTGGACTGACCCAAAAGAGCTACCTCGTGGAAAAGTGATTGAACGACTCGGCACCAAAGGTGTACATGAAGTTGAAATTCGTTCCATTATTTTGGAAAAAGGAATTGATGATACGTTTCCAAAAGCGGTTGAGGATGAGGCGGAGAAAATACACTCCGCATATAAAACAGAAAACAACCTTGTGGGACGTAAAGATTTTCGCAATGTACCAACATTCACCATTGACCCCGTTGATGCAAAAGATTTTGATGATGCAATTTCATTTCAATCTCTTCCCGATGGCACCTACGAAATTGGTGTGCACATTGCTGACGTATCGCACTTTGTCACACCCGGAAGTGCCCTTGACCAGGAATCCTACAAACGCGCGTTTTCTGCATACCTTGTTGACCGCACCATTCCGATGCTTCCTGAAATTCTTTCAAATGATTTGTGTAGCTTGAAAGCAGATGTTGACCGACTCACCTTCTCTGCATGGTTCACCCTTGTACAAGACGGCACTGTGCTCACCCGCAATTTTGGAAAATCAATCATTCACTCGGACAAACGCTTCACCTATGAAGAGGCGCAGGAGGTCTTAAACGCCGGCTCAGGGCTTTATTTTAAAGAACTCAATACACTCAACACCATTGCAAAGAAATCACGCGATGAACGCATGGCGTCTGGCGCTATTGATTTTGAACAACACGAGGTGCGTTTTGAACTTGCCGATGATGGTGTTCCCTTGTCCGCATATTTGAAAGAACGTCTTGATACACACAAATTAATTGAGGAGTTCATGTTACTTGCCAACAGAGAAGTTGCTGAACATGTGCGAAATAAATATGGAAAAGCTCGCCACGCATTCATCTATCGCATCCATGACACACCAAATATGGAGAAAATTAAAGATCTCGCTGAGTTTGCACACGCGCTTGGTCACACTCTTGAAATCTCTCCAAAAGGAACAGTGACCGGAAAAGCACTCAACAAACTTTTTAAAGATGTTGAAGGAACTCCCGAAGAAGACCTCATCGCGACAGCGGGTGTACGTTCTATGTCAAAAGCTATCTACTCAACGGCAAATATTGGACACTTTGGTCTTGCGCTTCCCGCCTATACACACTTTACGTCTCCTATTCGCCGATACGCTGATCTTATTGTGCACCGTCTTTTGGATTACATGAATACTAATGGCCAACTCCCCAATGAAGATTATGCGACATACGCAGCCATTGCCGACAGTATTTCAAACCGCGAGCTTTCCATTATTGAAGCCGAGCGCGAATCCATCAAACTTAAACAGGCAGAATACATGAACGCACGTATTGGAGAGGCTTTTGATGCGGTTATTTCAGGCGTATCCGAATGGGGTATTTTTGTTGAAGAAATGAATACACACGCCGAAGGGCTGATTCGTCTCTCCGACATGCCAAATGATTTCTACAAATACGAACAAAAAAAGTATCGCATCATTGGACAAAAAACACACAAGACGTATGCACTCGGAGACCAAGTACGCATAACCATCAAAGCGGTTGATGTGGACAAAAAATTGATTGAGTGTGCCCTCGTTGCGTAAAGATATGAGAACGCCCCGCGTATCCGTTTGGATACGCGGGGCGTTTGCTATTTGCTATTAGATATTTGATATTTCCCCCAAGAACTACATCCCCGCCAACTGCTCAAGAAGAATCAAGAGAAGCTGACGCATGAGAGAAACGAGCTCTGTCCGGAGTTCAGCAATAAGCTTTGTTTGTTCATCGAAGGTAAGTGGTTGTGGTGTTGGAGAAATAGGTGGTGGTGTCGATGGCGTACTGATGCGTGCTCCTCCTCCACTGCCACCTCCAGCACTTGTGGAGTCATCATCGTTGGTGAGCGTACAGGTGTAGGTACCACCTGCAGACATAGTAATGGTACCGTCTGTCGCACAGTCACCTCCCCATGTTGAGGTATAGGTGTAACCTGCGGGAGTACTGTGGGTAAGGGTATGTGACGCTGCAACGGTTGTTGTTGCAGTGCCACTCGTGATGGTGAGGCCGTCGAGATTGAGAGTGAAGTCGCTTATTGTGGCAGTGCCTTGGTCATCATTGGTGACCGTGGTGGTGACGGTGAGAGTGGGTGCGATGTCGTCGTTCGTGATGGTGCAGGTTGCCGTGTCTCCAAGCGCGAGCGTGATGGTGCCGTCAGCGGCACAATCACCTCCCCAGTCACCTGCAGTGTATGTCGCGTCTTCTGTTTCAGTGATGGTGTATGTGCCTGCGACAAGGGTTGTAGTTGCCACACCGCTTGTGATGCTCACGCCGTCAACGAACAGTGGAAAATCACCGACCACCGCAGTGCCTCCGTGGTCGTTCACGACCGTTTTGGTGACGGTGAGCTCTGGAGGAAAAGTTCCGTATGCGAATTTGAGATCGCTGTTGGTAGTGTCAAAATAACTTATATACGCCGAGCCATCTGCATCAAGCACGATTGAGAGGTAAGCCCCAACATCACCAGTAGAATCAATGACGGTAATCGTTTTCGTAGAACATGTTGCATTGGTACATTGAGCAAATTTGAGATCGTCGTTGGTGTCGTCATAGTATGCAATGCGTGCAAAACCATCTGTACCAAGGGCTATAGAATTAAAGATCCCTATACCAGTCTCCGTCGCATCAATGGTTGTATTGGTCTTTGTCGAACATGATGCGTTGGTACATTGAATAAAAAATAAAAGTGTCCCGGCACTCCCGTAGTAACTAATCCGTCCAAGATCACCGGCCGTTAAGGCGAGAGAAGATACGACCAGACCAACATCGCCCGTTGGGTCAGGATACGTAATAACGCTTGCCGAACACGCCGCGTTTGTACACTGTACAAATTTTAAAGCGGCGTTTGAAGCATCATTATAGGTAATACGCGCAAAGCCATCACTACCAAGAACAAGAGATGTGTTTTCTCCAACCATATCCGCAGAATCTACAGTAGTGATGACGCTGGTCGAACAAGCAGCATTGGTACATTGAACAAATTTGAGATCTTTATTGGTAGTATCGTAGTATGAAATTCTCGCAAAACCATCAGAATCAAGAATAGCCAGAGAGGTATACTTTCCAACAATACCCACTGAATCAATCGTTGTGATAACGCTTGTTGAACACGCGTCATTAGTACATTGAACAAATTTAAGGGCACTGTTAGTAATGTCATAGTATGAAATCCGCGCAAAGCCATCTGAACTAATAGCGATGGAGGTAAATTGTCCGACGTCACCCGTTGAATCAATAGTCGTAACAACATTTGTCGTACAATCAATGTTCGTACACTGAATAAATTTTAAATTTGCATTTGTAACGTCATAGTAGGCAACGCGCGCAAAACCATCAAGACCAAGTATTGTGGATGTATATGATCCAACATTTCCTGTTGAATCAATCGCCGTTTTTGTCCATGTTGCCGCAGAAACAACTGACGGAACGCTGATAATTAAAAACGCAACGATAAATAAAAGTTTTTTCATCCCGTTAGAAATGCCCGTTGAAGGTAGATACTGTTTCATAAATACTATGTAGCGAGGTGTAACCTCGCTCATGATTAGAGAATATGAGAACAGAATATCATTTTTACCCCCCCCCGCACATTTTTTGTGTATAACTTTTAAAACGTAGAGACCGGACCCTTAGGAGGTCCGGTCTCTACAACCTCTTCCGAGGGTTACACCTCCAAAACTATGGGGTCGATTCTGGAGCTGGATTAGGTGTGGGTTCAACAACTGGTTCGAGTATGGGTTCCGGAGCTTGCCCTTCAATAATTGGTTCACCTGCCTGCGCAGGCAGGTCTATAGCTGGTGGCTCCACAACTGGAGAAATTTCAGATGTGGAGGTTGGAGCTTCCAACGAAGGTTCAACTTCTGTGGCTGGTGGGGTTTCAACAACCGGTGGAGGCGTTGAAGAAACGTTCACACTATCAAGAATCTCTTGAAGTTGTGACTCGTTTACACATGTTGTTCCAACGCACAGTTTATTTGTCGTGAGTTCATCCGTCGTCAACTTTTGGGCAACAATATCAAAGAAGTTAGACACACCCGTCGCAGCGTTGGCGAGAGTTAGTTCAACTTTTATCGAGAGATCTTGAACCGTCTTAATCAAAAGTGGAATAATACTCGTGTAACGAACACTGTTCGGTCGTCCTTGGTCATCATACCCAATAAGACGACTGTCTACTTTTTCCACCTCTTCAGCAATTAATCCGTACCGCAATCCTGGAATTTGATTGTATTCAAACGACACGGGGCGAAGTGCAGAAAGCACCTGCTGAGATTCTTCCAACGAGAGTTCATTGATGTCGTGTTTGTAACGCAGTGATGAGGTGATACATGTTTCGTTGTCGGTGTTGCGTGTCACTTCATTGTTTGCGTCAAGACACAACGATGCTGTGGCCGCACCAGTATTTGTGGTCAACCCAGCAAATCCAACAGTGCCAGTAACCGAGAGTGTCCGCCATGGAGATGTGGTGCCAACACCAACGTTACCTGCAAAATAGCTCTTTCCACCAGCTGAATAAATTGAATAATTATTTGTCGACCCACTCGTTATCGATTCCAGATACAAACCATACGCATCTGTTATTGATCCTCCTAATACTCTTACTTTACCATAGTATCCATACGCGCTTCCAATCACTCCACTGGCGGCAGTAACCACATCAGAATATGTGCCGAAAGCGGAAGTAATGGATGCCCCCGACCCAACTGACGAAACTTGATTGTATGCTCCATACGCCTGAAGTGTCGTACCCGATATCTGTGCAGTTCCCTCAGTTCCTGTTACATTATCTGTTGTTTGACCACTATCTACAATTCCCGCACCCTGTACACCAAGCACTGCTCCATGAGAAAACGCTCCAGAACTCCTCGTCGCACTACCGCGAATTCCAATCAAACTGTTTTCACTGTTTCCATTACCCGCGAGTGAAAAGAAACCGCCGTATATTCCCCCACTTGTCGTATCGAGACCTGTCGCATTTACATACACATATTTTTTACTATCAATTGCAGTCCCTGCGGCGCTTATTGAACCAGAAACAAGTACACTTCCTCCTACAACGAGTTTTTGAGAAGGACTTGTTGTACTAATGCCAACATTTCCATTTTGCAATACCGTTAAACCAGATGATCCCGCAACAGAAAGTCCTCCAGAAAAAGTACTTGTCGCCGTTGTAGATGTGGCGTTAATAAAAAGCGTTTGCACATACTTACTTCCATCTGGATAAATGTACGTGCCTGTATCAAGCCATTCTGATATTCCACCAATACCGAGTGTTGATGTTGCCACCCAATCCGTACCCGTTTCAGTGGATTGTAGTACATATCCGCTTGTCCCCACATCACCCGAACTATCAGCAAACGTACCCGCCACAGAAAGAGTATCTGAAAGTGTAAGTGTTGTTCCTGTGAGTCCGCCGGTGAGAGTGCCTCCAGAGAGCTCGAGAAAATTGTCGGGGAAATTGGTAATAGGCGAACGTGACGCACTCTTAATTTTTGGCAAAAGTTCTGCGCGAAGTGCGGCAACTGCGTTGGCAACAACATAAAACACTTCAGTTTGTTGTACTTTTTTATCTACAGCGGATGGCGCCTGAATAGTAAAATGAGGAGGAGGTACTTCTTGGATAACTGCCTCTGAAAGCACTGACCCTTGGGTGGAAATTGGCGTAAAAAAAGATTTTGCAACAGGTACAATCTGCTGTGTAGGTTCATTTTTTTGTACAGAAATGACGGGTGGTTTTTCAGAAACACCGGTGGCACCGAACCACGAACGTATTTTTGCCTGTATGCGCTGAAAAAAAGTTGGAGCGGTGGTAAAAGTTTGAGGTACTTCGGTCGATATGGTTATTTTTTGGGAGATTGAGGTATCAGACGCTATAGCAAATGTTCCGAGGCTGTGGGTATATTTTTGTGCACCAACATTTAAAACAGTGTCATAACTACTATCCCCTGCAAAAACAAAAATGGGTACAACAAGTATGAGGGTAAGAAAAACGTTCTTCATGTAATATTTCATCGGATCAATAATCTATACGACCAAGATACCACGTTACACTTCAATGGTAAAATAGCCTGCACAAAAAAGGAGATTTTGTTGGTATCATTTACAATTGATTGAATGTGCTCTTGTCTGAGAAAATGATTCGTCCAACTCACACCCTGACCTGAGGACCCAATCCCCAAGAGCTTCAAATTGCATCGTAAAGATAACGTTGTACACTATGTGGGTATGTTGAGTACATCATCTTCAGATTTTTTTAGCAAAACGTCATCCGTTCTTCCCGACACACTCTCCCCCACTGCGTTGTGGATATTTGTTGCGATTGCAGTTGTTGTTTGGGCACTATGTGCTGGTATTTTGTGGTATCACTGGAACGCATATGACGCAAAAAGTAAGCGCCTAAAACGTATTAAGCGAATTTTCTTTACTGGCTCCGTTGTGATTTTACTCCTTGCGGTCACTTTTATTTTCTCCCTATGAGCATTGAGCACCTTGTACAACTAGAGAATGACGAGCGTGTGTTGCTTGAGGTGCGACGACACATGTTTATACTCTATACAAAAATGGCGTTCTTGCTCATTTTATTTTTTATTCCACTTGGTCTTTCTCCCCTCCTCGCAACCCTTATAGATAAAGTGACGGGAGGTATGTATGGGAGTATTCTGATAGGTTTTCTTTTTATGTTGTGGTGTCTTTTTTTGTGGGTTCTCTTTTTCTTTTACTGGACCAACTATTATCTTGATGTGTGGGTTGTTACCAACAAACGTATTTTTGATATTGAACAAAAGTCAATTTTTCGTCGTGAAATTTCTGTTACTCGACTAGAGCAAGTGCAAGACGTAACGATTTCCATCAACGGCATTTTTGCAACATTTATGAAATTCGGAGATATCCACATCCACACCGCCGGAAGTGAAATTGACTTCACTATAAAAAACGCAGCCGACCCACTTATGGTAAAAGAAACAATCATGAGAGCCCATGGTGAGACCTACCAACCCCTCCAAACGCAAGGTCTCCAGCAAACCCACACGGAATAGAAAATAAAACCCCGATTATCGGGTTTTTATTTTGCCACGTGTACTGCCTCATCAAATGAAACAGAGAGCAGTTGGGAGATAGCGTCTGCTCCCATCGTAATTCCGTAGAGAACTCCAGCTCGGGACATGGTCTCGCGATTGTGTGTAATCAAAATAAGTTGTGTTTTCTTTGAAAGATTTTCAATCATATCGCCGTAGCGTTTTGAGTTTGCTTCATCCAGTGCAGCGTCTGTTTCGTCTAAAATAATGAATGGTGGAGGATTCACCTGCGACATTGCAAAGATAAGTGCAATTGACGTCAGCGCACGTTCGCCACCTGAAAGCATTTCAAGACCGTGAATTTTTTTGCGCGGAAGCGCAACATGGATTTCAACACCTTCAAACACTTTTTCTTCACCCTCTGCCCCATCTTCAGTACCATCATCATCTTCAATATCTTCAATATCTGTGTCTCGTTTTATTTTGCGAACTTCGCGCACTATTTCAAGAGATGCATTTCCACCATTAAACATGAGCGAGAAGAATTCGGAGAACTGCACATTTATTTTCTTTACACCTTCGGCAAATTCACGCGCGAGCGTTTCTTCAAGATCGGTGATGAGCGCGTGCAAGGACTCTGCTGATTGTTCCAAATCGGCAACTTCTTTTTCTAAAAACGCATCACGTTGTGAGACCTCTTCAAATTCTTTCATAATATCGTCTCCGCCACCGCTTCCCGCATCCTCAAGACGAACTTTCGTTCGCTCAATTTGTCGCTTGCGTTCGTGCTGTTCAGAACGTTCTTCAACAACACCACTCTCGGCAAGTGCACGAGATAGATCATCAAACCGAACTGCCTCAACGCCTACCAGTGCCCCTGCTTCAAGTAATTCCCGTTTGTATTCTTCTTCTTCAAGTTTGAGTGTGCTTTTTTCGCTCGTCAGTACCTGGATATGCATGCGAACTTCTTGTTGTTCGTTTGAGAGTGTGAAAATGCGTCGTTCCATTTCGCGTCCTGAGTGTATGTCAGATTCAATGGTGTGTTGGATTTTTTTGTATTCCTCCGCGTACTTTTTCTCTTCAGCATCTAGCGTGGCAATTTCTCCTTCTCGTTTCTTTTTGTCATGTTCAAGTGAGGAAATATTTTCTCGCACCTCGGCGATATCATTGTCACGAGCCGTTTCACCACGCACCGTGTTCATAAACTCAGACACGAGCGTCTTGATAGCACTGAGTGCGGCCTTAAACTCTGCTGGATCACCTTGAGACAATGCGCTGTCTATCAAACGTCCGAGAGAGGTCGTCATTGATGAGACGGACGTAAACGGGACGGTCTTGTGCGCTTCTTCGGTTTGTTTGCGTTCTTCTTTTGCAAGGAGTGTTCGCAGAGCGGAAATTTCTCCTTCAATGCGTCCAACCTCTCGAACGGCCAAATCTTTCTTCTCACGAATGCTTCTCATTTTTTCTTCCGAGGAAAGGAGTGCGTCTGATGTTACGTCTTTTTGAGAGAGTTTCTGTAATTCTTCTCGGGCGTGTGTGATATCTTTTTGCAGTTCAAGCATTCGTTTCTCCAACGGGTCCAGCTCGTACGTAATACGTTTGAGTGTCGCATCAAGGTACGCTTTTTCACGGGCGAAATAATCTCGGTACGCCTGTTTCAAATCAAGTGCCAGTTCGCGCGCCTTTTCAACTTTCGCGACTTGTTTATGTAAAAATGCGAGGTGTGGTTTGAGTTCACGGCGAATACTTTCCACTTTGTCTAAATTCTCTTGTGTTTTTTCCAACTTACGCTCACTCTCATCTTTTTTGTAGTGATAGATTTTCAATCCCAACGCGTCTTCAATCATTGCTTTGCGCTCACGCGTGTTCACCGACAAAATTCTGTCCGCTTCTCCTTGAGAAATAATGTGGTGACCAGATGCGCCGATGTGTGCGCCAGAGAGCAGTTCAATCGTGTCTTTCAATCGCACCACTGAATCATTGAGACGATACTCGCTCGTTGCGTCACGATGAATGACTCGCTCAAGGACTACTTCATCAAAATCAATGGCAAACAAACGTCCCGATTCGGAGACATTGCCACGAGCCGTATTATCAAAAGTAAGCTTGACATGAGCGCGGTTGCTTCGCGGGGAGGTTTTTGAACCATTCCAAATGAGGTCCTCAGTGCGCTTACCGCGCATTGATTTGATTGACTGCTCACCAAGAACAAACCGAAACGACTCGGCAATATTTGATTTACCAGAGCCGTTCGGGCCGACAATGGCCGTAATGGGTGTTTTAAATTCAAGCGACGCTTTTTTGGCGAACGATTTGAATCCGGAAAGTTCTAGAGATTTGAGGTACATGATGTCATCTTCATAAAAATTCTTACTGCTCTAGTATGACAAAAAAACGGACAAATAGAAACTGCCGGAGCGCGCAAACGCTCCGGCAGGAAAACTTACGGCCGTGACCTGTTGCCCAACAGAGAGAGATCCCAAGGATGAATCTTGTCTCCATGTTTTGTGCACCCCCAGCACGGTGACCCCACACGTGACAATCCCCTGAGCTCCGCTAGGACAACACCTTGCCGCACAAGATTAAGAACTTTGATGCTCCAACCCGAGGGAACAAACACATCAAGAAGAGATGCTGATTGGTGGTAGATGGTGTCAATGTCCAGAATCCTTCGCTTGTAGTCAATGCCTTCACGGATTTCCATTCGACCCCAACATCCACTCGGGTCTTCGGAAGCAGGGAGAAATCGCCTCAGGAGATCCTTTTGGGAGATGGGAGAGAGCTGCTGATCTTTCCTGGTCTCGTTGACCCCCTGAAGAAGGTCCTTGAGCTTGTTCCAACCCCATGTGGAGTCTGCAAAATTGAAAATTGCAGGGGCTACCAACTTCGGCTCCTCTATCACGGTCTTTCTCCTTTGTCGCCTTTTGGCGGCGGTTGTTGTGGAGAACAAACTGGTCGCAATAACCAGTTTTCCGTGTATATAATAAAACAGTGAAATAGAAATGTCAACTTACTACTATCCCTACCGTGCCCATCCTTTTGCGGTGAGAGCATTCACTGCAGCTTCCTGTTCAGCTTCTTGTTTTGATTTACCATCACCTTCTGCAATTTTGACACCTTTAAGAAACACACCGACAGTAAATTGTTTATCGTGGTCAGGACCTTCTTCTTGCATCGTTTCATACGATGGCGTCACACCTGTTTTATCTTGTGCCAACTCCTGAAAACGACTCTTCGCATCTCGCCACAAATGTTTACCCACAATATCGTCCGTCAAAGGAAGGAGGGAGCGTTCCACAAATTGTTGAGCGGCGGCATACCCACCATCAAGAAAAAGAGCACCCACAAGCGCTTCAAACGCATTTGCAAGAATATACTGTCGCGCACGTCCAATATCTTTTGATTCACCTTTGGAAAGAAGTAAAAACTCATTCACACCCAATTCCATTGCAACCGTTGCAAGCGTTGAGGTGTTTACCAATCCTGCACGATATGATGTTAAATCCCCTTCTGTTTTTTTTGGATATTTTGCAAACAAAAATTCAGTACTTATAAGTTCCAGTACCGCATCGCCTAAAAACTCTAAGCGTTCATTGTGTTGTCCTGTATGTGCATGCGATTCGTTGATGTATGAACGGTGTGTCAGCGCAGTTAACAATATTTTGTCATCGGTAAATGTGTGACCAAGTTTTTCTTCTAGAGGTTTCAGGTTTTTCATAAAAAGTGGAAGTTGGAAGTTAGAGGTGGGAAGTTGGTGATTAGTTTTGGTGATTCGCATTTTGTTACATGCTTCATGCTATATGTTTTCTGTTACATGCTTCATGCTATATGTTTTCTGTTACATGCTACACGTTACATGCTACATGCTACATACTACTTTTGTGATATGAGTGTAATTGCTTTCGTGATAAGTGGCAAAATATCATCGTAAATATTGAGATTGAGAATTTCTGAAATACGAAACCATCGTCCATCATCAAGTCCACCAGATGTGCCGAGTGTTATTTCATGGAATGGTGCTTCGGCTAAAAAGTACATCACTCGCTTGCGTACTTTTCCTCGTTCAGGATGTGATGCAACATATTCATTTGAACCAAGTTCATCTTGAATCGTGACCGGAAGACCGAGCTCCTCTTGAATTTCACGCGCGGTTCCCGCTTTCACATCCTCATTTTTTTCAATCTTTCCTTTTGAAAGTGTCCAGTGCCCGAACACGTCATGCACAAAGGCGACGTAAATATCCTTTTCGTGCTTTGCGTAGACCACGGCACCACCGAGCATCTCCAATGGTAATTCATCGTACGGAACGTCTTTCTTTTTCTTTGACTGTTCGTCTTTGCCTGGCTCGCCCATTTCTTTATATACAGAACCAAGCACGCCGTTCACAAAACGACTCGACGTGTCTCCACCAAATGTTTTGGCAAGTTCAATAGCTTCGTTGATGGCAACTTTTGCAGGAACATGCGCACGGTCACCAAACAATAATTCGTACAGCCCGAGGCGCAGAACACTTCGGTCAACAAGAGAAATTTTATCTATGGGCCACTCGGGAGCTGCTTTTTGGATAATAGTATCAAGGTCGGTTTGTCGTTCAATAACACCATGCATCAGTGCGCGCATAAAATCACGCTCGCCAATACCAGGCGCATATTCCTCAATAGTATTTTGGAGAATCGAATCAACCTCTTTCAGATTAACAGTAGAAAAATCTATCTGAAAAAGAGTTTGAAGAACAACTGATCGTGCGAGATGTCGATTACTCATGTGGTGTGCAACGCTTTTTCAAACGCTGACGATTTTTTCGATGAAACTATTTTACTGTTTTCTTAGTCTCCTCTTTGTCTGCTTTTGGTGTTTTGGCTACAGCTTCTCCACGTGCTCGAATTTTTACTTGTTTGCGACGAAGGGAGCGTTCTTGCTTGCCCTTTGCGTCAAGGACTGTCCGCCCTCGGTAGATACCACACACAGAACACGCTTGGTGTCGGATATGTTTTGAGCCACAAGATGAACACGTTGAAAGACGTGGCTCTGTGAGCGCGTGGTGGGAACGTCGGCTTCCCGTCTGTCCTACTGTATGTCGCATTCGAACGGTCATATGAAAAATACTATAGCACGTCAGATAATTTCATGCAAAAAGAAAAAGCCCGGTGCGGTTTGAACGCACGCGGGCTTCGGCGAAGGACTGTTCGGGTCAGATGAGACCCTCGTTCTGGGCGAGGTAGTAGAAAGCCGGAAGCTTGTTCACCCCCCATGCGATGACCTTCTTGAGTGCCTCCCGATGAGAGTAGACCACCATCTCCCTACTGAGAAGAGAGTGGTCGATCTTGGTCCAGACAGGAGGTGGGAGTGTGTCTCCGTTGTCCTGCTTGACCTCGGTTCGAATATCTCCCTTCCACTTCGTGGCACCCCAGAAATCTCTGAGGGACAAGGGATTGTTGGGGTCTTCACAGCTGACCACTCGCTCTGCATTGAGCGGGGTAATGCCCAGCTCTTCGAGGGATTCACGGCTCACAGCGGAACTCGGAGTTCCGTCGGTATCTTCCTCCATGCCACCCGGGATTTTGGCCTGCGTCCGCCGACCAAATGGAGGAAGAAGAAGAACAAACGGTTCCCCGTTTTCCTCCTTGATGTACGCGATTCCGCAGAACCGAACTGTTTTTCCGCTCATGGCGGCCTCCTTAGAAAAAAGAAGACGCCTGATTAATTCAGGATTCGTCCGAATATATTATATGCTATTTAATATATTTGTCAATACATCGTAAGGTTCGACCTTACGGGCGAGTGTTTTCCGTAAGGTCGAACCTTGAGGACACGAACCTCCTGCAAAACGTCTTTCGGTGTATGGGCGAAAGTCCCCTTTTAAGCAGTACCTGTATGTGTTTTTTGGTGCCATAGCCTTTGTGAACTTCAAATCCGTACTCCGGATACTTTTGGGCAAGTTCCACCATGTATTTATCACGTGTTACCTTCGCCACAATTGAAGCAAGTGCAATTGCAAGTTCTTTCTCATCCCCTTTGATGATAGTTTTTTGATGTATGAACTCTTGTGGTGCTTTTAATCCCCCATCAAGAAGAATCTGTGTGTCCTTGGGCATGTTCACCGATTTCAGAGCGTCAAAAATTCCCTGAGCAATGGCGTGGGTAATTCCCTTTAAGTCTATTGTCCGCTCGCTTACCAATTGTGATGTATACGAGAGTGCGCCTTCTTTTTGTAAGCGCACAATTTCAGAAAACCATACTTCTCGTTTTTTAGGAGAGAGTTTTTTGGAATCGCGCACAATCGGAAATGCTTCTTGAACATCAAGAGAGTGAATTGCGACACACGCCACAGACACTGGCCCCGCCAACGGCCCCCTTCCCGCCTCATCAATTCCAATAACAGTTTGCATCTCGAAATTGTACCACTCTCTAAGTCTCAAGACGTTGCCTTGAGGAGATTTTGACATTTGTCATTTGGATTTTGAAATCTCTCTCCACAGGAAACTTTTCTGAATGGGCGTGTACAATAGGAATATGTCTGCACCCTTCGTCCATTTGCACACACACTCCCACTATTCTCTTCTTTCTGCGCTTCCAAAAATAAAAGCGCTTATTGCGAAAGCGGTTGAATTGAAAATGCCCGCACTCGCACTCACCGATAATGGCAACATGTATGGTGCGATTGAATTTTACAAAGCATGCATTAAAGCAGAAATTAATCCAATTCTTGGTGTTGATTTTTATGTTGCATCTCGCACACGTTTTGACAAAGAAGCGGGCATAGACGCCAAGCGCGATCGGCTCGTTCTTTTGGCAATAAATGATGTGGGATACAAAAATCTCATCAAACTTGTTACCTATTCGCACACCGAGGGATTTTACTATCGCCCGCGCGTTGACCGAGAACTATTGCAGAAATATCATGAGGGACTTATTGCCATTCTCCCCATTTTCAATGGCCCACTTTCAAACGCACTTCGCAACAATGACACAGAGCGCCTGAACAGTGCATTTTCTTTTTACCTTGAGACATTTGGAAAAGAAAATCTCTATCTGGAAATTACACACCATCCCGACGTTGATGGACATGAAGCACTTGTGCAAAAAGTAATTGCACTTGCACGTGAAAAAAACACACCACTCATCGCCAGCAACGATGTCCACTACCTTTCTCCTGAAGATATGCCGGCACGAAAAACACTCCTCTCCATACAATCTGGTTCTGACTTCCGTGGTGGCGGTTTTACGTCTTCAGAGGCCGATTTTTCTTTTCTCACATCCGAGGAAATGTACAAACTCTTCAAGGACACGCCAGACGCACTTGAAAACACGGTCAAAATTACACAGCGGTGCAAAGTAGAGATTCCGCTTGGCAATTGGCTTTTCCCAACCTTTAACATTCCCAAAGGCACCACGTATGGAAGTGAGTTGCGACTGCGCGTGGAGGAAGGAGTGGCACGACGCGAACTCACCAAGTCGGCAGAGGTAACAGAACGACTTGAATATGAACTTACTACCATTATTTCAAAAGGATATGCGCCATATTTTCTCGTTGTGGCAGATCTTTTAGATTACGCGCGGGAACATACAATTTTGACCAACACTCGTGGTTCCGTTGCTGGCTCTCTGGTCTCGTACCTCCTCGGTATTACGACAGTGAACCCTCTTGAATATCAGTTACCGTTTGAACGCTTTCTCAACCCCCTACGTCCATCACCTCCTGATATTGATTTGGATATTGCAGATAACCGTAGGGACGAAATGATTGCCTATGCACGAGAGAAGTATGGGGAGGATAAAGTCGCACAAATTGGAACATTTGGAACCATGATGGCGCGTGGCGCGGTACGTGATACTGCGCGCGCTCTTGGTTTTGATTACGCGATTGGAGACCAAATTGCAAAACTTATTCCAATGGGCTCACAAGGTTTTCCTATGGGCCTGGATCGCGCGATGAAAGATGAGAAAGATTTGAAAGCGCTCTATGACCGTGACGAAGATGCCCATCGCATTATTGATATGGCAAAAAAGATTGAAGGGTGTGCACGACATATCTCCGTGCACGCCGCGGGAGTAGTGATTTCCCCTATCCCGCTTATTGATATTGTGCCAACACAATTTGACCCAAAGGGCGAGGGTAAACTACTCACACAATATGACATGCATGCTGTGGAAGATATTGGCTTGCTGAAGCTTGACTTCCTCGGACTCAAAAACCTTGCCATACTTGCTGAAGCAATTCGCCGTGTGCGAAAGATTTATGATGTTGCTATTGATGTAGAAACACTGCCAATTGATGACACAAAAACATTTGAAATGCTTGCACGTGGAGATACCATGGCGGTCTTCCAGCTTTCAGGTCAGGCAATGACGCAATTTCTTAAAGAGCTCCGCCCCACAAGTATCCACGACATCAACGCTATGGTTGCGCTCTACCGACCGGGTCCGATGAAAAACATTCCTGAATATATTGCACGCAAACACGGAAGGAGTCCTGTGCGGTATATGCATCCCAAGATGAAAGAGTTCCTTGAACGTTCATACGGTATTCTCGTATACCAAGACGACCTCATGACAACCGCTCTTGAAATTGCCGGCTACACGTGGGAAACGGTGGACACGTTTCGTAAAGCAATCGGAAAGAAAATCCCCGTTGAAATGGCAAAACAACACATCATCTTCGTTGAGGGATGTGTTAAAAATTCTGGCATGACCACGGCGCAAGCAGAGGATATGTGGAAACTCTTTGAACCATTTCAAGGATACGGATTCAACAAAGCACACGCCGCAAGTTACGGACGTTTGGCATACCAAACCGCATACATGAAGGCGCACTACCCCACTGCGTACATGGCGGCCGTACTTTCGGCTGACGCGGGAGATGTTGAAAAAATCTCCGAGCTTATTGCTGGATGTGTCTCTATGGGAATTGAAGTACTTCCTCCAGATATTAATGAAAGTTATGGTGTTTTCTCCGTCGTTACAAAAGATCTTGCTGAAGATGGCACAGAGAAAATTCGTTTTGGCCTGCACTCAATTAAAAATCTTGGAGAAGGTATTTCTGACGTTATTATTGAAGAACGCAAGGAACACGGAGTATACGAGTCACTTGAAAATTTTCTTGAGCGTATTCATGACCGTAACCTCAATAAAAAATCTCTTGAGGCGCTTATTCAATCGGGTTCACTTGATCGTTTTGGCGAACGGGGTCACATGCTCGCAAACGTTGTAACGCTCTTGGCTTTTAATAAAGAATCATCTGAACGGGGCAAGGCACAGGAATCACTCTTCGGCGCAGGAACAGCTGGTCCGTTTGTATCACACATACACCTTGCGGATGCAGAGAGCGCGACCCAGACACAAAAACTTGTCTGGGAAAAAGAACTTCTTGGTTTGTATGTCTCTGGCCATCCGCTGGATGTGCACAAAGTATTTCTAGAAAAAGTGCCAACAACTATTGAGAAAATAAAAGCACTTCCTAGTGGTATGACGACGGTTATCTATGGCCTCATTGAAGACGTGCGCCCTATTATGACAAAGAAAAATGAAAAGATGGCGTTTGTGCACATCAGTGATTTTACAGGAACACTTGAATTAGTACTTTTTCCAAAATCGTATGATGAATTCAAAAATATTCTGATTCCTGGAGCGTGTATCGGTGCAAAGGGGAAAATTTCTGTACGCAACGGAGAAATGAGTATGCTCGCTGACAAAGTAAAATTGCTTGGTAATGCGCCCGAAGTAGCGCCCGTTAAATAAAAAACGCCTCAGCCGGTGGCCGAGGCGCTCTGCAGGAAGGATGGTGGCACCAGTAGTGGCCACGCATCCAGATAGAGAGACCAGTCAACAGCTGGTCGCTTTTTTCTTGTGTGGTAAACCCACGAGCATTGCACCGGCAGATAGAAGCGCTTGAAGGCAACGCCCTCAGGAAATCTTTGAAGGAACACGCTATTCGGAATAATGAGAAGCAACTCCTCCTCGCCATCATGCATACAAAACGACACGAAGGTGAAGTCAGAATCCTCGAGCGCTGACCGCGAGACACCCAGCATCGCGTAGTACCTGTCTCCGACCTCACGCATGTTTGTGAGGTGGTGCAGGCGACAATGAAGACCGTTGACGAGAAACCGAGTTCTACTCACGGTCTTCATGCGATTTCCGTATAGCAAGTTCACGCGCTCCACAAAGAACCCGCACGCTCTTGCCTCTGCAAAAACGCGATCCATCAGTTCGCTGTTGACCATGTTCTCCTCCCATAGTAAGAGCAGTTGAAGAGTCTGCCAGAAACTATATACTACAGAGGTAGTACAAGTAATTATTTTGATTATGAATAAACATACCCCAGAAGAACTTGCCCCGATGCGCCACACGCTCTCGCACCTCATGGCCGCGGCAGTTTTAGAAATATATCCAGATGCAAAGCCGACCCTGGGGCCTGCCGTGGACAATGGTTTTTACTACGACTTTGACTTTCCTACCCCAATTGTCGACACTGACCTCAAGGAAATTCAGAAGCGGATGAAAAAAATGCTGTCATCGTGGAAAGAGTTTACACATGAGGAGGTTTCAAAAGAAGATGCACTTAAACGATTTGCAGGGAACGAATACAAAGAAGAACTCATCAATGAGATTGCTTCCCGTGGGGAAAAAATAACACTCTACACATGTGGAGGATTTACCGATTTATGTCGTGGGGGACATGTTGACCATCCATCACAAGATATTGATGCCGACAGTTTCAAAATCTCACATCTTGCCGGTGCGTACTGGCGCGGAGATGAAAAAAATAAAATGCTCACACGCATCTATGGTTTTGCATTTGCAACAAAAGAAGACCTTGAAGCATACGAGACACAAATTGAAGAGGCAAAAAAACGTGACCATAAGAAACTTGGACGCGAACTAGGTTTGTTTATGTTTCACGAGACGGCACCAGGTATGCCATATTGGCTCCCTAAAGGACTTATTGTCTATAACGAGCTAGTTAACTTTTGGCGAGAAGAACACACACGTTTAGGCTACCAAGAAATTGCCAGTCCGCTTGTAAACAAAGCTGAACTCTGGCACACATCTGGGCACTGGGAACACTACAAGGAAGATATGTTTATTGCGGACATGGGAGAAAATGAAGTATATGGAATTAAACCAATGAACTGTCCAAACGCCATGATAGTGTTTCAGTCTATGCAAGTAAGTTACCGAGACCTTCCTCTTCGACTTTCAGACACTGACCGTTTACACCGATACGAGCGTTCAGGAACACTCAACGGTCTCTTGCGCGTTCGCTCCTTCCAACAGGACGATTCTCACAACTTTATCTCAGAGGACATGATTGCATCAGAGTACGAACATATTTTTGAAATATGTAAAAAATTCTATGGTATTTTTGGTCTCGACTACTCATTCCGTATGGGGACACGTCCAGAAAAGTTCCTTGGTGATAAAGAGACCTGGGATAAGGCAGAAGAGGCACTACGAGGTATTCTTGAAAAATCAGATAAAGAGTATGTTGTTGCCGAAGGTGATGGCGCATTTTACGGTCCAAAAATCGATATTATTATGAAAGATACACTTGGCCGTGATTGGCAGATGGGCACCATACAGCTGGACTTCCAACTTCCTCGTCGGTTTGATCTCTCCTATGCCGCTGCAGATGGTACCAAGAAAACACCCGTTGTTGTTCACCGAGTCATTTACGGTTCTCTAGAACGCTTCATTGGTATTATCATTGAGCATTTTGCTGGCGCACTTCCAACATGGCTCTCACCGATACAAATCTCCATCTTGCCCATTTCTGAAAAACATCTCACAAAAGCACGAGAACTAACCACGGCTCTGCAATCAGAAAACATCCGTGTACATTGTGATGATTCAAACGAGACACTTGGCAAAAAGATTCGTACGTGGAAGATAGGAAAAAACCCATACGCACTTGTTCTCGGTGATAAAGAGGTAGAGAGTGGTGAACTCACGCTTGAAAAACGCTCTGGTGAAAAGGAAACCATTTCTCTTGAGGCACTTATTGCAAAACTAAAAACAGAAATCTCAACCCGAGCTCTCTAAACATACAAAAAACCACCAGTTTTTTCGAACGGTGGTTTTTTGTATTTTCGAAAATCTTTAGAAAAGTACCAGGGATCCACCTCCACCAAGAAGAAGTACGAGTGCTCCGGCAAGTAACACAATATCAAATTCCCATCCCATTTTATCCATAGCAGAGAAGGGTACGTGCCACTTTACTAACTTAAAGTAGAGAGCGCCAAGCATAACAATCGCAAGGCCGAGGGCGGATAGTTTAAAAAGAAGACCGGTGATAACACCGAGTCCACCAAGTATTTCAACTAACCCAACAAACAACACCATGCCGGCAGACATGCCCACCATCGGAGCAAGTTTTTTTGCGCTTCTCACTTTTGGAAGCCCGTGGTAGATAAAGACAACTCCCATTGCTAGGCGAAGTGCTAAAAGTCCTAAATTACTGTAGTCCATAGTAAGAGATTAATATATAAAAGATACATCTAGTAGTATACCGCATAAAAGAAAACGCCCCGCATCTCTCTGAACAAATCCAGAAAGGTGTAGGGCGTGAGGTGCAACGGAGAAGAAGAAAACCTACTGGGAGGGCCAGGTGGGCATGAAGCCCTTCGGTTCTGGGATTACTCGACCCGGCGCGAAGGGTGACTCCATCACCGCACCAGTCCACCGAGACATGTCTCCCGTTTCAAAGCCATCCCGAAAGATGTCAGGTGTCCAAAGAACAACGGTTGTCGTCCCGCTGTTCTGGTACCCGTTCACCGAGTACCCGCCAGAGATGATGATGTTCTCCGTACGAATGTACTCGGCGGTCTCGTCGAGAATCGCCTGATCCGGGGTCGTTCCCCCAGGCCAGTATCCGTTCCCGACACCAACGTAGTAGAGCGCATCCAAAACCGTCGAGTCGGATTCGCCGGAATTGTAGACGATGTCGTCACCGCCACCGAGTACCCGGTCGGGACCGTAGTTCACCCCTACACGCGTCGTTCCGTTGAGGGTTGTACCGACGAGGCTACCGATGTAGTTGAGCTGGCCGTCCGAGCTCAGAATGGCGAACTGAACGTTCGCCAAGGTGAACCACTCCAAACCGTCGCCCAAGGCGACGAGCCCGAAGTGCATCCTGTTGCCATACTCGCCGTTGAATGGTGCTGGAGGTTCCGAGATGCCGCGCCACGAGCTGAAGCTCGTGACCATGACGTCGCCCGGGAAGTACCGGACGAGCGCCGAGTACGCTGTTGGGTCCGTCTCGCGGTCTCCAACGACCGAAAGACCGTTTTGAAGCGCGTTCATGGCGTTCGCCAGGTAACCGCTCCAGCTCGGCGAGCCGAAGCCATTCGGCGCCGGCGAAGCATAGACATTGACCAAGATGTCGGCCGATACTGCCGTCGGCAAAGCGACGACGAACAGAACTGCGAGGACTACGACGAATCTCTTCATCTTTCTTCTCCTTGTTGTTAGAGAACAAAAAAGAGGCACGATGCCTCCTCATAACCACAAGAATTCTACATTATTCTCATGTTCTTGTCTAGACCACCCTTCTCTCACCCACGCTCATTTTTAAACTTCTCTCGTTCACGCTTCCGTACTCCTTTTTCGTCAAGACCAAAGTGGTGACCGATTTCGTGCCACAGTGTTTCGTATATAACGTCGGGAAGTGTTTTGCCTAACTCCTGTGCATGCCTTTCCAAGGGTGTTTTGTACAATGTGATAACGTCGGGATACGCAAAACCAGCGTCGTTACTTCGTTTTGTTCTTGGAACGCCGGTGTACAGTCCGAGAAGATCTGACTGAGGAGAAAGCTTCAGTTTTTTCCTCGTTTTTTCATCAACACTTTCTTCAACAAGTATGGCAACATTTTTCACAAGCATGCGAAATTTCTCCGGAAGACGCACAAACGCTTCCTGTACCATGGCTTCAAATTCTTCACGTGAGATTGCTGTCATATGATTTTCCAAAATCACGTCGCGCAAGTGTTGATTCTGCAGAATCATGTCACGTACTGTCCATTAAAACGTGACCAAAAGCGCGACGTAATGAGCGAAATTGTGTCACGTACCTGATTCTGCGGAATCATGTCGCGAGACCGATTCATTAAAATTCATACAACACATCCCAGAAATATTTGATGCGGTCATTTTTTTCTATTTCTATTCCCTCTTGTTTGTAGAGTTTCATGCGTTGTGCCCTGTACTGCTCGTTTATCCAGATTCTCCCATCAGCATATACAATTCTATGAAAAGGGATTGATGCGCCTTCACCCTCTGCTTTTCCAAGTATTGAGGTAATGCTTTGTGCTGACATTGCACCACCACCTGCACTACGTGCAATACGCCCGTACGTCGTCACACGTCCGCTTGGGATTTTTTGTGCAAGGCGTACAACACGTTCGCTAAATGTTGGCCCAAGTACTTTTTTCTTCATACGATTTCACAAAATCGCGTCGCGTAACTGTCCATTGAAACGCGACACCCTTATTCTACCATTCGCGCGCCTGCCTGCCCTGCCTGCCCTGCCTGCCGGCAGGCAGGCGGCAGGCAGGAATTAGGGAATATAAAACGTAAAATATGGAAAATAATAATATGGAATAGAGAAAAGGCCCGAGCGCAAGCGTCGGACCTCTTCAGTAACTACCGGCGACCGGCAATGATACTGGAAAAAAGAACGGAATCTACGTCGACCTCTGGAGCGAACTCCTGAGGATAGATTAAGACGTTGGGAACAGAGCGGCCTATCGCTCTTGGATGATTTTGCGTGTCGCGACCGAAGTCGAGAGCACGTGTCCTGGGTTGGACATCATCCGTTCCCACGAGCCCTGTGTTTCACTGATGTGTCACACAGAACCATTACCGAGTTATTGCAGAAAGGGTGAGCTCCCTGCGATTTCTCGTTTGCCTCTGAGGCGATCGTGACCAATTCCTTTTAAGGGCGCTGGTCTCGTTCGTTGTGATGATGTCTGAAGGGTTTTGAGTCCTCCGAACACCCCACTGTAGAAGTTGTCGATTCTGCCGCAAGCGACAGAGTGCTAGGTCCGACATCTCCTCCTGGTGCAATGGAAACCGAGTTGCTCGCAAGATTGCTCCCGCGTGCTTCTCTCCCATAGTTTCCCTCGGCTCATTCCACGTTGTCTCACATCGACATTCCCTTTGAGGAGAAGCAAACCGAAGTTCGCAGTCATCCCAACTGGACTATCGCGTCTGATGCTAGGCACCGGACTGAAGTGGTTTCAGAGAGAACATTGCACTGTTCTCCTTACCGTGTAACCAATCACTCTCGGTTTGTTGTGGTCCTCTTGCGAGAGCCGTAACGTACCGCATGCTTGGTATGTGAGAAGTATACGGATAGTGAAGTTGTTGTCAATCACATATCTCGTTTCTCAATAAAAAATACCTTTCGTCAAATTTTTTGTTTAAATGCATCCCTGTACCGAAAACAGCACGTTGACATACAGGAGATACCTGTATACTATCCATTTTGGTTCAGGCAAACACTCGGTGGCTTGCTGGTCTTTCTGGGGGCGGGGATGAGCCCAAACCTAGAGAGTTTAAAGGGCGATGAGCCCGAACAGCCAATAGTAGACAGGAAACTGCTACTGTTTCGAGGGTTCAATTCCCTTGGGGTGGCGGAGAGATGATCTTGAGTAGCGTAGACTAGGCGGGAGACGGAGAAGCTTTGGCTCTGGCCAAGGTGGAGTCGCCACTGAAAAACCGCCCTCTCAGGAAATATGCTCGAAGTCGCTTGAACCACAGTGTCACTCTTTCGGGGGTGACATTTTATTTTTTTACATTACTTTTCTCGCCGAAAACAATCAACGGAGTGGTCATTCACCATTCCCGTTGCCTGCATGTGTGCATACACCGTTGTTGAGCCAAGAAACTTAAATCCACGTTTTTTTAAGTCCAATGCAAGCGCATCCGATTCTTTTATTGTTGGTTTGTAGTCCTTGAGTGTTTTTATTTTGTGTTGGATTGGTTTTCCGCCAACAAAACTCCATATATATTTTGAAAACGTGCCAAATTCTTTCTGTACTTCAAGAAAACGCCGTGCATTGTTAATTGCCGCTTCAATTTTTGCACGGTTGCGAATGATGCCCTCATTTGTAAGAAGCTGACGTACTTCCCTTTTTCCAAAAAGTGCTACTCTCGAGGGATTAAACTGCGAAAATGCTTTTCTATAGTTTTCTCTTTTGCGCAACACCGTGAGCCACGAAAGACCGGCTTGTGCACTTTCAAGCACGAGAAATTCAAAAATCTTTTTGTCGTCATATACAGGAACACCCCACTCTTCGTCGTGGTACTTCTCATAGAGTTCGTCACCAATTTTGATCCACGGACAACGTTTTTTCATACACACATTCTACCACTGTAAAAAGAGCCCTAATATAATATAAAAAAGAAAAGATGCCCGACACCATTTTTCATTTTTACTGGCGTTTTAATATATTAGATTGACTCTTCTCGTGCCTCGATAATTTATCTTAATTAATTTTAGAGTTGTAATTATTTAATATTTTTAATTATAGATTTGAATTCAGGCTTATTCTTATAAAAAGTGAAAATTTCCCATTCGTCTATTTCTTTTTTTCCTACGGTTTTTGCCTTGATTAATTTACTTAAATATTTATAAAAATCTTTGTGTTTTTCCAATAAAGCAAATTTACACATCTCAAAATCATCTCTAGTTAAGCTCCAATCTTCTAACAGTAAAACTTTTTCTATATCTTCCAATTTTTTCCCTTGTTTTTTTAATCCAATACAGTAGTTAATAGCTATGTATTTTTTCTCAGAAGCATCTATTTTGAGATTTGAAATAAAATTATATATGGATTTTGTATAATTATATTGTTCATGTTTGACTAAATAATGTAATGGATTGGTTAATAAAAAATTTTTATTTTTTATTTCTTCAGAAAAGTTAAGTTGAGCTTCTTGAATGATATAAGTTCCTATAAAATACAATAAGTAAAGTGAATCGGTAAGATATTTGTCTGTTATAGTTATAGTTTTGTTTGAATTATTTTTTTCGTCTCCATATCTTTTAATATACTCTCGATCCTTTTTTCCTTCATTGTGAACAATAAGATTTCTTATTTTAATTAATTTTTTTAAATCTTCCAAATTTTTACTAATTGGATCTAAATTAAGAGCCATGTCCTTTTTTAAAACTTTTAGTTTTCGATCTAATCCTTTTTCAATCAAAAGAGCTTCAATTTCTCTGTCAATTAGAAATTTTTGGGCCTCTGCTATGTTTTCTATATTTTCTAGCTCTTTATAGTTGATTGACTGATTTTCTAATGATAATTTCTTGTAATTCTTTTTATAATAAAAACTAAATAATTTCGAAAGTAAAATATCTAAAGTTGAAACCATAGACACTATAGTATTTTGTGCAAATAAATGTCCTTGTAATGGTTGTGTCTTTAAAACATCAACAAGTATCTCAGAAACATTACTTAATTCTTTTTTTGAAAATTTAAGTTTTAACTTACCTTTGGCATGATTTTTATTTTCCTTGGCTTTTTTCTTTAATACTTCCAAAAAGGGTTTAAGCTTTTTATTGTCATATTCTTGCGCATGTTTCCCAATTTCTCTAATTGATATTTCTTGAAGAAAAATATTGTTTTCAAAAACATTCTGCATATGTCTAAAAGAATCAATGTTCGTATTTGCCTCCCCTTTGATTAACTTTGTTTGTTGTTTTATTTTTGGTATCTTTTTAGTCTTCATATTTATATGATATATCTTAAGAAATAGGGTCAGGCACCTTTTAATATCCCCACCATACACCCGAAAAACGAAAAGACAATGTGCACGAACAGTGGCAAGATTAAACCTCGCTCACGTAAAACCAAAAAGCCAAGTAAAAGAAAAGCCGCGTCCCGGGAGTTGTATCCGGAAACGCGGTCTCAAAAAAGTGGTCAAACAGAGTCTAGAACGGCAACTCATCCTCCAACTCATCGAGAAGGATTGGCACCAGTGAATTACTGCTTACTTCGGCAATCGCTTGAACACCACCTTCCTCGAGTAGACCACTCCCGATGGCGATGGTTAGCACGATTACCTCATCACCGTGTTCAGGGAACCCAGAGAATGCAATGACAAGATTGCCGGCTCTGATACCACCGCCGTAGTGCTTCGGCTCAGTGTTGAGGTCGCGGCTCTGCCAAGCACTCACGTGGCCACGATTCTCCAGGAGTCGCTTGCCCTTGTCGAGAGCATTGGCGAGACACCGGCCCCGCCGAGCAACGTCATTCATGTTGCCCACCAGAGCAGAAAGTACTGGTGATGCGTCCGGACCGGCGTCGTTATCAAAAACGCACAGATAACCGCCAAGATTCCCGTCCTCAACCATCTGGGAAAGAGTCCTGGAACCAAGCGCCCTTTCAGCGAGCCGGAGAATTTTACCCAAATTTGGATATATCACGTAGACCTCTCCTTCTTCGGTTTAATCCTAGGAACCGCCTAGTACGGGTTCACACCTGCCGTGAGTATACTCACAAGGACAAATTTGTAAAGAAAAGAATCATGTGACCCTATCGGGATTCGCCTCTCGCCGTACTCGGCTCGAAACCTTCGGCGTCTCTTCGACGCCTGCGGCCCGCGGTTCGAATCCCTGGACTCACAAAAGAAAATACCCCAGATGAACTGAGATATTTTCTTTCGCGTGTGACCTCATCGGGATTCGAACCCGAGTTTACACCTTGAGAAGGTGACGTCCTGGACCAGGCTAGACGATGAGGCCGTGTTGCACAGGATAACGAAAATAAGAACATCAGGCAAGGAATATTCTTTTTGATTGACTAAAAAAAGTCTATGTATAGTATACCTATAGACACGTTCACAAAGTGCAACCAAGGGGGAGTCCAAATGAACAGTCTCACCGCTCTGATGTTTGTGGTGTACTTCGGCTTCATCCTTGCCGTAGTGAACATCAAACCACTCTCAGATGCACTCATCGGCACCAACCAGGATACGGGAGAAAGTCATCCTGTGGCACTCCGGATCATCGGAGGCGCCGTCTACTTCCCGATCTGTAGCGTCGTGCTGTTCTGTCTGGGATGGTTGATGCTGAAGTTGGGGGGATTCATGCTTCTCCCCTTCCAGTACCTGTACAACCTACTCCCTACGACGTAGACATCGCGAAGTTCTTGGGAGGCGGCAACCGAGCATGGTTGCCGCTTTTCTATTACATTGATTTTGTTAGAGTTTTAAACTCTAACAGGATTGACAACTTCTGTTTCAGGTAGAGAATGGGTCTAGAAACAAAAGGAGGAGGTACCCAATGCTTCCAATGAAATTTCCTGTAGGAACGGTAGTTGAAGCAGTTCTCCATCACAGTATGGGTGATGTTGGCGTTGTAGTGAGTGCTGTAGAAAAAACATCACCTGGCTACAAGAATGGTGAGCTCTTTCTCCAGTACACATTCAAACTCTTGGGCGACAACGGCACACGCGAAATGCCTGAGTTCTGGCTCAAGCAGTGCGAGAGAAAGTAAGGCCCGACACGATGGTTTGTGCCGGGTTTCTGTTTTTATCTTTCTGTCCACCTACAACCTGTTCGCGTAAGCGCTCACAACGGTTGTTGCTCGCCAAATGGCGAGCACCAGATTAAAAGATAAGCAGTTATCTTTTAATCCACCTCCTTTCGGTCGGATATAAATCTCCACAGGAGATCTATATCCACCTACGGTCTACTTCGCCTTGCTCAGTAACGACCGTTGCACTTCGTGCACCGGAGCAAACGCTAAGCAGTTAGCGTTTGCTCCATTCTGTCCCCTGTCGTACTAAAAGTGAATCTGCTTGCTCTGGGTGTGCAAGAAGTTCTTTGGTAACGTGTTCAACGCGCACCGATTGAGAACCTTTGAGTAATACAACATCACCCTCTTTTAAAATACTTTTTACAAAAAGCCCCGCCTCTTGAGAAGCATCAAAACTTTCAACTCGCATCACACCAGTATCTTTTGCACTTTGTACCGCACCTCGCATGCGACTACCGACCGTCACCAACACATCAATACCCGAACACCACGTCCCAACATCCGCATGCGCACTTTCTGAAAATTTTCCAAGTTCCATCATGTCTCCCAAGACAGCGATTTTTCGTTTTCCTTTAATATCCTGCAGTGTTTTGAGAGCACTCTCTACGGCAACAGGAGATGCGTTGTACGTATCATCTATCAAGGTTGCATTGTGAAGCCCTTTGAGAAGACGCATGCGCCCCGGGGGAAGCACCACAGTACGTAAGGCATCCGTTACACCTACCAAGTTGAGTCCTTGAGAAAGTCCAAAAGCACATGCAGCAAGACATGGATACATGAGATGTTGCCCCACAACACCACGTAGTTCAAAGGGAACGATGTTGCCCCCATGAATTATTTTAAATGCGCATCCTGTTGGTGCTCCTGTATCGTCATACACAACAGAATAGAAATCGCCCCGAACATCTGCGTTGTCATTGCGCCCGTAGGTGAGTGTTTTGTGTGTTGAAGCATCTTTCAAACCTAGCACCTGTTCGTCATCATAGGAGAGGACGAGTGTTCCTTTTTGGCACAGACCATCAATAATCTTCTTTTTTTCCTCAAACACTTCCTGCGGAGAAGAAAAAAATTCAACGTGTACGGGAGTAACGCCCACATGCGTGATAATCGCACTATCAAGGCGTACCCACGATACTGAACGCTTCATATCCCCTGGGTGATCTACCCCCATTTCAAGAACAAGCCACTTTGGATATGGTTTTGAAAAAATAATAAGACCTATACCATGAAAAAAAACCTGTAGCCACCCCGAAGCACTCCCCCACGCAGTTTCGCATCCAAGTACCGTCAGAGGAATACCGAGTTCCGAGTTATAACTTTTTTCACTTGCGCGCACTGAACCAAAAAGTGTAGCAACACTGGCAACAGCATCTTTGGTTGAGGTTTTACCAACACTTCCTGTGATACCAACGATGTACGGCGCATACTTCGCCAAAATAATTCGCGCCTCAAGTGTGAGGAGGATAACAACTATTTTTTTAAAAAAAGATTTAATCATGTTTCTAGAGCTGTTGTCGGTCGGGTGGAATTTGATAGTAGTTTATGAGGAAATCAACAGTATCCATGAATGGCAGAGTAAATGTTTGCGAAGCAAATGTAGTACCGTGCGGTTCTTCGGCAAAGAAGAACACGAGAAACCTCGGCTGGTATGCGGGAAAGTATCCGAAGAACGAGTGAAGGAATCTATCGTCATAGTAGCCACTACCACCCTTTTTTGCAATTTGAGCCGTTCCTGTCTTTGCAGCTATTGCATAGGTGTCTTTTTTGACTGTTCCGCCGAGTAAGTATGTATCAACAACCTCTACAAGCATTCGTGTGATTGTTTCACTTGTTTTTGGTTGTATAACTTGTTTCTCTTCTGGGTGTGTGGTCATTTTTGAAAAACCGAGATCATAGACAATCTCCTGAACCACGTGCGGAGAAATAAGTTTTCCTCCATTTGCGAGTGCAGAGAGCGCTCGTACCATAGCAATTGGTGTCACCGCAATTCCTTGTCCAAATCCTGCGGTAATGTGTTCTATATCACGAGATGTATCAAGCGGTTTTAAATTACCCGGAACTTCTCCAGGAAGATCAATTCCTGTTTCTATTCCTAAACCAAAATTGTTCATGTACTGCGTAAAGCGTTTGTTCCCCAATCGTGAAACGACATACGCCATACCAGTGTTGAGTGAATTACCAAGCACTTTTTGCATACTTGTGTTTGGCCCCCGACCTTTGAGGTCATAGTTCCAAATTGTGTATCCGTTTGCCTCCACAAATCCCTTATCGGTGTACGTTGTGTCTGGCGTTACCACACCAGCATCCAAACCTGCTGCCATGGTGATTGGTTTCATAATAGAACCCATTTCAAATGTCCCTTCTACAATAGGATTTCCAAATACCATTGGATCTGTAACACCTGAAAAATCATTCGGATTAAACGTCGGCAAAATCGCAAGTGCATAGATAGCTCCTGTTACTGGATCAATGATGATTCCACCGAGCGTCTTTGGGGTAAGCTCTTTGTCTACTTTTACAAGAACATCTTCAAGAAACCCCTGCACATTAGGTTCAATCGTCGTAACCACATCACCTTCCCCTTCTTCGTTTTGCGTACGGGCAACATCTTGTACGGTGGAAAAAATTTCAACAAAAATATTTTTGTACAACTTTTTGTCGTTTCTCTGTAACAAACGTTCGTAATATTTTTCCAAACCATATCGTCCTGCAAATTCATCCCCATTAAATCCAACAAACCCGATGGTGTTTGCGGCACGTTCTTCACCTGGGTACAAACGCCATCGTTCTTTTTCAAGAGTTACTCCATCAATATCAAGTGCAAGTAGCACGTCGGCGGTTTTTTGGTCAAGACGATGTGCGACAACCGCGTAGGTATCATCTGTTTTATCTGCGTATGACAAAAAGGTACCTTCATCTATATCAACAAGAGTGCTTATTTTTGTGTATGCATCTTCTGCATCTGTTATTTGTGATGGATTGAGCGTCAAAGCAAAACCAGAGCCAAGTGTTGCGGCAGAAACACGTTGACCATTTTTATCCTGAAAAAAGATTGACCCTCTATTAAAAAGCCCGCCGCTCGGGCGTGTATATTGATGATTTGCCTCTTCCAAAAACTCATCTCCGTGTACCACCTGCACAAGATACAACTTAGTGGTAAGACCAAGCGCAAGAAAAAAAAATATAACAAAGAGAACCCGCCCTCGTTTGCGTAAAATATCACTAGTATGCGCGGTCATGCAAGGTTAGGGTTTGGGCTTGTCGGGAAACAAAGAAAGAAACATCTGTATCTATAAAGCCACGCAGGTGCGCTTCATCTAACGTCAACAGACCCATTCGACGCATATAATCACTTTCAAGCGTACTCACAGAAGCTGATACATCCACCATATTCTGTTCAAGAGTTTCTTGAGCAACAATTCGCGCATAGGTTTGAAATTCTAATACGCCATACATTGCAATCATACCAACGAGTATCAGACATAACCCAGCGATGGTTTTTTTGTAGAACGTATTGAGTTGGAAGAGATCGCGGACCATATATGTGGGTAGAAAGTAGTAGGTAGTAAGTAGTAGGTAGAATGTTGGGAGTTGGGGGTTGGTAGATAGTAGTTGGTATGTGGGGAGTGGGTGTATGAGTTTGTTTCGTATTTCGAGATTCGAATTTCGTGCTTATTTCTCTAGTATTCTTAACTTTGCGCTGCGTGATCGTGGATTTCGTCGTACTTCGTCAAAATCTGGAGGAATGGGCTTCTTGGTTATTCGGGTACTTCCCTCTTTTTCTTTTTCTTTAAAAAACTCCTTTACCTTTCTGTCCTCTAAACTATGAAAACTGACAACTGCCATTCGCCCTCCTTTCTTTAAAACTGTGTACCCTTTCGCAAGACCCCCATCGAGTGCTCCGAGCTCATCGTTTACCGCAATTCGTAGTGCTTGAAATGTCTTTGTTGCTGGATGAATAGGTCCTCCTTTGTATCCCAAGGCTTCCGTGATGATCTCAACCAATTGTGTTGTTGTCTCAATCGAACTCTTTCGTCGTGCCTCAACAATTGCTTTTGCAATTTTCTTAGCATTTCGTTCTTCGGCGTACCCAATGAGCACATTTGCAATCTCGTCTTCTTTCCAAGAGTTCACAATATCTTTCGCGGTGAAGTGTGATGAGTCCTGTTTTTCTTGAAACGTCATAAGAAGCGGTTCGTCGCGCATAAAACTGAATCCTCGTCCTGACTCTTCAAGCTGAAGCGAACTGAGTCCGATATCAAATGCGATACCATCAACTTCAGAAATACCCAGTGTGGCAAGTGCTTCATCCACATCACGAAAGTTTGCGTGAACTAAGTGAAGTGTGCAGGCAACATCGGCGAGTGTTTCTTTTGCCGCCCTCAGCGCTCCCTCATCTTGGTCCAATCCGATAACGACACCTTTTGGACCAACTACATCACACAGTGCTTTTGTGTATCCAGCGCCACCAACGGTTGCATCGACAACGGTCGCACCTTTACTCAAGGCCAATCCTTCAATCACGTGTTGTAAAAGAACAGGAACGTGGGTCATAGTTTCTCTAGCTTCGTTAGCCGTGCTAGCTTCATTAGCTTTGGAATCTCAAGCTAGCGAAGCTAATATAGCTAGTGAAGCTCATCATAGAGCTCCTATACCACCGAGATGTTCAGCAAGCATATCTGCTTCCTTCTCGATGCGGTGCTTGTATGCATCCCACGCTTTCTCATTCCAAATCTCCGCTCGTGTCTGCACACCCGTTACCACGACCTTATTTTTCAAATCAGCGAAGTCCTTTAAAAAGTCGGGGATGAGCATGCGACCAGCACCATCAACATCAACCTCCACCGCACCAGAGAGCATGAATCGTGTGAACCCTCGCATACTTGCTTGACCCATACCAAGTTCACCAAGCCGTCCAGAAATGTTTTGCCACTCTTTGTGTGAATAAATAAATAAACATCCTTCCAACCCTCTCGTAATCACTAATTTTTTTCCAAGCTCCTGACGAAATTTCACCGGAAGCGAAAGTCGCTTCTTGTCGTCCAGTGTGTGAATGTATTCGCCGATTAACATGGATTAGCTTATTAACTTGTAGCTTGTAAGAGGTTGGGGGGAAAAATAATTTGGAATTGGGAAAGACGAGACATTGGGGAAACTCGATTATTTCGAGCTTCCCACTTTGTCCCACATGATTAGTATTGTATGCCATCCTTTCCCACATGCAAACATAGTTATCCACTTTTGTAGACGCGAAAAAGGGGCGTCCGGAGCTGATTGCTCTCTGGACGCCCCCTGCGTTGAAACCTACTTGTCGGAGTCGACTTGCAACACCCCGACCGAAAGAACCTCCCTCGCACGGGCAATCTCCTCGTCGCGAGCGCGGACACGTTTGGCGTAATCCTGTGACCACTCCCTGAAGTTATCCGCCCTCCAGAACTCCTCTGTGAAGATGACGCCCGATGGACAGGACTTCTCGTCGGTGGCATCACCTTCATACTTGAGGTAGAAGGTATTCCAGATACGCTCTTCGAGGCCGAACGTCCTGGTCTGACTCTGGATGGCAACGATTGTTGCCGTTCCACCGACCTCGATGTAGCAGGAATCGCCGAAGGTGTAGGTGCGACCCCCATAGATGATGGGGTCGGGATTGGTGACCTTGACGTCGTGCCGAACGGGCACCAACTGGTGTTCGCCAACCTTGAGCCCCTCGACCGCCGCCGCTTTCTCCTTGGCGATCTTCGCGAGTTGGTCCGCGTAGTCACTCGCTGTGCACCCCTTCCAGATGAGCAAAGCGAACAGGGCGAGACAAGTCACCGAAAGCTTCCAGAGCCGGGGCTTGTACTTCTTCTTCCACTCTTCGAGGCTCGAGATTGCGGTGGTGGCATTCCACCTATCCCCCTCAACCCGCCTCAGCTCTCCCTTGAGCCTGTTGTTCTCCCCCTCGAGGAGCTTGATCTCCATCTCGGAAACGGAAAGCTTGGACTTCTCTTCCGGCGTCTTGTGAACTTCGTCCATTTGAATCTCCCTTCGGTTGTAGGTTTTGCGAGGAAACACTCCTCGAACTTCTGAGGTTTATTATAGCAAAAACAAAGTATTTGTCAAGTATATAGAAAAAGGGCCACCTTGCGGCAGCCCCTCAAATCCACCACTACTCAGAGAACCGTCCACAGAATGGTAACCGCGAGCCAGCTCACCTCGTTCCCCATTTCACTGAGGACGAGACCGCGCAGTTCACGACTCCAGCCACGGCGCGCTGCCACGAAAAGCTGCGCCATTCTGGTTAGAATCGTCATGTGTCCGACGACAATCATGATGATTCCGATACCAGGAGCGCCACCGACGATGGCAATCTTGATTGCTTGCCCAATCTGTGGGGTCACTTTGAACAGCAAGGACAGACACCCTCGCATAATACCATCGCTCGACGAGAGCTTCTTGATGTGGGCAAAAACCCACAGCCCGAAGATTCCGAGACAAAGTGCGACGGCAATGGCCGAATCCACTCGTGACCACTCGTTCAAGCCACCCTTCGCGAAGAAAAGCGTGAGATTTGAACTCCAGAGGATAACCCAGAGCGTGTAAACAAACACCACCTGCTTCTCGGCGCGTGACTTGTTACCTCGATGTGCACGAAGTGCAAGGATGAGATTGATCACAAGAAACATCTCAACCCCGAGAAACATCGTGACGAGAACCCCATGCACCGAGTTCTTTGCCATGTGGAGAAACTGACCGATGTTGAAGAACATCGTGAGAACGACCTGCGCTACAAAGAACAGGTCCCCTACGAAATTCCTTTGGTTGTTCACCCCTCTCCTCCTTACGCAGTTAATCCCGCAAAATGTTTTTTATCGTGACGAGCAAAATGCTCGATTGTTTTTTCTCTGAAATAAGTTGTCAATTGTACACACCCAAGGGCAAGTATAGCAGATATTAGGTATTTGTCAATACCCTTCTACTGCTCACTTCGTGGACGCATGAGTGGAAAAATTTGTCCTTCACGAACATTCAAATTCATAAGAAAACTAAAGAGTCGTTCAGAAACGCCAAAACCAAATGTTGGTGGCATACCGTATTCCATTGCTTCAACATATTCCATATCTGCCATTTGTGCTTCTTCATCACCTTTATCACGCAACGCCTGTTGTTGAACAAAACGTTCACGTTGATCAATTGGGTCATTGAGTTCACTAAATCCCTTCCCCATTTCAGAACCTGCAAGAATAACTTGGAATCGTTCAACTGTCGCATCATCATCTCGTGAACGCTTTGCAAGAGGTTCAAGATATACAGGAACTCCGATAAGAAATGCTGGGCCACCAATTGTTTTTCGAATATTTTTCCACAACCCATCTACCGCACGCTCTTTTGATTCAGGGGTTGGCATATGTGGGTTTGTTTTTTTGTAGAGTGCAATCGCATCTTCTTCGACGACTTTCCGTGGGTCAATTCCATACTCTTTTTGAATACGTTCGCAGAAATGTATGCGTGGCCACTCATTATTCAAATCAATCTCAAATTCTCCAATCGTAAACTTTGTCGTACTAAATGTTTTTTCTGCGACCGTTCGATACAAATCCTGCACTAACAGCATCCCTGTTTCAAAATCAGCATATGACTCATAACTTTCAAGTTGTGTGTAGTCCTGTAAATGTTCTGCGGACATTCCTTCGTTGCGGAAAATGCGTCCGATCTCAAATGTTTTTGGAATACCTGCAACCATCAACTTTTTCTGCCACAATTCTCCTGCTGAAATACGCAAAAACACATCAATATCAAGAGCATTGTGGTGTGTGATAAACGGACGTGCTTCAGCACCTCCGGTAATTGTTTCAAGAACCGGTGTTTCTACTTCTGTATATCCACGTTCAAGATAAAACGTTCGCATGGCATTCCAAAAAATTGAACGCTTTTCAACAACTTGTCGCGCAGTATCGTTCGTTAGAATATCCAAATAGCGACGGCGGAGTCGTTCTTCTGAGTCAGTAATACCAACCCATTTCTCAGGAAGTGAGCGGAGTGATTTTGAAAGCATTGCCCACGAAGACACGAGCACACTTGGTTCGCCTCGTTTTGTTTTTGTTGGAACACCTGAGAGGTCAACAAAGTCACCGACATCAACGATATCAACAAAAAGTGCAAACGCATCGCCAAGCATATCCGCTTTGAAATATCCTTGAATTTTTCCTGTGCCGTCAAAAATATCCGCAAACAACATTTCCCCATGTTCGCGGATTGCCATCACTCGTCCTGCAACCGTTGTTGGCGCTCCATCAACTTTTGAATCAAAATCAATCAGTAAATCACCGATGGTTGTTGTGCGCGAGGAAACGGCCGGATACGCTGGAATACCCTTTTCTTTCAAAAGGGCGAGTTTTTTGAGTCGGTCATTTCGAATATCTTCAAGGGACATAAGTCGCATAACATGTAACACGCAACATGTAACACACTATTACATACTTCACGGTTCATGTTTTTTGCTACATGCTTCATGATTCATGATACATGCTGCATGCTACATGTTACATGATTCATAAACCCTAGTCGATAGAGACAATGGTGTACTCTATCTTCTTTCCTGTTGGTGTAGAGAACATGAAGATTTCACCTTTTTCTTTTCCCATAAGAGATGAGCCCAGTGGGGACAAAAAAGAAATACGTCCCAATGATGTATCAGCTTCTTCTGAACCAACAACAAGAAGTTCTTTTTTCTCTTTTTCTCCCTTTTTCTGAATAGTAACCGTTGAACCAATCTCCACAACACTGCTGTGGTGTTTTTTTACAATTTCAGCCGAATCCAATAGTCCTACGAGATATTTGATACGTGATTCAATCTGCCCTTGTGTTTGGCGAGCTTGTTGATATTCTGCGTTTTCGGAAAGATCGCCTAAAGAACGCGCATACTCAAGCTGTCGGGCGATTTCGTTTCGCTGAGTTGTAATTAAAAAATCAAGCTCATTTTTGAGCTCGTCGTGTTTCTCTTTTGTTAAATATTGTTTTCCGTCATCCATACCCTTGTGCCTACTATATGGGGGAGTATTTTACCTGTTGTGGAAACAAAAGACAAGGACCCCCTAAAGACCCCTTTGTTCTGCATCAAAATATTCAGGGGTATTGGTGTGCATCCAATCAAACAAGCGTCGCATCACCGAGGCCGAGCCGACAAGATTCGTTACTGGACCGTGTTCCATAACCATCACAAATGCGTACCGTGGTGATTCATAGGGCCAGAATCCCTCAATCCATGAGTTCACGCGCTCCTTGGAAACACCGAGTTCCGCGGTCCCTGTTTTTCCAGCAAACTCTGTGTATGCCACATTAAGTGCTTTTGCCGTTCCTTCCGTGGCACCTCGACGCATTCCTTCTCGTACCACGGCAAGAACATCACTATCAATTGGAATGGTATCAACTGGCGATATCCCTGCATCGCTACGCAAATGAGGAACGACAAGGAGACCGTCGTTTGCAATCGCTGCAATACCGCGAACCATTTGCAGTGGTGTTACCTGAAATCCATACTGGCCAATACTCGTGTTATAGGTGTCGCCCACTCGCCACGGGTCGTCAGGAAAATGTTCTTGCTTCCACGCAATACTTGGAATAAGACCATCAACTTCTCCTGAAATATCAATACCCGTTTTTGTGCCAATACCAAACAAACGTGTATACGTTCCTATGTTTTCAATTCCCAATCCTTTCTGATCTCCAAATCCTCCTCCGATGGTCATGAAGTACACATTTGATGATACGGCAATCGCTTGACGCATATCCACCCACCCGTGCGCTTTCCAATCCTTAAAGACGGTTGGTTTGTCGGGATTATATGGATTCGGGACACGCAATGAGCCGTCACTGAAAATTTGTTTTTCAGGAGTAATCACCTTTTCTGCAAGCGCCCCAATGGCAATGAATGGTTTTATAATTGACCCTGGCGTGTATCGCCCACCTATTGCTCGATTGAGAAACGGGTTTTGCGTATCAGCACTATACGCCGCGATTGCTTGTACGTCAGACCCACTTGAGAGAATATTTGGATCAAACCCAGGAATACTGACGAGTGCAATAATTTCACCGGTTGTTACATCCATAATAATGCCGGCGCCTCCAGTGAACCCCTTTTCATCCATCAAATCCTGCGCATACTCATATAACTCTTTTTGTATACGACTATCTATGGTGAGCCGAAGTGGTTCGCCGTCTTTAGGTTTGGTAATCGTCGAACCGGCTATTCTTTTTCCAAGCGCATCTTGCTCCACAATTTTTCGTCCCTGCTCACCCGCAAGAAGAGAATCATACATTTCTTCAACTCCTTCAACGCCAGTAATAGCATTTTGAATATAATATCCATTGGGATCCATCTTTGGATATCGCACATACCCTACAATATGCGATAGCGCCAGGTGCGGGTCATACTTTCGTAACGAGAACGTTTCGCTGTCCGTATCGCTTGTTGTTGCTGTTGATGATGTGGCTTCCTGTGACTCGTTCCATGCGAGTACAAGACCGTTTCTATCATATATTGGACCCCGCTGAGAAAAGATAAGTGTGTGATTCAATCGGTTAGATTCAGCGAGTGACGCATACTGTTCTCCTGACATAATTTGTAGAAAAAAAACACGTCCCACAATAAGCACACCCACACAGGTAAGAAAGAGCCCGAATAGAAAAAGTTCTCGTCGTGCTATTGGCTTTTCAATTTTTCCTTCAAATTGGTTCGTATCAAATTGAGGAATGTTGCGCGCGTCTAAAAATATCTCATCTGGACTTATATCGTGGACAGGAATACTTTTTTTACGACGAAAAAGCATCATAGCGAACGGAGCGACGAATAAAAAATATTCCAAAACACACCACAAGTGCTACTGCTGTTACAAAAAAACGAATACCAAAAAGTTCGTGTGTCGCATAGAGCATGTCGTACAACGCAGCAATAATGACCCCCTCAAGAAAAAGCGGGAATCGAAATGATACACCGGCGATTGCAACCATAAAAACCCACCATGGAAATAGTACCGAGAGAAGAAAAATGCCAAGAACTAGTGCGGGGCGTTCCATAGACGTTATTCAAGATTTTTTTGAGGATGTACAACAACCGTACGTACTTCAAATATGTTTTGTGGCATCACTACCTGGGCGATGACAAAGGCCTCAGCATCACTTTCTTTCAATTGTTTAACAATACCCAAAAGCTCTCCGCTCCCAAGAAACACATTATCATTTCTGGCAACAACACTCTCTTTAGGAATGGAAATTTCAAAAACACCCCCTCCTTGACCACGGGCGAGCAGCAAAAAATCATTCGTCCCTACGCGCACCTCTTGCTCGTATCCAGGAGATGAAAAGAGTCGTACGCGCGAAGCATTTTTTGAAACACTATCAATAACTCCGAGAGCAACCGTTGAGTCAAAAGAAACCCTATCTCCAACAGAAACACCTTGTGCTGTGCCTATAGTAATAATGAGTGTGTCGTAGGGAGAAAAAGGAGGTGTAGCAAGAATAAATCCTGGAATAGTATTTATGCTTGACGTAGCAGTATCGGAAATTCCTGAATATTTTTTTCGTAATGAGTCATATAAATCGGCTTTTATTTTTGCACGAGCAAGTTCTTCTTTGAGTGTTTTATTTTCGTCCACAAGAGATTGACGTGATTCAAATCCACCTAAAAATGATTCTGCATTTGCAGCAACGTTTTCACGAGCACTGTGAAAGGGAGATGTTATAAAAAGTAACGTCCTTGTTATGAACGACGGCTGTATGCTCACAATACCAACGAGTACCACACATACACAAATAGAAACAAGAAGTGCGATATTTTTTCTTTGTTTATATGGTCGGGGGAAGTGCATGTTCTTCGTCAATAATAATTTCTTTAAATCGAATAAGGTCTTCAAGCACCACTCCTGTACCACGTGCAACTGACGTCAGTGGGTCATCTGCAACATACACAGGAATTTTGAGCCACTCAGCTAAGAAAACATCAAAACCCCGGATAAGCGCACCCCCACCTACAAGGTACATACCACGGCGCATCACATCAGACAAAATTTCTGGCGGTGTTGTTTCAAGTACTTCTTTGATTGCCTCAACAAGCATATCAATTGATGGAGCAATTGCCTCGCGCACATCAGAATCAGTCACAATTACCTCTCGGGGCAAGCCAGTCACCAAATCACGCCCACGAACAGTTACCTCAATTGGGGTTGGGCCGGGAATGATTGAGCCGGCCTGAATCTTCAAGTCCTCTGCCGTACGTTCACCAATAAGAATCTTAAATTCATCACGAATATAGGAAGAAATGTCACTATTGAGCCTATCACCCCCTATTTTGGTGTTTTTACCGTTAACCACGCCGTTAAGCGAAATAATGGTGATATCTGTGGTTCCTCCTCCAATATCCACAATCATGCTTCCACTTGCATCCTCAACGGGAAGTCGGATGCCAATTGCTGCCGCCATGGGTTGCTCAACAATATGTACTTCGCGCGCGCCTGCATTGAGTGAAGCATCTCGTACCGCACGACGTTCAACGTTCGTTGTACCATACGGAACACCAACCACAATACGTGGTCCAAATAATTTTCTTTTTCCTTGTTGTGCACGACGAATCAAGTGCGCAAGAAATTCTTCGGTTACTTCAAAATCAGAAATAACACCGTCAACAAGTGGGCGTACTGCGTTGATGTGTCCAGGTGTTCGTCCAAGCATACGCTTGGCTTCAGTTCCAACAGCAACCACTTGTCCTGTTTTTTGGTTGACCGCAACAACGGTCGGCTCATTAATGACAATTCCCCTACCGCGAACATACACGAGCGTGTTCGCTGTTCCAAGATCAATACCGATATCATCGGACATAAAACTGCCGAATCGTTTCTTTAGTTTTTCCCACATACAAATATATACACGTAGTATATACGCGTTGTCTCAGTGCTCAAAATGGACACTCTTAGTATTTCAAATACGCGTCTATGATGACAAGAGGCCAACCACTTCTGAAGAGGTCACCACACGCGCGTCTGCCTCTGTACGACCCTTCATCTCAACGGTGTTGTTACGCATATGTTTATCAGAAATGACAAGACGCATAGGAATACCAATAAGGTCGGCATCCGCAAATTTTGCTCCAGCGGTCATACCACGGTCGTCGTAGAGCACCTCATATCCAGCTTTCTCAATATCGGTGGTTATTTTTTCCGTATACGCGTGTACATCGGCTCCCTCTTTGCTTTCAAGCACAAGCACATGCACATCAAACGGCGCAACACTCTTTGGCCACACCAACCCTTTGTCGTCTCCATATACCTCAGCAATAACTCCCATAGTGCGGGTCGGGCCAATACCGTAACTTCCCATAACAACACTTTGTTGCGTACCTGTTGCATCAAGAAAGTTAAGACCAAACGCATCAGAAAAACGCGTACCGAGAGAGAAAATATTTCCCACTTCAACGGCCATTTTTTCAACGAGATCGTCGCGCGACACACCAAGATCTTTCAATACTTCATCATTCAATACTTCTTTATTGATAGCAATATGTTTTTTCTCGTCAACATAGATGGTGTCTTCTCCCGTATCACACAATGTTTGAAACTCATGAGAGTATTTTGAGAACGTACCACCTGATGCAAAGGTCATGAATGTTCTGTCGCCAAGACCTACGCGTTTAAACACGTTGGTATATGCTTGCTTTGCTTGTTCATAAAACGCATCTTGTTCTTCTGGCGTTTTACAAAATGAGTACAAATCTTTCATCAAAAACTCTCGTCCTCGAAGGACCCCACTTTTTGCACGCACTTCATTTCTAAACTTTGTTTGAATTTGGTACACATATTTCGGCAAATCCTTATACGAAGAAATGTGGTTCTTCATAAGATTTGTGAGCGGTTCTTCGTGCGTAAAACCGAGACCAAGTTCCCCACCATTTCCTAAATGTGTCTTAAACCAAATATCTTTTGCGTCCCCTTCCCAGCGGTCTGTTTTCTTCCATGTTTCAGGATCTTGCAATGCAGACATAAACACCTCCTGTCCTCCAATTGCGTTCATTTCTTCTCGAATAATCGTATTGATTTTATCTACCACGCGGAGTCCTAGTGGCAATAATGAGTACACACCCGCCATTTCTTTATGGACAAAACCTCCACGAATAAGGAGTTGCGCATTTTTTGATACCTCATCACTTGGTACCTCTTTGCGAGTTTTTGTAAAAAGCTGTGACTGTTTCATCCCGATAGTAAATTATTCTGGCAAATGAGCCCCGTAGTTTTGAAAATATCACTATCGGGATTCATACGAAGTATTGTACGGTGCACGCGGTCTTAAAACAACTTCACGACGTCATGTATCGTCACAACAACCATTAGTAGAATCAGCAGACCAAAACCAACAATGTTGAATGTGTTTGCAACTACTGGTTTAATTGGTGAACGTTTAATTGCCTCAATAATCACAAACAAAATACGTCCGCCATCCAGTGCTGGAAACGGAACCATATTAATAACTGCCAAATTAAGTGACAGCATTGCTGCAAACGAAAGAAGTGTCACCAAACCCATGCGCGCAGCATCTCCCGCAAGCCCAACGATACCAACTGGCCCAACCACTTGTGAAAAATCAGCCGCTCCGGTTACTGCTTGATATAAAAACTGCCACAACCCCACAGCAATATTTTGTGTTGCATAGTATGTCGTTTTTGCTCCTTCAATAACCGCAAGCCAAAGTGGTAATCTCACCACGGCAATGTAATCAAGCGCAACACCAATCACTCCGCGTGTTTCTTGTCCAATGACACGAACCTCTGGAACAACGGTCGTACTTTTGAGTTCTTTTTCTCTTGTGTAAGCAATCGTCAATGTCTCTTCGCCGTGTCGTGCAATAAAATCCTGAACCGAAACAATAGAAAGTTGTCCTTCGAGCGTTTCTGTTGTACCAGCAATAGACACCAATTCATCACCTGGTAAAAATCCCGCATCACGCGCTGGGCTCGTTTCGTCAATGTGTATCAAAACTACAGATGGTACCCCCACAATCCCCTGCGTCTCCGGTGTCACCGACATAGGAAAACCGAGTGTTATACCTATTGAAATAAGACCCCATGCAAGAAGCACATTGAAAAGTACACCAGCAATGAGCACCCACACTTTTGCATACCACGGCTTTGCATCAAGGGTTTTTTCTTTTTCTTCTTGTGTGAGCCCTGTTATGTCCTCATCTTCTTTAAAAATTTTTACAAAACCACCAAATGGAATCCAATTGATTGAATAGAGTGTTTCACTTCCTGTTGGTCGCCAACTATACAAACGAGGCGGAAATCCAATGCCAAATTCATCAACGCGCACACCAACAGATTTTGCTGCAAGAAAATGCCCCACTTCGTGGGCAAGAATAAGTATTGCTAAAACAACAATAAAAAGGATAACAGTCATGAGTATTATGTTCGTATGCTTTCTTCTTTTTGTCGAGCTGTTTCTTCAAGTTTCTTGTTTGCCTCCGTGATTATTTTTTCCATTTCCTCCTTCGCACGGAATTTATCGTCCTCGCCTAGTGCCCCACTTTTTTCTTTCACTTGAATATCATTCCACACTTCGTCGCGCACACTGCGAATAGAAATACGAGCTTCCTCCATTTTCTTTCCAACAAGTTTTACATATTTCTCACGAGTTTCGGTCGTCAGGTCTGGAAAAGAGACGCGGAGTCCTTTCTCATCGGTCGCAACTGACACGCCGAGATTTGCTTCACGAAGTGCTTTGTCTATTGCACCCAATACTGATGAATCCCACGGAGTAATACGTATTGTTCGTGCATCTTCAATAGACATGTTTGCCACCTGTGCAATAGGCATAAAACTGCCGTACACATTCGCACGAACTGTATCAAGAAGCGAGACTGACGCACGCCCCGTGTGAACCGCAGAGAGTTCTTTGGTGAGCCATTCTTGAATTTCAGCGGTTTTCTTTTTTAATTCAGCAAAAGCGTATGACATATGTACAGCAACAGTATACCTGTTGCAAGTTCAAAATCCAAAGTTCAAATTTCAAAGTTCAAATTTCAAAAAATAGATACAAAAAGCTGATAGTTTGTAGCTAACAGGAAAATGGAGAAAGAAGAAACCCGCCCTTGTTGAAGGGGCGGGGTCTCGGTTCACACTACCGAGCAGTGTTTGTAGAACGAAAGCTAACTTGCGGACGAGGCAGCGGGATCGCTGCCGTGCCAGTTGCTGCCGAGCCAACGGCGGACCGAGACGACCGTGCCTTCGTCCCAAGACGCGTAGCGGACGCACAGGTCGACGCTCGCCGGGTAGCGGAAAATGTCGTCCCAGAAGAACACGTAGACCGTGTTGCCCTGAGCGTCCTTCTTCCACGACTCCGGCCAGAGCTCGGGATGCGCGACCAAGTGGTCGAGCACCTTCGCGCTGACGTTGTTGCCCCGCTTCTCGAGCTCCTTGCGGAGGTCGTAGCCGCCGATCACTCCCCCGTTCTTCTGCTTACGCGAGAGGAACAAGTTGAGCGGCTTGCCGTCGAGGTAGAGGTCGTCACCGCGACGCTCGAGCTTCACGACGCCTTCGCCACGGTGAACCTCCAGCACAGCTCCGTCGAACGGGAGCTTGGCTGGGGAACCGAGGTCGATGACGTGGTCGATGGGCTTCACCTCGTGCGTACCGCGAAGCACGCCGAGGATGCCCGCCATCTTGTCCTCGCTGTGTGCGAGGGTCGCGAAGTCCTTCGGCTCGAAGCCGACCTTCGTCGCAGTGATGGCGAGCTCATGAGAAACGCCGACGCTGATTTCGGACGCGGTTGCCATGTGGCACATCCTTTCGTTGGTGACACATCCCGTTAGAGACGCATCAGGTTTGTGCTATCTGACCACCACGCGCTGGTAGTCATAGCTATAAAAATCCGATCGTTCGGGTGCTTATAGCTATGACTACTCGCAAGTTAACTGTGAAAGAACTTACATATGCAGTATAACATCATTATTACTGTTTTGTCAACTCCCCTCAAAGCATTGCCTCGATACTTTCTCTATAAGCTAGTTCAACGCTCCTTCCCTCTTTAATAGTGCACGCTTTTTTGAAATACCACCAAATGCATATCCACCCACCGAACCATCACTTCGAATAACCCGATGGCATGGTACGCGCGGGTTTTTGTTTTTATTAAGAATGTTACCAACGGCACGATATGCACGAGGACTTCCTGCTAAATGTGCCACTTCTTTGTATGTGTGTGTTTGTCCTTTTGGAATACGCGCAACAACACCATACACTTTTTGTGCAAATGAAGACACAAGAGTACTACTGTGTTTAGAAAAGTGTTTCTTTTTCTTTTGGAGCATCTTCTTTTTTTCGTTGTGCCACAACAACATTTCGAATTGCCGTCCCTGCCCCATCACGATATGGACAGTATTCGCAACGCTCTCCTATTTCAGGCACCGTGTCACTCATAAGTGTTTTTCGTGCTTTCACAAGAATGCTGTCAATCCACGACGCATCTCCGTCGTATGGAATAACATCAACATCAAATTCAAGTTTTGCATCGAACGCTTCAACATCTTTTTTACCGTTCACGTACACAAAATATCCGCGCGGGGATACTTTGAATCCGTTGTTTCGCAAAAGCCACTGGTACACTTCCATTTGTCGTTTATATCCCTGTTGCCAAATACCATCAAGGTTTGGTTTCTCTGCTTTACTCGTGGCTTTATAATCAACAACGTGAAGTTCGCCGGAAGGCGTCACCCACACGTCATCAACTGCGCCGGTAACTAAAAAGTTACTTTCTGGGTGCACGTACTGCACGCCTTTAAAGTTTTCTCGCCATATATCTAAATCCTTATGTTCAAATGGCACTGCATCAATACCATACGCCGTCATAAGCGGATGTGGCTCACCTTTTGCACGGTGTATATCAAATTCTTTTTTGAGCAAGTGGTCAACGGCAACATTGAGTGTAAACCCCGGCATTGAGGGGCGCCCCACACCAAGACGTCGGTCCAAATAAAAACAACGTGGACACTCATGAAAGAGATCTATTTTTGAACGAGAGAGCTTAAACGGTTCGCTCGATGTTGGGTCAAATAGTTTTGCTTTGTAGCTTTTTGTAAATGCCATGATGAAATTGTACCACAGACGAAAAGAAGACCTGTCCCAGTCACGGGTCAGGTCTTCGGTATACCGCGCGAACGCGGTTGGTTGTACCGTCACCAACGTGGCGTATGACCGAATCGGTTCCTCAACTCTGCAAGTTGGCCAGCGGCTTGCATACGCCGATACCCCTCGCTCTTCACCTTCTTTTTCTGAGCCGGCGGTGGCGGGGTTGTCGACACCTCTTCAGAGAGCCGACAGCACTCAAAGCACGTCCGCCCCTCCCTCTCTTCGCGGTCCTTATCCCACCCACAGGAGGGACAGAAACCCTTCTCAACAAATTCTTCTTTTCGGGTATACATTGGAGAACCTCCGGTTCCGAAAAAGTTAGATGAAATGAACCACTATTCCGAGATAGATAATACCACAGTTTTTATAGAAAAGTCAAGTAGTTATCCCCATCTTCCCATTACACGTTATTTTGTGGCCCCATATGAGAAACCCCTCGTTCAATAAACCAAAAGACGGTAAACGTAAGGAGTGTGAGAAATGTTGTATAGAAAGCAATTTCGTAGAGCTTAAAACCAATAGCAACGCCAATACCAGATGCAACCCATAAACCTGCGGCAGTCGTTAGACCGACAAGCGTTTGGTCACGAAGAATAATAACGCCCGCTCCCAAGAAACCAATACCCGTGATAATGCCAGCAACAACACGCATAACATCAGCACCTGATACACCGAGAGAATCTTTAAGTCCGAGTGAAACAACTATAAATAGACATGAGCCCATCGCAACCAGTCCGTATGTTCGCAGACCTGCCGTTTTTCCTGCAAGTGTTCGTTCTGCACCAATGAGCATGCCAAGTACGAGTGCGGTTAGTAACTGAACAAAAAAAGTTCCTCCGAGTGTTGTGATATCCATATACATTTCAAATTATAATTTTTAAGGTGTGCACAATTGGTGCGCTTCATATAAAACCTCATCAACTTTTTTCCCAGTAATACCGGCTGTTTCCAAAATATTTGGATTATCAATAATGTTTTTACACAACACAATGTTTTGTTGATAGAGCATATCCCGTTCTTTCTTTGAAAGCGTGGTAAGACATGAGAGCGGATGTAGTTTCGTTTCCTCAATAAGGTCTTGTACATTTCCTTTGCGTGGATATCCCCATCCAATCATCGTAATACCAACACACTTTCCATGCATAATGGCATTCTCAGTAAACTTTGTATTCGTCACCAGCCACTGCGTGCACGTACCACCTGGAGGGCATAACCCGTCGTAGTTCCCCGCCTGCAGGTCAAGTGTTCGGGCATGAATATAGAGCGACACCTTCACATCGGTTTTAAATCCCTGTGCGTTGTGAAATTTTGCTTCAACCAGAATAAGCTCTTTTTCTTTTTGTGCAATAACATCAATCTCGTGTGATACACACTTTCCTTGCATCATGGCACCAACACGTACGGTGTACCCTTTTTTCTTAAATACCTCACCAAGAAGTTGCTCGAATGGAAAACCTGACGGACCAAGCTCAAGTACAGCACGTCGGAGAGAGTATCGGGCCGCAATAGGGTGGTGTTCCTTTTTCTGGAGCAATCTGAGCGCGTGATTATAGATGTGCGACGTAGTAATACCTTCGTGCAACTCTTTTTCAATATGGGTAAGGATTGTTGTGGCAACATCATCTGATGCCCCTGCATTTTTAAGCGAACGGATAAGTTTTCCTGGAGAAAACTCTTCCCGAGTTCCATCTAGTTTTGAAATAAGCATATCTAAAGTATATCGTGAGAAAGGATGCTATGCCACAGAGAACACCACACCCCCACCCACGCACACCTCGCCGTCATACACAACGAGTGACTGTCCTAACGCCACAGAACGCTGTCCTTTAGAAAAATGAACATGAGCTCCCTGTTCAAAAACTTCTATCACGCACTCTTGCAATGCTTGACGGTATCGAAACCGTGCTGAATATTTTTTTCCTTGTTTTGGAGTATCTGAAATCCAATTGGTGTGTTCAAGCACAATATCTGTATGATTAAAACCGTCCGCTGTTTGAAGGTGTTGTGAGACGGTGAGTGTGTTTGCCAAGACATCTTTTGAAACAACATACAACGGTCCGTCTGTTGGTGTTTTTTTTGTAACGGTAAATCCGTGTCGTTGACCAAGTGTATAAAGCCAAGCCCCCTCATGTGTGCCAATAACACTACCCTGTTCGTCAAGAATGTCTCCACTAGAAACATCAATAAACCTTTTTAAAAACTCCTTCATATCAACCTGACCAAGAAAACACACACCTTGACTATCTTTTTTATCTGCAACAGAAAGTCCAAACCGATGCGCTTCTGTGCGCACTTCAGGTTTTTCTAGTTCTCCCACAGGAAAGAGTACTTTTTCAAAAACGTCGCGAGGAACTCGCCACAAGAAATATGACTGATCTTTCTGCACATCCACCCCCGCCAGTAATTCTATTTTTTGAACTTTGTGCTTTGTGCTTTGTGCTTTTACTCTTGCATAATGTCCCGTCGCAATGTACTGTGCCCCCTCTTGTTGTGCTTTTGTAAAAAAAGCACCGAACTTTATTTTTTCATTACACATGACATCTGGGTTTGGTGTTCGTCCTGATGCATATTCGGAAATCATGTAGTCAACAACTTCTTTTTTGTATTCCTCTTCCAAATCAAATGTCTTGAATGGAATACCGAGGTGCGCGCACACATCCATAGCGTCAGATCTCTCTTCTTTCCACGTACACTCCAAAAAAGGCGGGTGCCATGTCTTGATAAAGACACCCGTGACATCATAACCCTGCTCGCGGAGAAGTGCGGCAGAAACCGAGCTATCCACACCCCCACTCATTGCAACGTATACTTTCTCCATAGACACAGCGTACTATACTACAAATAATTGACTTTTCATAAAAAACGTGTATTATCAGCGTGGGAATGTGTGGGTGGCGCGTGTTCACCTCGCATATCTCAGCCTCAGCAGAGTTGCCCTTCATCTGCCGGGGCTTTTTTTATACACAAAGAAATCGTACACTATATGCATGACAGTGAAAATTGTTCAAAACAAAAACCCCGTGCTTCGAGGAAAAGCCCACGCTGTTTCAAAATCGGATGTTGGTGGTAAAAAACTTGCATCTATTGTTGCTGATATGAAAAAGGCGCTCGCCACACAAAAAGATGGTGTTGCTCTTGCTGCGCCCCAAATAGATATTCCGTTGCAAATATTTATTGTTGCAGGAGCCATCTTTAAAAAAGAAACGGATGAAAAAACACCCGACGATATGGTGTTTATAAATCCTGCAATTGTCAAAAAATCACGAACAAAAAAATGGCTGGAGGAAGGATGTCTTTCTGTTCGTTGGAAATATGGAGAAGTACACCGACATACAAAAGCAACGGTGCGCGCTCTTGGTTTGGATGGAAAACCTTTTGAGGTCGGTGCCAGTGGACTCTTGGCACAAATTTTTCAGCACGAAACAGACCACCTCAACGGTGTCCTGTTTATTGATACCGCCCGCAATGTCCACGATATGCCACCAGAGAAACCTGAGAAACCTGAAAAAAAATAAGTATGAAACCTTCGTTCGTCTTTTTTGGCTCACCCGACATTGCGGTCACAGCTCTTGAAACACTGCTCCATGCGGGGTTTATTCCGCATACCATTGTCACCGCGCCTGACGCGCCTCAAGGACGCGGGTTAATTCTCACTCCTCCACCAGTAAAGGTGTGGGCTCAAAAACATGCCATACCAATCCTTCAACCGGAAAAGCTTTCGGAGGAACGTGTCGTGTCAACACTACAAAGTTGTACTCCTGAGTTTTTTGTTGTTGTTGCCTATGGAAAAATTATCCCACAGGTTATTCTCAACATCCCACACAGAGGAACACTGAATCTACACCCATCTCTTCTTCCCCGACATCGTGGACCCTCACCAATTGAATCTCAGATTTTACATGAACAAAGTTCAACAGGTGTTGGTGTTTCCATTATGCTTTTGGATGAAAAAATGGATCATGGACCAATTCTGGCACAACGCTCCCTTGAACCAGGGGCACCGTGGCCTGTTGCAACAAGCATTTTGCGACCCCACCTTGCGCGGATTGGAGCACAACTCTTGTGTGACGTACTGCCAAAGTATCTTGACGGGACACTCTTACCTATTGAACAGAATCATGAACAAGCAACGTATTGCAAACTGATTAAAAAAGAAGATGCATTGCTGGATATGAATAGTGCTCCATATATTGAGTACTTAAAAATACTGGCATATGATATGTGGCCTCGAGCATTTTTCTTTATAGAAAAGAGTGGAAAAAATATTCGAGTCATTGTCACTCGTGCGCGATTTGAAGATACCATGCTCACTATTGAAAAAGTTATTCCCGAGGGACGGAAGGAAATGACCTATGCGGAGTTTCTTTCTTAGTTTTCATCCCCACCTCCAAGTCCCATCTTCTGCAAAAGTGATTTAAACATTCGAGCGCCTCGGCGAGAATCTCGTGTTTTTTTATTTTTTCGTTTTCGTACTTCATCAAGAAGTTCATCTTTTGCAACATCAATTGCCGCATACAAATCTTCTTTGTCTGAAACCACGCGTATAAGCTCACCCTCAACACGTAGGTTTATCTCGCAACGAAAAATACTACCTCCACTGTGGTGGCGTGTTGTCATACCCATTTCAACCTCAGCGTACGCTTCTTTTGAAGGGTCAATGAATTTTCCTACTGAAACAACCTTTTCCTGCGCATACGAACGAATCGCTGATGTTAATTCCATACCTGTCGCCTTGAGGGAGATATTGAGCATACGAAATGACGATGAACGAGTAATACTCCTATTCTAACACTTCAACTACTTTATTTCTTGCATGATGTCCGGTACGGATACGGAGTTTTGAAACAGGAATGCCCAAACGCCTAGCCACGAGAGCCAGTGTACGTAGTGTTGCTTTGTTGTCCTGTGCCTTTTCTCGAACAGATATAACAAATCGCCCATCACCTTTATCTTCAATGGTTTCTTTTGGAGCGTTTGGAGTTACTTTTATTTTGAGATACGTGGTGTTCATATATACATCATAACGTACAAACGCCCCCACTTGCGTGGAGACGTCTGTTTGATACATGGTACAGAATTTTTTAAGAGGCGCAAGTGGTTATCCACCTTGCCAACATTCCCCCTAAAATGTAAACGCCCCCACTTGCGTGGAGACGTCTACATCAGCAATCTTATACTACCCCTTTGTGGAGTGCAAATGAGTTATCCACAGTGCTAAAATGCTCTCTGAAAGACCTTTTGTTTATTTGGGTTATACCCAGCTTACCTAAAAGTCTATGAGCTTATTTTAAGACCAAGATAGATACCGAGAAATCCACCGATGGCCGTGCAAATAACTGAAGAAAAACCAAACGGGCTTGCTCCCCACAACGTTGGCACATACCCACCGACAAATGAGCCGACAAAAAGCCCGAGCCAAATAAATTTCTTTGAATCCACGGTGTGTAGTTTACCCCGTTAGATACAAACCCGCTATACCAACTCATGTCTATATATAAACAAGATATCTAACGGGGTGTATCACCCAAACAAAAAGCCACCGATGGTTTGGTGGCTTTTTGTACTACGCCGTCTACGCTAGAACGTAAAGTATTTTGAGAAACCTCCAACGAGTGGAAGCGCCTTTTCTCTCTTTTCTACAACGTTCACAATTCCGATAATGGAAAGAATGAGTGTTGCGATATTGACAATGTTCAATAGCATCCAGAGTTGCCACATAAACATGCCCAAAATCCATACAATAACTTCAATGCTCAATACTACAAGTCCTTGTTTAATGTGGAACTTCACAAATGGTTGTTCTTTGTTTGTAAAAAACGGAATTAAAACCAATGGGCCGATGTATGAAAGAATACCCATGAGTGTATTCTTACTTGCAGCATCGTCTGCGTGTGTTCCTTGTGGTGCGCTGTTTTGTTGTGACGCGTTATTGTTTACTTGATCCATACTTTTTATATATACTACTAGTAATAATAGTTGTCTTCTTAGTGTATCACTCTCCCCATATCTCAAAAACAAGACGGTGGATTACGTGTGATTACTGTTGTTTTTTAATCAAAAATACTGATGAGATATTTGTCGATTTCCCTCTGATCCATATCATAAAAGTTAATTTTCTTTCGGTGCAATATACGGGCCAAGTCTGTGCCCACAAATCGCCAATGCCACGGTTCAAATTGATAAAACGTATTTCCCTGTGGATACGAGAGAACAAAACCATATTTATACGCATTATCATCAAGCCATGTATATGCAGATGTTGCCCCAAAACCATCTAACCCACCGTTCAAACCAGTCGTCGTAAAATCAATCGTCGTTCCGAGTTGGTGTTCTGAGTATCCTTGGTCTGCAGAAAAAGCATTCGCGCCCGACCCATAGCTCACTGTGTATCCAGTTTTAAGAGCAGTTTGGGTACCAAATGAACGATATGCAGAAACAATAAAAAGCTCTACATCATCATCCTCTGCGTCTTGTATGAGGTTTTCAAGGAAACTTCTTACTTGTCGGTGAATTTGTTGTGCAACTTTTTCGTCATAGAGAAGATCCTTATCAATAGTAACGAGCCTTGGTGGCGTATAATTTTCATTCAAAAAGTATACTTTGGAATATTTTTGCAATAATTCAGGATCTAGTTTACTCAACTTTTCAAATTCTCCCACTGTGCCACTAAGCTCTTCTATTTGATCTTCAAGATTATTCACACGTGACTCTTGTAAATTAAGTTCATCACGCAAATTTGTCTTTTCTTCTTCTGCTTGTAACAACTCACCTTGAAGTGACACGACCGAGCTTGATGCTGACAAATAAAGACCGTTGATTGTATAAAAACGATATCCTCCGTATCCGAGAATAATAAGAAGGACAACAACAATAATGCTCAAGAGTGTGTCTGCTATTTTGTGTGAAGGTTCCATATGTGTAATGTGGCTTGATTGTAGCACCTTTTACTCTAGAGAAATAGAAAAGCACCCTGTATCTCTACAAGGTGCTTCGGGTTGCCCCAAGGAAGTCCTAGAAGGACTGGCTCGGGAGGAGAAAGATGACAGGCTGGCGCGGGTTCATGTGAATCACCCCGCAGAAAACCAGCATTCGGTTCGGCTTCGCTCCGGTGGGGGCGCTGATGCGCACCTTGCGCATCGTCCCCAACTTCCTCGGGGTGCTGGGATCGAGGTCGTTCTCGACAGAGTGGAACGTCTTCTGCACACGCTCCCAGCGGTTCTTACGGTCAGCCATGTACTCTCTCCCGCTAAGTCACGCGAAATTGCGTGACATATTTTCCGATACAACTGTATCATACTATATTATACATGTCAAGTACTATGAACGGTGCTCTATTTTTGTGCACATCACACTCGCCCACCACTAAAGCATCTAGAATCTAACCTATACACAGTTTAGTATAAAAATTTTTCAAAATTCCAGAGCATGTATGGTAAACTATTGTGTATGGAAACACTTATCCACGCAGATATTTTTTTCTTTATCACAAGCATCTTTGTTGTTCTTCTTATCATTACGTTTGGTGTATCAATGTATTACATCATTCCAATTTTTAGAGACCTGCGACACCTCTCAGAAGTCGCGCGAAAAGAAGGTGATAAACTTGTTGGTGATATTGATGAACTGCGCGGTGCGGTGAAAGAAGAAGGCACGAAGATAAAAACGATTTTTGATTATTTTATTGGATTATTCATTAAACGGCAGAAAATAAACAAAAAAAAGAAAGCGGGTATTAAAAAAGACAGTAACCAGTAGAATTACATCGCGCTCTGTGTTACGTTTCTATTAACGGTACGTGACATGATCTCGTGAGATCAACAATTACGCGATGCGATTTTGTGAAATCGCACATGAAAAAAACAACAAAAAAGGTGGCGACGGGAGCAGGAATCGCAGTACTCGCAGCAGCGGCCGCAGGAACATATTTCTTTTACGGGTCAAAACATGCGAAGAAAAATCGTGCTACAGCCAAGGCGTGGTCACACAAAGCAAAAAACGAAGTTATACAAAAACTAAAGAAAGCGTCAACGATAACCGAAAAAGGATACCACGCAACAGTTAAAGAGGTTGCTGGACGTTACAAAAAACTACAGAAACTTGACCCTAAAGAAGTCGCCGTGTTTGTGTCAGAACTCAAAAGTCATTGGAAAAATATTTCAAAGGAATTAAAAGCTGGAACAAAAACTGTTCATCACACAAAGAAACCAACCGCAAAAAAGAAATCGGCCAAGAAAACAAGAAAATAGGCCCCTAAAGTAAAAAACACCCATTCGGGTGTTTTTTACTGCTATACTGGTTGTATGAAAAAAATCCACTCTCTTTCTTGGTTGGTGGTTCTGTTCTGTCTTCTATTGATTAGTATGACTGTGGCTCCCTCTTCCGTCCACGCAAACACTGATTTAAAAATATCAGGATGGATTCCCTACTGGGCAGTATCCAGTGGCACAAAAGATGCACGAAAAAATATTGATGCATTCTCGGCTATTTTTCCTTTTAACTATTCCGTAAAAAGTGACGGTTCCCTGCTTGATTTAGGAAAAATCAAACAAAGTGCATGGAAGAAGTTGTTCACTGTAGCAAAAAAGAAAGATGTGCTTGTCATTCCAACAGTTATGTGGAGCAACACGGGTGCCATATACACAGTATTGAACAACCCAAACCTTAGAGCAAAACATATTGGAGAGATTGTAACGATGGTGAAAAAGCAAAAGTTTGATGGTGTGGACATTGATTATGAAGGAAAGAGTGCCGAAACATATACTTCTTTTGCACTTTTTCTCAAAGAGCTCAAAAAGAAACTTGGAAAAAGAAAAGTTCTCTCGTGCACCATTGAAGCACGAACTCCACCAGATTCTCTCTACAAAACAATTCCCACCGACTTGCGCTATGCGAATGATTACAATGCAATTGCAAAATACTGTGATCGTGTGAACATCATGACCTATGACCAGCAACGCGCAGATCTCAAACTCAACGACGCACACGTTGGGGAAGCATATATCCCCATGTCAGACCCCGCGTGGGTCCGCAAGGTCATTGAGTTGACACTACAGACCATTCCTAAAGAAAAAATCTCACTTGGCGTTCCCACATATGGACATGAGTATGAGGTTATCGTACGCTCTGGAGCATATCAGGAGTATGGGAAGACTGGTGCGTTCAATCCTTCGTATGGAATCAAGACCGCGAAACAATACGGTATCACACCCGAGCGTAGTGACGCTGGCGAGTTGAGTTTTACGTTCTCTCTCCTCCCAACGGCGCCACAATTCCTATATAACGCACCCATCCCAACAAACACATCCAGCGCAAATCGAGTTGCAGCACAATCATTTGCATACACAAAGGCGACCGGGCTCGCGTCAGTGTTCTATTATGCAACGTGGAGTGATGCGGAAGCTATCAGACAAAAGATTGAGCTTGCGCGGGAATATGGACTTGCGGGTATTGCACTTTTTAAAATTGACGGTAACGAAGATTCCGCCATGTGGAAACTCTTTGATTAAAAAATACCGCTAAACTATTTATTATTTCGGAGATATGTAAGTGTTATTGCACGAAACCCAAAGAAAAGAAGTGGTACTGCAATAATCTGTAAAACTGATATCCACGGCGACGAAATAACCGACAAATACCAAAAAGATTGTTGAGGTAAACCAACTTGAACAAAGATATAAAGCAGAGATGTTACCAAAAGTGTTAGTACCCCCGACATGACAAAAAAGATGCCTGATTTTGAAACGACAGAAAACGAAGACAGTTGTTGTTGTTTAATATCTCGGAGTTTAAAAAGTAAAAATATCTGCATTGGAATAAAGAAGAGTACGTGCGAAAGCCACACGGGAGCATAGTTTGTATCAAATGTAGGAATTAAAAAGCTTAGGGAAAAATACACACCCGAGAGAATGAGTACTATGGCCGACACAACAGTAAAAGCTTTATGGTGAGAAAACGGTTTCAGCATAGCAAGCACTTCTATAAATAAAAAGTATGCGAGAAGATGCAGAATAAGTGTTATGAAAAAAAATGGATATAAATCACGCTGAACAACGGTAATGTTTGCGTTTATAATAATGTTTGGCATTTTAAACAAAAGAAGAAATACAAATCCAAAAGTTAAATACAAATGAAATGCATGTTTTCTTCCGCTTAAAAACCACAGCACAAGAAAATAGAGGCCACTTACAATAGAGACCAAAAAAGCAATCCCTGCGAGGAGAAAATTTGTGGTAATCATGTATAGTAAGAATAGTAACGCTTATAGTAAGAATAGTAACGCTACACAAAAAAATTGCAAACAAGCACTGTCTTGATATACCATTATATACGTGAATATAACAAAAACCCGCCACCTGGCGGGTTTTTTAAAATCGTTATTCTGTTACCACCACCGTTCCCTGCATTGAAGGATGCAGTGAGCAGGTGTATTGGAATACTCCAACAGTATCAAAGGTAAAAGAGAATGTAGCGCCCGTGGCCAATGAGACGCTTGATGGGCCAGCACCTCCAACCACACTTACCGTGTGTGGTGCACTATCCTTGTTCGTCCATGTAACCGATGTTCCTTTCTTCACCGTAACCGTCTTCGGAGAAAAGGCAAAATTTTCTATTGCTACAGACGCCGTAGGCACTAAAAATTCTGCTGTTGGTGGCAGTGTTGTTGGTGTCACTGTTGTTGTGGTTGTTCCTGGGTCCGTGGGAGGAACGAGAACGGCTGGTTTTCGTACCCACATAACACCGAGAACAACAAGAATAATAATAACAATCCAAATAATGAGTGATTTCATATGTATAAAATTTATTTGTAATACTATGTTTTGCACGGAGAGTGTCTCATGGTCCGTGTTTAAATTTTATCGTACAATGTCTTTATACGATTTCATTGTATCAAAGTATGTATAAAACTTACACAAAGAAAAGGCCGACCCTAGAAAAGGCCGGCTGTTACTACCCCCAACACCACGAGTGGCGCCAATCTAGTGCTGTTGGCAGGCTTCAATAAAGCGATTTGTAACATGGAACACACCCCTATCATCCTGAACCAGCAGAACTTGGTCAGGAGACATCCACTGCGGTGAAGCCATGTCCAGCCACGAACACCAGAAGCCGAAGAACACCAGATTTGGGTCCCAGAGGTTCTCTTCATAGAACTTCATCAGTTCTTGAAGATGAAACCCTGCCCAGAGGTCGCCCTTTTTTCTCTGGAAAAAGAGAACCAACCTTCCCGCCGACACCTCAACCTCAAGCTTGCCGAACCTGCCGGTAGCTCCCGTTGGTCGGACGGAAATGTCACTTGGCCTGGTGGACTGTCTACCGTGCAGGTTCTCAGTAGATTCCCCAAGAACTCTGAACTCTGCTACTGAAAAGGACATTGGCACTCCTCTCTAGGTGTTTTTGATATCGTTCTGGGGAAACCTTAGCACACAAAAGAACGCAGGGAAATGCTTTACTTCAAATGCTACTTTCCGATACAATGAAAGAATATGAGATTCGGCATATTTGAATCAGGAGAACAAAAACCACTCGGTGTAGGAGATGAGAAAGAAACCTTTGTTAACCCCGCAAACACAGAGAGGATTATTTCTGTACTCAAAAAACAGGAGTATGTGGAAAAAGATACCCCCAATAAACTGAAGGGTGCTTTTTATTTAACAAAAATAATTCATCTACTCCTCCCCCAACACGTGCCTGACATCTATCAAGTTGGAGAATCAACTAACGGACAACAAACATTTGACAGAGAGCGTATTGCACACACACCAGGGCACGCGTTATTACAAAAAGAGCGCCTAGTGGGTATTGATTCTGAGGAAGCAGGAAAACAAATGGTCAAAGAAATGAGTGCAGAAATGTCCGAGGTTACTTCAAAACTTGAAAATATCGGACTTGGTTTTAACATTGACGAAAATCTTGGTAACTACACCAGAAGCGAACAAGGAGACGTAAACTACCTTGAGACCTTTACACCGTGGGGAGTCAATCCCACACAACCACCAAAACTTGAGCTTCTTTTTGACAAGGGGGCACTTTTAGAGGCCATTAAACAAGTGCCTGACCAAAAAACACGGGGTGTGTGTGAGGCACACCTTGAGAGATTACTCAAATTATTTGAAGAGGAGAACAAAACATTAAAAAGAGATGCTGAACCAGAAATTAAAGACCTTGAAGTATTATTCACTGCCTTTGAAACAAAACACGACTTGGAACTTCTTCTTGCTATTCAAACTGAAAAAGAGGCGCTCGCCAGTCAGGAAAGGGCTGCGGCAAAAAATGACCTCTTGTTGATTTGGCCTCAATTAAAAACTCTTAGTACTGGAACAACTATTACAACAGAACGATTGCTTGAGCTACGTAAGAAATACGACAAACTGTTCCATGCAATAGGAGTTATTTACATGGCACCAGGAGTGGCCTATGGCTCTGGACGTGTGGACCACGAACGATAACCCTGAAGAAGTTTTGGTACAAAAAAGCCGCCGAAGAGCGCACGGCTTCTTCGACAGCTGTGGTGCAGGGGTCCTTGTAGACCTCTACGCCAGAGGGAATTCCATCAGGTCGAGGTCGAACTCGATTGCGAGACGCTCATCCCTTCGTTTCCTCTCCTGACAATCGGGGCACTCGACGGGAGCAAGGACCAACGCACTGAAGTGACCCTCAGCCGCCCACTCTGCACAGCGCTGTTCGAGTTCGCTCCCTTCCGGAGCGGACCCGACATACCCACAGAGGCACTGCACGTTGTACTTTTCCACTGTTGTCTCCTTTCCGAGACGGGTTTATGTATCCGCTTAGTATGATACACTATTATTATTAAAAGTCAAGCTCCTTGAACAGAACCTCTACCTCTTTCTAAAACAAAAAAGCCGCCGGAGAGCGCACGGCTCATTCGACGGTATCAACTTGAGAGCAATGAGGGTGGATTCTTGCTCGACGATTCCTGATTGCAATCATCGTGCGTCCAAGCTCAAACGCAAGAGTTCTGTCGTTTGGACACTCTGGGTCTAGCACCCTCAAATCTTCATTCTTGCTCCAAGGTCTGCGGTGATTGGACCGATTGACGGGGCACTTGTTGTGACTCCGTTTTTTTGAGGCAATCCATTTTTCTGGGTGTCTACTTCGCCACGTCCTATCGTATTCACGCTGTTTGCCCAAAAGAATGCCTCCCCTGACCCATTGGTCGGTAGTTACAAAGAACCTTTCTGCTCACGTATTGGTCTGAGTTCAGAACCTTTAACTGGTCACATACTACCCTAGGGTCTATTCAAAACCTAATTCATAAAAAATAAAATGGAGTCAGGCACTCTTTTTAAAACCCTCTTGGTATGTAGTTATATCAAATATATGTTAACATTATTTTGTCTTTATCTTTCTAAAAGGGGCAGGCAGTAACTACTGCACACTGTGCAGAAATAACATGGAACAAATAAAAAAGACGTTGTTTAATCGTGGTTTTACCATTATTGAACTTTTGGTTGTTATTGCGATTATTGGAATTTTGAGCGCCGTTGTTCTGGTGAGTATAAGCATTGCTCGTGAAAAAGCGCGTGATGCCCAGCGAGTAGCAAATATAAATCAGATTGCGATCGCCATCGCCCTTTACGAAACTGACAATGGAGTACCGCCCGGCGAAAGTGGTGTTGAATATGTGAATGGCAAACCAGAATGGATTCCGGGTCTTGCACCAAAATATATACCCTCGGTTCCGTCAGATCCCATTGATGCCGGAGAACATAAATTTCACTACTCTCGTAATGGTAATGACTATGAAGTTATTTCTTTTCTCGAACAAAACGGCAATGATGCGTCTTGTGGTGACGGTGGTTCTTCGTGTCAATACTATGAAAAATCGACTGGTGCATTTTTGGCTCTCGTAAATCCCGGCGCAAGTGGATGGCGCTTCGCATCTTCTACTGAAGTTGTCTTTATGACATGCCCTAATCTTGGGGAGCAGGTAACTATTTGTCACAGACCCTCAGAAAATTCAGACAGTGGGCAGACACTCACAGTATCATGTAATGCGATAGGACCAGAAGGACACAGTAATCATGAGAATGATATTCTTGGGGCGTGTTCCACAGAAGTTATTACCCCTCCACCACCAATTGCCACCACCACACCACCAACCCCTCCTCAGACAACACTGATTGCTCCTGCTGGATTTTCGATGTCTTCGACGCTTCCCGGCACCAATTTATATTCAGGCTACTTGTCGTTTTCTTGGACAACGCGAAATGACGTCGCAGGATATAGGATATATTTGACGAACACTGCTACAAATGTAACGACTACTCTTAATTTCTCCCCAGCAAATGCAAGCGGTGTAGGCAATTTTGGGTATGCTCAGGGAGTCCAATATTCTGCCTATATCGTTTCAGTCGACTCCGCCGGAAATATTTCGACTCCGTCTGCTACACTTTATGCAACAACTTTGAAATTAACTAGCCCAACAAACTTCACTGCTTCTGCTACAAGCCCTACCTCTGTCTCATTGGCATGGACTGCTTCAGAAGGAATTATCTATAAATATATGATTACAAGATATACCGGCAGTGTGGGTACTGCCCAGACAGTCGTAGAAGTTCTTGCTCCAGCGACCTCATATGTTGATACTACCGTTGAACTAGGCACGGCGTATATTTATTGGATTAAAGCTATGAGTGTAGAAAATTACGCTGGTTTCAACCTTGGTACCTCGGTAACAACACCAACATCTTAGGAAAAAGAGGTCAGACACCTTTTAAATCTGTTCGGGTAAATACCAAACGGGATCGCCTCTTGCTTCGCTCGAGACGCTACATTTTTATACTCGTTACACTCGTTAAAAATATGCGCCTACGGTTCGATCC
>JANLIT010000002.1 GCA_024653945.1 Candidatus Campbellbacteria bacterium
GTGGACTACTGGGGTATCTAATCCCATTCGCTACCCACGCTTTCGTGTTTCAGTGTCAGGTATGCACCAGTGTACTGCCTTCGCTTTTGGCGTTCCCCATGATATCAACGGATTTCACCCCTACACCATGAGTTCCGTACACCCCTTGCACCCTCCTAGTTGTACCGTTTCCCGTGCGATTCTGTTGTTAGGCAACAGGCTTTAACACAAGACTAATACAACCACCTACACACCCTTTACGCCCAATAATTCCGGATAACGCTCGGGGCCCTCGTATTACCGCTGCTGCTGGCACGAGGTTAGCAGCCCCTTATTCATGAGGTACCGTCAATAAACTTCTTCCCTCATAAAAGATCTTTACACTCCGAAGAGCTTCATCAATCACGCGGCGTCGCTCCGTCACACTTTCGTGCATTGCGGAAGATTCTCGACTGCAGCCACCCGTAGGTGTCTGGGCAGTGTCGCAGTCCCAGTGGTGGGGGTCAGGCTCTCACCTCCCCTAGCCGTCTACGCCTTGGTAAGCCATTACCTTACCAACTAGCTGATAGCGGGCGGGCCGTTCTAGAAGCGCCGGAGCTTTACTCCTTGGAGACTATCGGGTATTAGCCTGTCTTTCGACAGGTTATTCCTGACTTCTAGGTACGTTCCCACCTGTTACTACCCCGTTTGCCGGTTGCCCTTGCGGGCCCCCTTGACTTGCATGCCTTATCCACGCCGCCAGCGTTCATCCTGAGCTAGGATCAAACTCTACATATAAGATGAAAATAAATTTTCACCTAAATGAGCAGAACAAAAGAAAAATTGTGATTAGCTCTTTTTCTCCATTCTAATTTTCTATATTTTGTATTTCTTTTTTTGACACAGATGTTGTACGACAATCTGCGTCGGAAAAAGACGGGTTTTCCAGCACGTAAAAGCGGTGGCAATCACATGCTGACTATCCACCTCGTACACGTACTCGGTGCACGAGGTGGTCTACATTCAGTTGTCAAAGATCTGTCTAGAAAAAGGCCCGCTCGCCAGTCAAACCGACGAACGGGACTGATTACTAGAGGAGCACCCATTATAGCCAGCAATAGAGCCATGTCAAGGATTCTTCATGGCACTGTGGGAAACGGGTGGACAATAAAACGATTTCATCGCACACATATTGACAAACCACAAAAAACCTATATTCTGCAAGGTAGATTTTCCAACCAGAGATGGGTACATAATCATACGAGTACTGATTAAGGTAGCGGGAGACACACAAACAAAAAACACCAGACTGTTACGTCGGGTATTTTTGTTTGAAAATTACTTTCTATTTCAATCCCTGCAAAAGCTCCTGCATTCCCTTCAATGTGTTTGCCATTTGGCTCAGAACATCTTGATACGATGCAGACGCACCGAGAACAACAGGAGGAAGTGTATATGACCTCACAATCTGAAACCAGCCATCACTGAAGTCGTACACATCTGGACCTTCTCCGTCGTCATACCATGCCCCAACCTCAATTTTGTATTTACATATAGTACTTGCGTACGTTGATGGTATGTTCCACGTATACGAACCATCATCACTGGTATCTTGCACTATCGTTGGCCAACCGCCAGCACAACTGCTCGCCAGTCTGATTGTCACACGATCACTGGAAAGATTTGCCGAACTCCAAGTAATCGTATGCGTGCTTCCTGCGTGCCAGACTTCTCCACCATTTGGACTTATTACCTTAATAGAATCGACTGGTGTTGGATTACTAGAAATAGAAAATTCTCCCGTCATATCTGAATCAGTTGGTTCAATCCAAGGTTTGCAACAGAATATCTCACCCACAAGAACCTCTATCCTAAATGTTCCAACAAGTTCATCATCTGAATAATTTGAACCTTTTGCTGGGTAGAATTTAATTTTATTTTCTCCATTGTGAACAAACCCATCCTCATATGAGTAGTACACCTCATTTACTATGGTTTCTTTGTCACCCGTTGTTTTATATAACTTAATTGCCACATCTGGTTTTCCATCTGGACTACGTACATCAAAACCAACTGAGATTGCTTGTCCTGGAATATATCTTTCACCACCAACTGGATTAAATACATCAATAGATTCGTCTACGGTTCCCTGACCTAACTGTATTTCAAACCAATCATTACTCTCATCAGAAACCATATATGCCGTTGTTCCAGGGATTGTAGCGATACGTACTTTGTATCCACACTTATCATTGGCGTACCTACTTGGCACCTTCCATACGTACTCTCCAGTGTTTCCCGTGTCCGAGACAATAACACCGCTCATAATACTAGTCGATATCATTGGACACTCACTCCTAAGAGCAATGCTAACGCGTCCATCTTTACCATCAAATCGCTTGTCCCATGTAATCCTTGCCGTCTTACCTGTGTACAACACCTCTCCTCCGTTTGGATTAGTTACCTTGATGTAGTCAGGTGTCGTTGGACCTTCATTGGTAATTCTGAATGTTTCATTACTTCGATCGCATGGAGGTTTTGAATACTCACCGTGTGACCATGGGCATACTTCCATGTAGTAATACCCGAGCGGAATTGCGGCCCCCGCGGCTCCTTGTGTACCAACTTCCCACTCATACGTTTGTTTTGTTTGGGTTCCGTCCATCGGTATTGCTGAATTAAGTAGGAAACGTTTATTGGCATCAGCACCGACTGTCTGCACGTATAAATCAAAATACTGTTGTTGTTTTGTTATGTTCGGGGCTGTCCATACAATATCTATCATAGTGCCGAACTTCAACGTCTCCCCTCCGTTTGGATAGAGGACTGTTATTGATGGGGTGGCATTACTACCACCAGCTTGATCCTGTAAAATTACTAATTGACGCTGAAGTTCTTGTACTTGCGCCATTAACGATTGAATAAGTGCCTGCATTGAACTTGGGTTTGTTTCCGCACGTACTGGTTGCACAAAAAAAGCCCCAACGATAAGGGCAACAGCGAACAGGGAGAGGTATTTTTTCATAAATACTACAAGTATTACTTTTTATAATACCTTCATTATTAGCTTAATACTCAAGGAGTCAAGGGAGAACTATTTTATCCTCCTGCGGTACAATAAGTGTATGAACCTCATCGAACCTGTATCCAAACATTTTCGAATTAACGAGTACCAAACAAAGGCACTCAAAAAGCTCGGTGTTGTCTCACTTCACAACCTCCTCTACCACTTCCCTGCACGATACATTTCATCGGCAAATGAGGGCGTTATTCAAACAACCACATCAGACGGCGTAGTGTCTCTTATTGGCACCATTTCAAAAACAAAAGCACGCAAGGCATGGAAAAGTAAAATTCCCATGACTGAAGCAACACTTAAAGATGAATCTGGAAGTTTGCATCTCCTCTGGCTTCACCAACCATACATTTCAAAAATGTTTCCTGAAGGCTCCTTAGTTGTTGTTGCAGGAAAAATAAAAGAGAAAGACGGCAAGCGTTCAATGATTAATCCAGAAATTACGCACGCAAAACCCTTTGGAAGCCTGGCTTCCAACGCGTTGGAAGCCAGGCTTCCAAATGCAAACAATGTGTTGTTCGGTACATCGACAGAACACAACGCCGACATGCCTCTCATTCCTGTGTATCCTGAGAGTCGCGGTGTTACGTCGCGATGGTTTCTCTACACAATCCAAAAAATCCTCACACAAGATGTGTTGGATGCTTTACACGATCCAATTCCAAAAGATATTTTAAAAAAATACAATTTGCCCGCACTCGCAACCGCACTCGTGTGGATGCACACACCAAAAACTGAAACGGATGCAATCGCCGCACGCAAACGGTTTGCATTTGAAGAAGTATTTTTCATCCAACTCCAAAAACAACAGGAACGCTCCCGTGCAGACGCACTTCCAACGTGGGATATTTCTGTTTCAAAAAAAGAACTCACCACGTTCATCAAACGCTTTCCTTTTACACCCACAAACGCGCAGACACGAGCAATTGAAAGCATTCTTGAAAACTTTGACTCACCTCACGCAATGTCCCGTCTCCTTGAAGGAGATGTTGGTTCAGGAAAAACATTTGTTGCAGCTGCAACGGCGTATTGTGTGGTCACCAGCCGACCAAAAAGTGCTGAAGGAAAGGATCAAGATTTCGGAAACCTCCAAACGGCCTATATGGCACCAACAGAAATTCTCGCCCAACAACACTTTGAATCGTTTATTGAATTCTTTAAGGATTTACCGATTCAAATTGGACTCATTACCTCTTCTGGTTGCAAAAAATTCCCTTCAAAAGTGAACCCGAACGGATGGACCGATATTTCCCGTCCACAACTGCTCAAATGGGTCGCCAGTGGTGAAATCCCTATTCTTATCGGCACACATGCACTTATTCAAAAGAGCGTGAAGTTTAAACACCTTGCCTACGTAATTATTGATGAGCAACACCGCTTTGGTACCAACCAACGCGCACTTCTCGCGCGAAAAACAGATGCTCCAGACCGTGACGCGTGGCGAATGCCTCATCTCCTTTCAATGACAGCGACACCAATTCCACGCACGCTTGCACTCACGGTCTACGGCGACCTTGACCTCACACTTCTTGATGAACAACCAAAAGGACGAAAAGAAATTAAAACGGAAATCGTTACGCCAGCAAAACGCGCACAAACATACGCGCACATTCAAACGCTCATAGACGAGGGCAGGCAAGTATTTGTGGTCTGTCCGCGTATTGACGAACCAGACCCAGCAAAAGAAACAGCGCTTCGTGCAAAGTCAGTTGTTGAAGAAGCAAAACGCCTCAAACACGACGTATTTCCAAAATCGCGCATCGGTATTGTGCATGGAAAAATGAAACCTCAAGAAAAAGAAGGTGTCATGAAAGAATTTTCAGAGGGAGCAATTGATATTCTTGTCGCCACGTCGGTCATTGAGGTCGGCGTGAACGTTCCCAATGCCACCGCAATTATTATTGAAGGTGCGGACCGCTTTGGTTTAGCACAACTACACCAGCTCCGCGGGCGTGTTCTGCGAAGTAGCTACCAAGCATATTGTTATTTATTTACTGATTCAAAAAGTGCTTCCACAAGCGACCGTCTGAAAGCACTCGCATCTTCCGCAAACGGTTTTGAGCTTGCAGAACGCGATTTGGAACTACGCGGTTCGGGTGAACTGTACGGCGGACGACAATGGGGCATCACCGATGTCGGTATGGAAGCACTTCGCAATTTAAAAATGGTTGAAGCCGCACGCAATGAAGCGCGACAACTCATTGAAACAGATTCTGAATTAAGAAACACACCACTCCTTAAGGATGCGGTGCGAGAGCGTGAATCAGTTCACTTTGAATAATTGACAAGTGTACTTTAATATGATATTATTGTTCCAGTTCAATCGTTGTTCAAAACTCTAGGGAGAAAAAGATGCGGATATCGAGCTTCGTGCTGACGAGTGGAGAACTCAGTAGGGTCCTCATCTTGGAAACGGTGGATTTTCCAATCACCCCCGACGACGCCGTCAAGGCGGCACACAACTCGGAGTCCTTTCGATTCGAGAACGGAGAAGTCGTCTTTTATGTTCGGTACCCGTGGGAGCATGTTACCCGAGAACAGAGTAGTTCGGCATTTCGCGAAAGCATCCTTCGCCTGAACGAGGAATACTCCTCAAGGTGACCTCGCCCCCGCACACGAATCATGTGCGGGGGTTTTCGCATAAAAATACCGGCCATTTTCTGGTCGGTGTTTTTAAATCTATATTAGTCGCCTTCTTCGTCATCGTCATTTCCTCCGCGACCATCATCGTCATCATCGTCACCGTTGGAGTCACGGGTTGATGTTCCTTCAACAGAACCCCCTCCCGCTGGACCACCTCCTTGATGAATGTCGCCCGTGGTACCTCCACCATTAAGAGTATCTTCAAATCGTGGGTTTGGTGGAGATAGCAATCCATCTTCATTGGACCAACCACTGTCGTCACCATCATCGTCTGAATCACTATCGTTCGAATCGTCATCATCATTCCAACGAGCTTCACCTACAAAGGCGCGTTCAAATGGCGCTCTAAATGTATCATTATCTTCTTGAGGAAGTTCATTAAATTTGCCTGAGAGACGTCTCATGGCACGCTTAACTGAATCGTGCCCCTCTGTGTTACCCCTCTTTTCAAGCTCAGTAGAAATTTCATCCACAAGCGAGAGTGCCTCCTCAATATCAGAGCGCTTTCTGTCTTTCATTTCTACAGGTGCTCCAACATCTTTATTTGAATTTGAAGTACCTTCTTGTATATCTTGTTTGGAAAATGCACGTGCATCCTCTGAAGATTCTTGTCCAGAACCACTTTCAGTATTTGTGGCAGTATCAACCGCAAGTGTCGCCATCATGAGTGTAGCTTCTGGTGTTTGTTCCCCACGGGCAAGGCGACGTGATGATTCATCAGAGATGAGTGCCTCAAGTTCATCAACGCGTTCATTTGCCATTGCAACACGCACATTGTCCCTACTCTTTTCTGAAGTAAGTGCGAGCACAACACCTTCCGTTGCGCGATCAAGAGCAAAGAGTGTGTCGCCTGGTTTTGCACTATCAGCAAGAGCAACGGTACTACCCCCAGCAAGAACAAAAATGAGAATCGCTGAAACAGTTACCATCAAACGACGGTGTACTATCAACATCCACGAGTATGGAGATACTACGGGTCGTGCTAAATGTTCGCGCGCAATAGACACCCAGAGTGTTTGTTTCTCTTCGTTTGAAAGATTTTGTATGGAAACCCGCTTTAGCTGGTCTTCAATTGTTGAAAATTCGTTATTCATATTTTTGCATTAAAACTCGAAGCTCTTTGAGCGCGCGGTGGTGACGAACTTTGGCGTTTGTTTCTGTGGTATGTAGCATCTCGGCGATTTGAACAAAAGGTAATCCTGAAAAATAACGTAGTGTTATCACATCACGATGTTTTTCTGGCAACTGTGCAATGAGATGTCGTATGCCGTCTGGGTCCGTGATGTCCGCCTCAACGCGAGGGTGTTCACTTTGTTCCAAATCGTCTAACGATTCGTGGGTGTGCGTTTTGTAGTGACGAATGAGTCGGCGTTTTGCAATCGTAAACACAAAGCTATAAAAATGTGCATCTGATATGTATGTAAAACGTGGCATTGCTCCCCACACGTCCACAAAAATATCTTGCACAATATCCGTCGCCTCATCACGCGAACGAGCTCGTGGACGAACAAAAGAAAACATCCTGTCTATGAGGTGCTCATAAATCGCCCGAAAAGCCATTTCGTGCCCCTCTCCTGCTTTCGCCAGCGCGTCAGCAAGACTGTCATACCCTGTTAGTGGTGCTCCCATATATGAATGTCGTCCTATTGTAGTAAAGTTACAGAGAAACCGCCAGACACAGTGAAGTTGCAAAGGGTTGCATTCAGGCGCTTCAGATATCACAATGGCTACTGGTGATTGAAAACCTGTGTCCGCCCCTAGCTCAATTGGTTAGAGCACCGAGCTTATACCTCGGCGGTTCTTGGTTCGAGTCCAAGGGGGCGGACACAGATTTGCAGTTAATGTAATCTAAGCTTATATATCGAAGATATTCTCGGTATTAAAAATAAAAAATGAACAAAAAAACACAAGGGTTATACATGATGATTATTGGAGGAGCATTCTTGATTGGAATCGGTCTTTTTTCATACGCTAGGAGCGAATCAACATATCTTGAAGCCGCTCGTCTCGGAGGTAACTATTTGGCAGCACACACAAACACCGATGGTTCATTTGTCTATCAGTACAACCCTGTCACAGACACCGAATCTTCTTCGTACAACATTGTTCGTCACGCAGGCACAACATATTCCCTTTTAGAATTATACGAAGCAACACATGAGCAAAAATATTTAACCGCCGCGGAATCTGCTCTCAATTATCTTGCAGAAAGTGCAGTCCCCTGTCCGTTCATGTCTGATGCACTCTGTATTGAAGAGGGTAATGAAACAAAACTCGGCGGAAATGCTCTCGCGGTACTCGCATTTACAAAATATCTAAGTATTGCTGAAGAAGCGACCGGAACAACGACGACCGCGTATCCCTATCTTTCTCTTGCACAACAACTCGCAAATTTTATTACCAACACACAGGCACCCGACGGAGAGTTTACAGTACACAACGTCACCATAGACACGGGTGAGCGTTCGGCATTTGAATCAGAATATTATCCTGGAGAATCCATCTTTGCTCTTGCTCGACTTTTTGAACTCGATAGGGATACAAAATGGATTGATGCGGCACATCGAGGTGCACACTGGCTCATTGAGGTTCGTGATGCAGATGTTGCCATACAAAATCTCAATCACGACCATTGGCTTCTCTATGGCCTTAATGAACTCTACGCAAACCGACCTGATGAAATCTATCTCGCACACACACAAAAAATTGTGCAATCAATTGTGGCGGCACAGCACACAAACAAGACGGGTGACCAGGAAGATTGGAATGGTGGTTTCTACGACCCACCACGCTCAACTCCAACAGCAACACGCAGTGAAGGTTTGGGTGCAGCATACTGGCTCTTTAAAAAAGCGGGTGATGACGCATACGCATTTGTTGCCCTCGATGCTATGGAAAAAGCGGTAGTATTTCAGTTGCGAACACAATTCACCGCGTCACAATTACGCACATTGAAGGGAAACTCCAGCGGAGTTGGTGGATTCCACGAAAGTCTAGATGGGTACGCAATTCGTATTGATTACGTGCAACACAATATTTCTTCATTGCTTGCACTCGATAGAATTCTCGCGCAACAAAAAAACTAAGAGAGACATTCGTGAATTTTCTCCAAGAGATTTTCAAGTTTCCAGTCGCTCTTTACTAAATAAAACGCCGGTAGCAATTTTGTAACATCTGCATTTCGTTTTTCATCTGTTGCAGAAAGGTTGGTCAAAATAATAACGGGGGCCGTTTTCCCCCATGGGTCATCGCGCAATAATTCCAACATTGTCATACCGTCCATTTTGGGCATCACAATGTCAAGAAGAATGAGGTTTGGATGTTCCCGTGTTGCAATATCAAGACCCTTTTCTCCATCTTCGGCCTCGAGAACTGCAAATCCGTTTTGTACTAAAAAATCACGCAACGCTCCGCGTATCTGTATTTCATCCTCAATAATAAGAATGGACTTTTTTTGGTCTGTCATAGTACTTCAAGAATACACCAAAAGGAGAATTATATGCACGCAAATACATATTTCTGTGGAAAAGAAAGGGGGCGGGTGTTTCCACCTGCCCCACTGCTCGCGGAGGAATTACCCCTCCATGATGTGTCCGCGAATCCTCGTGATTTCCCTCGTTGCCTTAAACAGCATGTCTTGGTTGAATCCTCCCTTGAAGAGCTCCATCAGGAGCCAGTAGGCCGCGTTCAACTGCTTTTCGGTCAATTTCCGCTCATCAAGCTTCTCCGAGACAAGCCGTGCCTCAAAAGAAAGGCACATGTGTACTGCCGGAACCAGGCGAAGTTGGTGGCGGTCATGAGAGACCGCGCGGGCGACTCTCATACCTACCTCCTCAGAAGTTGGCGTCTCTGGGTCGGAATGTACCAGAGGGAGTTGGTGTTGTCAACTGTTTAGGCGATTTTTGTAGATCGTCGCTCGCGTTCATCTTCCCCTTCTTTAATTTTTTCTCTGACGGCGCGCTGAATAGTTTTTTTCCAATCACCTTCAACAACAGGAAGGTGCATGTCACGCTCCATTGCCAATCCTTCTTCTTGTATTCCCTCTAGGACAAGCTTCATGTTTTCAGGAAACAATGCTTCCTCAAGTCGAATTTTTTTATTTTCTATAATAGAAAGAATGGGGTCTTTTACCTTCTCATACACAATTGCAGTTTCTCGTCCTACTTCTTGTGGAGAGGCAATTTCACCAACAACATCTTTTGCAGTACGTCCTTCGTTTTCTTCTGCTGCTCCTTTAAATCTTTTTTCAAATATAGACATATTTGTATAAATTAAATTATATATACCTATGATACCACTTTTTCCTTGTGTGCGTCTTTCTTCACCGCAATGCCATGCGTGCGCAAAATAGCCTCAAATTCTTCCTGTTCTATCGTCTCTTTTTCAAGTAAGTGCACCACAATGGCGTCTAACGGCGCACGATGATTCTTGAGAGCGTTTTCTGCCTCAACGAGTGCACTCTTAATAAAACTGCTCACCTCTTCATCAATAAGAGCTGCAACTTTTTCTGAATATCCTGCGCCTTCTTGCATGATGCCGTTCATCGCCATCTTCATATCATCATCTTCAAATGCAATAGGGCCAAGCTTCTTTGACATGCCATAGCGCATCACCATATCCCGAGCAAGTGCAGATGCTACCTGTAAATCGTTTGACGGACCAGTTGTTACATCACCAAAAATAAGCATCTCTGCAGCATAGCCACCAAGCGTCATCGCAAGCCGGTCAATAAATTCTTTACGCGAAAGCAATCGACGTTCCTCCAAGGGCAACGAGAGTGTGTATCCTCCGGCGTGACCACGAGCAATGATAGAAATTTTGTGAATTGGGTCTGAATTTGGTAACACCGACGCAACAAGTGCATGTCCTGCTTCGTGGTAGGCGGTGATTTTCTTTTCTTTGTCCGTCAAAATGTGACTCTTTCGTTCAGGACCAAGCATTACTTTTTCAATAGAGCGAATTAAATCAAATTGCGATACTGATGTGCGGTTTTCGCGCGCCGCAAGAATAGCGGCCTCATTCATAACTGACTGCAAATCAGCACCCGAAAATCCAGGCGTGCGCTCTGCAATCACTTTCAAGTTTGCGTCTTCTGCAAGGGGTTTACTTCGTGCATGAATACCAAGAATTGCCTCACGGTCTGGGCGGTCAGGTAAATCAAGACGCACACGTCTATCAAAACGTCCTGGACGAAGAAGCGCGGGGTCAAGCACATCTGGTCGGTTTGTTGCCGCCATCACAATAATCTCCGCATTCGGTTCAAAGCCATCCATTTCAACAAGAATTTGGTTGAGTGTTTGCTCACGTTCATCATTTCCACCACCAAGACCCGCACCACGTACACGACCAACGGCGTCAATTTCATCAATAAAAATAATTGCGGGACCAGAACGCTTCACTGATTGGAAAAGGTCCCGCACACGCGACGCACCAACACCCACAAACATTTCAACGAATTCGGAACCGGAAATAGAGAAGAATGGAACATTTGCTTCGCCCGCAACCGCACGCGCCAACAGTGTCTTCCCTGTCCCAGGAGCACCCATCAAGAGCACACCTTTTGGAATGCGTGCGCCAATTTTGAGAAACTTTTTTGGATTCTTGAGGAAGTCCACGATTTCAAGCAGTTCTTCTTTTGCTTCCTTCACACCTGCAACATCTTTGAACGTAATTTTGAGTTTATCTTTGGGGTCAAAAAACTTTGCACGTGATTGGCCGAATGAAAATGCCTGCATGCCCGCACCTTTCACTTGTCGCGTGAGCATCCAGATGAAAAAGATAATAAAGCCGAGAGGAAGGAGAATTGGAGCGAGATTAAGAACCCAGTACCAAAAACCAGATTCCTGTTTAATTGAAAGAGATGTTGTCGCAAGTTGTTCTTTTGAAACGCCGTACGACGAGAGTGTTTCAACAAGCGAACTTCCTGTTTCTTTCTCTGATTTTTTTATGGTGCTGTCTAGGTAGGTAAGTTCAAGGGTATCTCCGCGTACCACAATTGCTTTCACCGTTCCTACTGTTACGTCGTTGGCAACTTGCGACAGAGGAATATCTTCAGGCGCGTCCTGTGAGTTAAGCGCATTGTATGCAAATGAAAGAACAACAAGCAAAAGAACTGTAAGACCCACGTTCATTAGAAATGGGCGATTTTTCATTTGTGGCATCGGAAACTTTCCGTCATTTCCCTTTTTTCCATTTGGATTTTGTTTTGGAGAGGTGGACTTCATGTGGCGGTTATTATACACGAAAAGTGGTATGAGACGATAGAAAACGAAAGCGCCCCGCCGAGCACTTTGTGCTAGGCGGGGCAATCGGTACTGCTTGAGGTCCAGGTATTTATGGGGTCAAGGTGCTCATGCAAGCCGGACAGTATTTGTTGTTGCAGGGCCAACAAGGACAGTCTCTGCCGTCATGTGGCCTACCGCAGTTGTGCGGTTCTCGATGAGTGTCCTCGGGTTTCACTGTGGACTCCAACTTCTCGGTGACGACGATTTTATTTTTCATAACAAAACCTCCTCAGGTTCAATGTCTGCGGGAAATATATCACACTCTCTTGAATACAAAAAACCACCATCGAGGTGGTTTTTTGTTTTTGTGGCGCCGCAAAATGCGGCATCCTACAAAATTATATTCGTCTGCGACTCATTAATTTTGTGGAGATGGTGGCGATGAAGCCACGTCCAATATGTGATGTCATACGAGTCTACGTAATCTAGCGTTGTCTTGAGGTCTTACACACTATCTTAAAGACAGGCGAAACGATAGCGTGCCAGAACCGATTGGTGTTACGTATTCGTCGGAACATCCGAGTACGCTAGTTTGAATTGGTTTACACCCGCTAACACCTCTCAAACAAAGATGTCAGAAGACGTCGCTTAGGCGTTAACGAAAGCGAAATCCGATACCGCGAGGTATGGACTTTTGACTGCAGATTGTGCAGGTATGTTTGTACTGTTTTAAGGAAGTCAGCACACTTCCACCACGCACGTATAACAATCGTCACATTGTCGAAACGAGGCATCCCCCGACACGAAAGAAATAACAAAGCACAAATATCAAAGTTCAAAAAATAGATGTTCTCCATTCTTTGGATTTTGAGTTTTGGATTTTGAACTTCCACCGCTTCGGTGGTGCCTCTAATATTCTCTTTTCAAAGTACGACGCATATCTTTTTGCGCTTCTTTCTTCTTCAGTGATTCACGCTTGTCTCCTTTTTTCTTCCCACGAACCAACGCGCAATCAACCTTTATCAATCCTTTCTTATTATACATCGATAACGGTACTATTGTCAATCCCTTCTGTTTTTCGCCATCGGCCAATTCTCTGATTTCTTTCTTAGAAAGCAATAAACGGCGAGTTTTCTCGGGGTCGTAGTTTTCAGGCTGATTTTTTGGCTGATAGGGGCCAATGTGCATTTTCACCAAAAATGCTTCCCCTGCTCGCACGACAATATATGCTCCATCAAGCGAGCCATTACCTGCGCGTATTGATTTTACCTCGTATCCTTTGAGCTCAATACCCGCCTCAACGTGTTCAAGGACCTCAACGTCGCGGAGCACTTTTTTATTTTGAATCAAGGACGCCATACACGTATCATACCACTACTGCCTGCCCCTTTAACAAAAAAGCCTCGCACGGCTTTCAAGTGCAGGGTTTTTTTGTTGTATCCCAACCACGGTGGCGGGGTTACTTAGTTAATACTGATATATAGTCAAAATGTTACTTTCTGCTTACTACCTACTACTTTCTACTTTTGCTTCCTACTTACTACTTCTTACCATCCCTATCCCTTTGTGCCGTCTCTAGTGATTGAAAAGAGTTCATCAAAAATTTGTGAGGGAGGAAATGCCGCTTTAAAAATAAATTTGTGCACGCCTAACTTTTTTGCTTCCGTCATGACCGCATCACCCGCCGTATTGGAAAGAATTGCAATCTCTGCGTTCGGTACTAGGTTCTCTTCACGAATCACTTTCAACACATCCATGCCCGACATGCCCGGCATTGTAATATCAAGCGCAACAATATCTGGCACAAAGTCGTGTCCGCGAAGAATATCGAGTGCATCCTTTCCGTTCAGTGCGATACGCAAATTGAGACCCTCCTTTGCCGCACGTTTTTGGTACAACGACATGAGAAACTCATCATCATCAACCATGAGTACTTTGTGTGATGTCTGTATCATATGGAGAAAAGAGTTACTAATAATACATTTTCTCGTGCGTAGTTATTTGATGTGCGCAACAGAGAGCAGTTCGTCAAAAACCTGTGAGGGTAAGAGAGACGCTTTCATAATAAATTTTGAAACGTTCAGGTCTTGCATATCTTTTGCAAGGTCATTTTCATTGTTGTTGGAAAGAACAACGATGCGCGCTTGTGGTACAAGTTTTTCTGCACGAATTGTTTTCAAGAGGTCCATACCGCTCATGCCCGCCATGGTTACATCAAGGGCAATAATATCAGGAACAAGTCCTTCGCGAAGTTGCGAGAGGGCCTCTTCACCACTGAATGCCGTAGAGAGTTCAACAGGATACCCCTCCGCCTTTTTTTGGTACAAGGACACGAGAAACTGGTCGTCATCAACCATAAGAATCTTTTGTTTGTTTTGTGGCGTGTCCATATCGTAAGGTCAACTATAGCAAAACCACAGGGGCACGCTATGGGTAAAAACCATTTTGGTGGACTACATAGAAATATTGTCTAAAGAGGAAAATGTGCTATAGTAACAGCGTAAAACACATTGCCCAAAACTATATAACAACCTACGCCTTCATTAACATCTTATTGCTTACTACTTTATTCTTACTTCTACCCTCTTGAGTACCCCAAACAGAAACCGCGTCCGCATGAATGCATTAATCACCGCAACCGAAATGCGTGTGATGGGTCCCGATGGAGAAAATCTCGGTGTACTTCCACGTGAAGAAGCTCTCGCCAAAGCGCGCGAGTTCGGACTTGATCTTGTTGAAATTTCTCCAAACGCAACTCCTCCTGTGGTAAAGATTATCGAATACGGAAAATACTTGTACGAACAAGCAAAGAAAGCTCGTGAAAACAAGGCGAAGTCGCACCAAACCGAGACCAAGAGCGTGCAGGTCAAAATCGGTACCTCCGAGCACAGCATGGGTATCAAAGCCAAACAAGCATCACAGTGGCTTGCTGAAGGTCACCGCGTGCGTTTTGAGCTCTATTTACAAGGCCGTGCTAAGTACTTGGACAAAACCTTCCTCAAAGAGCGTATGGAACGTTTCCTCAAGTTCATCACCGTGGACTTCAAAATTGCCGAACCTGTCAAACAGGCACCTAAGGGTATGAGTATGGTGCTTGAGAAAAAATAACTCTCCGCTCCTGCCCTATTTTTGAGAACACGAAAACCGCCTGCTGGCGGTTTTCTCTCTCCGACGTCGCCACGCCTACAAAGTTTCTCAAAAATAGGGCTTCGCTACGTACACGCCGGACCCTGTATGCAACAGGCTCCGCCTATTAAAAATACAGAAACCACTTGCAAAAAGACAATAAAAATGTACTATGGGTAAGCCCATGTGGGCCTCTTTTTATGAGGACGGGGCTTCCAACCTCTCACTTCTAACCTCCAACTTCCACTTTATATGAAGACCAACAAAGCATATTCAAAACGACTTCGCATCACGAAAAACGGTAAGGTTATCGGCCGAAAAGCTGGTGGCAACCACTACAATGCTAAGGAGTCCCGAAGCACACAACTCGCACGCAAGCGTTCACGAATCATTTCACTTACACCAAAAATCCGCACGCGTTATTTGCCGTCAAAGTAGTTTTCTTATTTCCAACGTCTAACATCTAACTTCCAACTTCCACTTTATATGACCCGAGTAAAACGAGGAACAATTGCACTCAAACGCCGTCGAAATGTGCTCAAACGAGCAAAGGGTTTTCGTAATACACGAAAGAGTAAGGAGAAGCTCGCAAAGGAGTCACTCGTAAAGTCAGGAATGCACGCATTTGCACACCGCAAAGATAAGAAAAATGATTTCCGTCGATTGTGGCAAACACGCATTTCCGCAGCGGTTGCTCCCCACAACATTTCATACAGCAAATTCATTGGTCTCGTGAATGCAAAAAAGATAACACTGAACCGCAAGATGCTCGCAGAAATCGCGATGACACATCCTCAAACATTTGAACGTATCGTCAAACAAGTTCTCGCTCCTCAAACAAAGACAACCGCAAAATAATAAAAACACCCCCAACATCCTATCGGGGGTATTTTTATGTCCACAAAAAATTACTGTGTCTTTACACTATTGATTCTTTTCCATAAAACCACTTACTTGCAAATCCCACAACTTCTTATACAAACCACTATCTTTGTTTGATAACTCATCGTGTGTTCCATCTTCAACAACTGAACCATTACCCATAACTATAATACGGTCCATTTTTTTCACAGTTGAAAGTCTGTGTGCAATAACAATCGTTGTACAGTCCTTCATAAGATTTTCTAAAGCACCCTGAATGAGCGACTCTGAGTATGAATCGAGACTTGACGTTGCCTCATCGAAAATAAGTATGGGAGCTTTTTTCAGTATTGCTCGTGCGATAGCAACACGTTGACGTTCTCCCCCAGAAAGTTTTATTCCACGTTCACCAACAAACGTTTCATATTTCAAGGGCAAGGTATCAATAAATTCATCGCAGTGTGCAAGACATGCGGCTTCCTTAACTTCTTCATCGGTAGCATCTCGACGACCATATCGAATATTTTCAATAAGTGTTCGATGAAAGAGGACTGGGTCTTGAGGCACAAAACTGATGTTTTCACGGAGGGATTCCTGCGAAACAAGGCTGATATCTTGACTATCAATGCGTATTGAACCTTTTGTGAGGTTATACAGTCGCATGATGAGCCGTACAAGGGTTGTCTTCCCAGCACCAGATGGACCAATAATAGCAACCTTTTCTCCTGGTTTAATGGTGAGGGTGATGTTGTGTAACACTTTATTATTTTCTCCAAACGCAAATGATATAGAGTCAAACACTATTTCACCTCGTGTCACAACTAACTTTTTTGCGTGTGGTATATTTTTGATTTCATGCTTTGTAAGCAAAATATCAACCATCTCTTTTGAATCAGCGATACTTTGATAAATATTTCGAATTATTTTGTTGAGACCCCACAATTGGTTAGCAACACCAATAATGTACGTCTGTGCCAACACAAACGTACCTATCGTAATAAGACCAAGGCTCCAGTATCGTATCGCAAAGTAAAATACGAAAAATTCAACAACAGATATCAGTAAAATTTGTATGGCATCTACAACGTTTCCCAAACGCCAAGAGAAGAGTATTTTTTGGGCCTGATCATTAGAAACTCCTTGGAAACCAAGTGATTCATGTTTATGGCCGGTGAAAAAAGATATCGCATTGTTGTTTGTTATAGAATCCGCCAAATACCCCGTGGTTCGAGAGTCAGCCTCAGCAACGGCCGTATCATATTTTAGTTTCCATGTAGAAAACACCACACTAAAGACAACAAATATGACAACCCACACCCCTAAAATAACAGAAATAACAGGAGCCACAGACCATGTAATCCATATTGAACCAATAATAGTTATGGTAAGAGGCATCATATTAAAGGCCACGCTGTCAGTGAGAGCCTCAAACGCACGGCTGAAACGACCAACCCTTTGAACAAGACTTCCACTAAAATTGTTAGCAAAAAAAGTATATGAATGCTCTATCATATAGGTAAAAGCATTCTGTTTTAAACGCGCCATAACACTGGACTGCATTTTTGTGAAAAAGTATGTTCCCGCTTGCCAAAAAAGTTGATTTCCTAAATGTAAAAATAAGATAATAAAAATTACTCTATTAAGATCTGAAACTACAGAAACGGGGTCTGTGGATTTTCCAAGAATATCAAAAACGTCTTTGTAGTAGAGAGGAACAATAACGTTGACAATCTGAGCACAAAAAAAGAAGACGTACGAAAAAACAAACCAGTTTTTCATTGGTCGTACACCATTCCAAAACTGGGTCATTATTTGACTAATGGAAATATTTTGACCTAATCTGCCACTTTCTTTCATAACCTTCACACTATACAACAAAAATCACGTTGAATCATCTCAAACTAAAGACAGAAACAAGAAAAGTTGCATAATAAAAACCCTCGCTTCTGGCGAGGGTTTTTATTTCTTGTTGTTCTGATTGATAACAGTAAGCCACTTACCCTTATCTTTTTGACATTTTCGTAGTGAAAGTTTTTCGGAAACCTTCCACATACCACCATATATCTTTTTTGCAGTTTTGAGTGAATCTTGCAGGTTCCTTTCATCGCTTACAAAAATGCTTCTTTTACGAGGAAAGAACTGCCAAACCGATGGGTCTATTGCATATACTACATTCTTTTCTTGTATCGCTAAAATATCGTGAGATTGCTTGGTGTTACACACCCTATTACCTTTCAACACATGTACAACGGCCTCCGGAAAGGATTTAAGAACAAAACACCCAGCTAATCGGGATAGTTCACTGCAGTTATCCGTAGCTAAACTAGCCAAAGATTGTCTTGTACCTCCAGATTTTCTTAAAACTTTTTTGGCAAAGTTCTGTATCTTATCTATGTTCTTTTTTGTGATGCTGTTTTTCACTGGGTGCTTTTAACATATTCAAACAACCACGGAATGTATGTGCCCACATCTGATTTCTCTTTCCATGTTGTTAATGCCTGTTTGAGCATCGGACGATGGTGTGGATAGAAAATCATTTTCTTTACGCCGTGTATAGATGAAAACGGTTGAGTCGAAAGAATCACTGAGTTGAAGATTTCAGACACATCCCATAAAAAAGGACTTTTATACAGTTTCGGAAAATATTTCTTCACATAATCAAAAAAGAAAAAATGTAGAATTTCGTGCGCAGTGACAAAACGAACACCATCTTGATGTTTCCAAAAAATTTGAAATGACTTCGTTTCCAAAAAACGAGGGTTGCAGTCTATTATCGACAGAAAAGCGCGATACCCCTTTCGTGGTGTTGGTTTTTTACCAAACATTTTTTCCACAGTAGTAAAATATATGTTTTCTGTAACAGACCATTCTTTCTTAAAGATAGAAAGTGTTTTGCGCAATTCTTTATTATGTTTTGTGTAAAAAGTATCCACGTACTTAGAAACCACCTCTTTTCTTTTTTTAAAAGAAAGCTCTTTCACTTTTTTAAGTTGGGGATGTACAGAAATAATACCTGCACCAAAATCAACCCCACCCTCTTCCGCTGATAAAAAATCGAGGATAATTTCTTTGTCTAGCTTTTTATTTAATTGAAATGATGTCTTTTTCATTTTTTGGTGTCCTTCTGGAAAAGACAACTGTTTGAACCTTACGATTATCCCAATCGGTCGTCTTGAGTATTTTTTGAAGATGTAGAACCTCATCTCTCATACTCCTCGTTACAATAAAAATTGCGGGAGTTTGTATCTTTTTTAAGACTCTAAACCATCGAGCAACTTTTTGGAGGTATTTTTTACTGTAGTGGGGTTTTTCCGTTGAGCGTTTCTCCAAAAATTCTTTATCTTGAAAAGTTTCTACTTCATCAACGATTACTACCCTTCCCTTTGGTGAGGTACGTATCCGGTCACAATCGGGAAAATACGAAACTGCCATTTTTTTACGTTTTAGAAATGGTATAAGTTCCTTCAAAACAAAGTATGTTTTCCCGGAATCACTTGTACCAACTAAAAAGACACTCTTCTTTTTCTTGAGTAAGTTATAAATCTTATTTTTACGGTTCATAGCTGAATTATATAAAAGAAATACGGAGAGAGGAACACTTCCCTCTCTCCGTATGTAGTGCTGGATCACTTCGTCCGGCACGGGATGTTCTTGGCCATCTTGCAGCCTGCGCCCGCCTTGGAGTGCTTGGAGCTGCAGGGACGCGGCTCGGAAGCCACAGCAATGCGGGTTCTGCGGTACTTACGCATGTTCTTTCACCCCCTTTCGTGTGCGTAGAAGTGGATAACGTCGCACTTATGCCTAGACGGTATCCTGTAGTCACCGCCCTCTACGAGAGCTAGGCCAATGCAACTGTCGCAGTAATTCCGATTGCGACAGACCATGCACTGCTGCATCTCTCGAAGAGAGAACTGAGTGAGTACCTGTTTTCGTCGTCGGAGAATCTCGGCCAATGACTCAGAGGAAGTATCCCCCAACGGTACCCTGAGATCGAGACAAGGATAGACAACGCCCCGTGGGTCAATGGCTATTTGATCCCTACCAGCAAAACACACAGTGTGATTTCGACAGTCGCGATACTTCTTCTGGGTAGGAAAACCGCCGATGCGATCCAGAAAAGGCTTAAACTTCTCTTCCATCTCCTGATACGAAAGACGGAAAAGCACTTCTTTTCCTGGGCCACTACGGTTCGGTGTAATGTATGGACTGTAGAAAATCGACGCTCCGATTTTCGTTAGAACATCGTGGACCTCATCGATTCGGTCGATGTTGTGTTTTCCAACCAAAACCGAGAGTGTGACGGGTAGTCCGCACCGAAGCATCTGACGGACGCTCTCCTTGAGTCGATCAAATCGATATACCGACCTGGTTAACTCTGAGTACCCAGTCCGTGTTTCATACACCGAAACCTGGATGTCGTACAGGTGAAATCGTGACAACTTTTCGACGGTACCCAGAGTGAGAGCCGTTCCGTTCGTTTTTAGTTCCAGAACGAAACCAATCTCCTCAAGATCTTCCATCACAGAGATAGCGTCTCTGCGGAGAAAGAGCTCTCCTCCTGTAAGAAGAACAAAAACCACTCCCGCCGACTTCAATTCTTGTCCCAACTTCTGAATTCTGTCCCTGGACAAGCCCTTCTCATGGAAGTTGTCCAAATAGCACCAACTACAACGCTGGTTGCAAAGATACGTCAGCTCGAGATTCGCGTTGATAACCTGCCACTCGCGTATTGCGTAAGCAGACAACTCCTCTAATGCCGTCTTTTGGGTCCGAATCACTTTTTGTGGGAACCTGTACGCCGACTCATCAGACAAGGAACGAATCACTTCTTTGATTTCAGCAAAATCTGTTGTAATGTCACCACTATCCTCTGGACGAAATTGCTCCAGAAAATCGTTGGTGAGTTGATGCTGTGGTTCGTTGACAATTCTAACTGCCTGACTTGCAAGAGGACCCTCGAAAAAAGCTGATTTACGGGTCGTCTTATTAATGATGAATGAAGCGCCCCGAAAATCTCGTGAGATAAGGTTTTTCACGGCCACACCCCTTTTCAAAGAACTGTAGATGTCGCAGAAGTCTCTATCGTTCTGCTGGTGATAATAAAAGCTGCTACGTATTCTGTCAATACCTCCACAAAATCGACTTTAGAAAAATTTTATCCTCTACATTGCTGGGAATTCGACGAAAAAGTGTTCACTTTTTAAAATATCCATTCTGTATGCTGTATTCTCTTGTTATCCCAAGGTGGCCACATAAGTCTTCGTTGTGAGAAACAATCAGAATTGCACCCTTGAAGTTAGCGAGTGCCTCTGTAAATACAGAGATGGTAGAAATGTCCAAATTGTTAGTTGGTTCATCAAGAACTACACAATCAAAGTCAGCAATGGTTATCATCGCCAGAGAAAGTCGTGCCAACTCCCCACCGGAGAGTGACCCGGCTTTTTTATTTACCTCTGGTGTTTCTCTAAAAAGAAATTGAGCCAAGTGTGTACGCAAAAGTTTGTCATCTGTTGTATGTGTAATACGCTGTATATTTTGAAGTACAGTAAGTTCTCGGGAAACCAAATCATAGTGCTGGTCTAAATACACCACCTTCAAACTTGGCGTTTTTTTGACTATGCCAACAAGTTTTGCAGGGGAGGTGTCGTCAAAAAGTGCTCTAAGAAGAAGTGTTTTACCAGACCCATTATCTCCCGTAATCCGTACCCTGTCTCCGGTAAACACATCAAAAGAAATATCCGATACCACTGTTTTATTTGGAAGAACGAGGTTGGCACCATCAACCGATACTACAAATCTTCTACCTATTTTTTTTGAAGGTACATCAAGCCGTACAATGTGTTTTTTAGAGAGTATGGCATCCTGCAAATCCTCTTCTTTTTCTTCTTTTGCACTCTTTAGTCTCGTGAGGTTCTTTCCTGATTGTTTCTCCGATTGTTCTTTAAAATATCCCTTTTCGTACGGCGACATATTGTTGTCCAGTTTCTCTTTTTTTCCAACAGATACAGACCTCTGCTTCTTTGTGTGTTCAACAACAAGTGCCAACTTCGCTTGTTTCACTATTTTTTTCTTTGCCTCAAACTGGCGCGTGGCAGCGGCGCGTTCGTTCTCAATCAATTGTGCATACGTCGTATAGGTACCTTCCGTGGTTCTAATTTTTTGATGTTCAATGGTCCAAATTTGGTTAGTTGTTGCATTCAAAAAGTCTATATCGTGTGACACGACGACATACGCACCCACAAAAACTTTTAGATAGGACTTCAGACGAGCAATTCCAGCAGAATCAAGATGATTGGTTGGTTCATCAAGTAATAGAATACCTGGGGCCAACACTCGAGCAAGAGAAAGATATACTTTGATGTATTCCCCACCAGATAAGTTACTCATTTTTGAGTCGAAGGGTACTGTTTTTTTGAAAGGGTCAAAAACTCTTTCTCAAAAAGATGTTTTGAAACCGAGTGTTTGGATAAGAGAGTGGCAAGAGTGGCTTCTTTATCTGCATCTCTTTTTTGAGGAACAATAAATACTTTTCCATTCACTGTGCAAGAACCTGTGTCTGGCGCAATATCCCCATGTATCATTTTGAGCAATGTCGTTTTTCCTGTTCCGTTATCACCAATAAGACCAACACAATCTCCTGAAAACAGGGTGAGGTGCGAAATATGCCACAAAAGCTGATCTCTTATTGAGTAGGATGCGTCTTGTATGAGAATAAGAGGGTTCCTGTTCATACCCCCATACTACACCGTACCTACACCCCAGGGAATTCGACGAAAAATAAGGTTGGATATCTTTTATGTCATAATGAGTACATGGAAGAATCAATCAAACTATCTTTTGAATATTCAAAATCTCTTGAGAAAGAGAGAGTTATCAATACAATCAAGCGCCTTCCGTGGTATCGGGATAATAGATATAACGTTGATATAATTGCTTTCCCAAAAAATCTCGATACGAATAATCTCGTAAGTACTTCTGACGAGGACATTTTAAATGCTATCGATTTAGAATATAACCAAGAAAAACACATCTCCTCTGAAAAAGAAATGACAAAACTTTTTAGCTTATACGAAGGTAGATTAGTATCTTTTTTGAAAGAGACTGAGTTGCCTATCATCTCAAATATTATCGTTCATTTGGTTATGTATGGCACAGCAGGAAGTTATTCCTTGCCCAATAAGGTAATCGTTAATATTTCAAAGTTTTACAATGTTGGACTAATGAGAAATATACTCCATGAAATCATCCATCTACACATTCAACATCTGATAGATACATACAAAATTGGCCAGTGGGAAAAAGAACGAGTGGTTGATTTATTGATGGAGAAATGTTTTCCAGAAATAACAAAACAACAACATATTCAGATAGATACCACAAAAATTGATGAGGTATTCAATACACACTACCCAAACGTGCCATATATACTAGAAACTATTGGAGAGATATCTCGCTAAACCCCAGGAAATTCAACGAGGAAGGTGGAGCCTTTACCTCGTCCTTTGGACTCGGCCCATATGCGTCCATTGTGTGCAGTAACAATTTGCTTGGCAATAAAGAGTCCGTAGCCGGTGCTGTGCACATTGGTGATGCGTGAGTCTTTTCCGCGCCCACCCTCGGTGAAGAGCACCGCCTTGTCTTCGTCCGTCAGCCCCACACCGCTATCTTTAACAGAGAAAATAATCTTACCGTCTTTGTGTGCAAGAGACACGGTCACCGAACCCTCTGGCGTGTAGTTGATGGCGTTATCAATAAGATTTTTAAGCACGTGATTGAAAATATAGTCGGCATCTCCTGAAATCGTATATTCATCCCCCTCTGGTATATCCAAAGCAAGTGCTAGTTTCTTGGTTTCGGCGCGCCTCTTCATGTCCTCAATCCCCTTCATAAGCAATTCCTTCAAACTCAAATTTTGCATTGCATATGTGACTTGCCCCGTCTTAAAGTCAGACACATGCAAGAAATTTTTAACCTCAGTAACTCCCTCTTGTGTACGCCTCAATGCTTCTATAGATATCGCCTTAATATCGGGAGCAACGGGACCAAAACTTTCAGTGGCAATCGCATCAAACCCAGCCGATGCATCAGTAAGGTACCCTTTAACTTCGTGTGTGATGAACCGGAGTGTCTCAAGTTGTCGCACATTCGCAAATTCCAAACTCTTTGCAAGTTTCTGTGTCTCCTCACGCAATCGCACTTCCTGTTTCACACTTTTAATAAGGGCTGTTCCGACGGCCGTAACTAGGCCAAGCGTCGCAATAATCACATATCGAACATTTTCAATTCTTCGAACAAAGAGCATCGCAAATACCAAGACACCAAGGGCTATCACAAGCATTTGCGTCCCAATAATACGCGTGTTGAAGGCATGAAACTTCACCATCATGTATGCAAGAAAGGCAATGAAGAGAACCATTCCAATTGGTCCAATTAGGTTCACCTCATACACGGAAAAAATATCACCAGCAACGTTAGTTGCTGTAAATATGGAAAGGAAGAACACCGACGCTACTGAAAGCATGACAATCTGCTTTTTAAATTCACCTTCTGCCGTCTTACGGAAATAGTGAATTCCTAGGTAACCAACAAATGCAATTGCAAAGAATTCGAGAGCATAGATGTAATACCAGAGAGGCCCGTTTATACCCTCGCAATTAATAAGGTCAAAGGCAACCATATTAAAGCGCGAAGGTAACAAAGCAATAACCGGTGCATACAAGAGGAGAAGTACTCCGTTTTGGTTAATATTCAAACTCGACTTCTTTAAATAAGTCCAAGTAAAATAGACAACTAAAAACACTAGTGTTACCTGGAAAAATGCCGACATTTCCCAACCAAAATGAACAAAATCTGCTCGAACAGCTATCCACGTCACTACCTCATTTAAAATAAGTGACGCAAACGTTAGAGAAAGCGCGAGTAGTAGTCTTGAGTGTATTTGTTTTGGGTTTTTAAAAAAGATAAAAAATCCAAAAAAAACTGAAAAAATAGCGATTGGCAAATATGCATAATAAAGGAGCGTGGGTGCAATTGTTGTATCAAACAAACCAAGGAAGTTTGCTGTCGAATCGAGACAAAGTAACATTTCCATAACAAAATTGTATAATAGATTCATGAAAAAACAAAAGGGGTATTCGTGGATGAATAAGGGTTTAAAAGTTAAAAATACAAAAAAGTATGGGGGTGGGGTTTTTGCTACTAGAAATATAGCCAAAAACGAGATACTGGCCATTTTTGGTGGGTTTATAATGACACTGAAAGCAGAGCTGGAGCTTCCATCTTCAATCAGAGACCTAGCTCATCAAATACATGATCAATTTGTCATCGGTATAAAAACCCCCAGCGACAAACAGTTGGTTGATAATTTTAACCACAGTTGTAGCCCAAATGCTGGTTTTAAGGGACAAATTTTTTTAGTTGCAATGCGTAAAATACGCAAACACGAAGAGGTGACCTTCGACTATGCCATGGTCTTAAGTAACCCGGTAAATAGTCCACCTTACAAACTTAGTTGCCTTTGTGGTTCAAAAATTTGTCGAAAAGTAATCAGTGGAGACGATTGGAAAAACCTTAATCTTCAAAAAAAATACGACGGTTACTTCCAATATTATCTGCAAGAAAAGATAAAAAACCCAAAAAAGAAGCTGTATATACTTCCTAAGGATTTCTATGACACTAAGTAATGTTTCTACTCCTCTGCCACTTCTTCTATAACTTCAAAGTCTTGTAAAACGACTGTTTTGTAGTAAGTATATCCCACTGAAACAACAACGACTAACAAAAAGAGTACCAGTAGTATCTTTGATTTTTTGTCCATATACAGATACTATACTATGCATACCCTAATATGCGAATACTGTTTGTCTCAAAGGACACTATGGCCGGAAACCTTGCTTTCCTCTTAAAAAAAGAGGGGCATAGCGTACGACTTTTCGTTGAAGAACCAGACGGCAAAAGAAACTTCAACGGCCTCGTCTCCCATACAGATGATTGGAAAAAAGATCTCACATGGGTTGGAAAAGATGATGGGTTAATCATATTTGACGACATAGGATTCGGAAAAATACAAGACAAACTAAGAAAGGACGGGTATACCGTTTTTGGTGGGTCATACGAAGGTGAGAAACTCGAAATAAATCGATACATCGGACAAGAGATTTTTAGACACCACGGAATAAAAACGATGCCCCTTCTTGATTTCCACCACATTGATGATGCGGTGGCTTTTTTAAAAGAAAATCGAGGTATGTGGGTTCTCAAACAAAATGGTCCTGAGCGTGAATTTAATTACGTCGGGCAATTTGAAGACGCAAGCGATACGATTAGTGTCTTGGAGAATTACAAAAAAGCAAACGGTAGTTATTCTCAAGGAACCATTTCGCTTCACCAAAGAGTCGTCGGTATTGAGATGGGGGCTGCTCGATATTTCAATGGTAAGAACTGGGTGGGACCAACTGAAATTAGTCTGGAACACAAGCGTCTCTTCCCTGGGGACGTCGGACCAACCACGTCAGAAATGGGAACCCTTGCATGGTACGACGACAATGAAAACAACAAATTATTTAAAGAGACCCTTGCGAAACTAAAACCCTTTCTACAAAAAGCAGACTTCCGGGGTGACTTCAGTATCAATTGTATTGTGAATGAAGAGGGTGCGTTCCCCACAGAGGCAACCGCACGTTTTGGTTGCCCGATAGTACACCTCCAGACAGAATTCCAGGAATCGCCGTGGGGAGAGTTCTTATACGCAGTGGCGAGCGGTAAACCATACAACCTCAAATGGAAAAAAGGGTACGGCCTCGTTGCGATAGTGGCTGTCCCACCTTTCCCGTACCATTTCAAAAATCATCCAATCACAAGCCGTGGTATGGATGTTTTTTTTAATGATATGACAGAGGAAGATTTTACACACATACACTTTGAGGAAATTTCAAAAAGAGACGACAAGGAGGGCGGTGGGTACTACATCTCTGATGACAGGGGGTACGCCCTGTATGTGACCGCTATGGGTGAAACCGTGCTTGAAACCCAACGATTACTTCATAAACGAATCAAAAAAATACACATTCCTAAAATGTTTTATAGAAATGACATTGGAAGTAGTTTTATGAAATCTGACGCAAAAAAGCTGAAGGAGTGGGGATACCTCAACGGTGTTTCAAACAAACCTCAAATACGTAAATCTCACGTGCTCGTGCACACAAAAAGAAAGCAGCACCCCTCACGGAATGCTGCCTGAGAATGTCTCCTTGACGTGCCCTTTAGAACATCGAGGAGACGGACTTGATGATCCACTCACCAGCCTCGAGGCCAGTGAAGACTGCGAGCGTCCACCACGTATTGGCGATGACGAACGAGACGAGGAAGATTCTCCAGTCCCGAGCCGTCATGCCGTTGTACTGGTGTGCCCCACGGCGCATGTACACGGTGCAGATGAACGGGTCAAACTTCACCGAGAGGATCAGCATGACCATCCAGTCGCCGCGGCGCATCGCCCACTGCATCACCTTGTGAAAGAACTTCTCCTTCTCATCGGCATCGCGAACCTCTTTGAGCGTCTCGATGCCCAACCAGTCGGTACGCGACCAGTCGTAGAAACGAATGGTTGCGTAGCAAACCGCGAGAGACAGAACCCACATGATGGCCGCGCCGACGAGCGTACCAAAGTACAACATGACGGCCGGGTAGAGCAGGTAGTCAAACCCCTGCACCATCAGGAAGTTGGCAGTAAGGCCAACTCCCAGAATGCCCAGACGCTCTTTCCATGTCTTGGGCTGCTGAGTATTGGACATTACCAACCTCCCTTTCGGATCACAACATGAGGTTCATCCCCATGTTTTCTGTTGTCTATTATAGCATAAAGAAGTGTGTTGTCAAGACACTCCACAGGTCCTGCCCGAGCAGCTAAAAAGCCCTTATTTAAAAGGATTTTCTATCCCCTATAGACTAAATTATCTGGGTCAATTGAAATCGTGTCTGTTGTGCGTTTGACCACCACAACTGCTGGAAACGATGCAAAAATTGTCTTCGCGGCATCTTGGATATCTTTTTTAGTTACCTTAGCGTAACGAGATTCTATATCAAGAAATTCTTCTGGGTGCTCGGCGTGAAGTGCAAACCACGAAAGAGATTCTGTCCGTTCCTGTGCCCTTTCATTTTTTACATAATAATTAAAGATACTTCTTTCTCTCGCTGGTTCAAGTTCCCCATCAGTACACTCCTCTGTGCACATACGTAATACCTCACGGCACACAATATCAAAGAGTTCGGGTAATAATTCTGGTGTAGTCCCTGAACTAATTCCAAACTTTCCACACTCAGAGTCAGATGACACAGAAGCTGACGTATCATATGAAAGACCTTTTTCATGTCGAACTGCTTTAAAAAGACGTGATGTCTTACCACCACCAAGAATAGTTGCAAGCATATCAACCGCAGGTTTTGTTTCATCAAAAAACGTTGGTGCGCGGTAGGAGATAAGTACTCGGTTTTGATCGGCCTGAGAATCGTCAATAAAAGAAAGACTTGGTGAGCGTATATCGCTAAATTGAAATAAGGTGGGAGAGATACTTGTATTTTTTTCTTCGTCCCAAAAAAATATTTCTTCAACAAGTTTTACAATACTTTCAAAATCCATATCGGCGACAACACTCAAAACCGCATTGTGCGGAAGATATCTTTTGGTCCAGAAATCAATCGCATCTTTATGTTGTACATTCATCACCTCTTCGGGAGTCCCAAGAACTCTTCGTGCAAAAGGTGTTCCAGAAAAAAGAAGTGACTGTGCTTTGTCATATGACAAGGAAGAAGATTGTGATTCGTGTCTTTTTGCTTCTTGAAATACAACCTTCTGTTCGCGTATAAAATCTTCTTCTCGTAGGAGTGGTTGAAACGTTGCTTCAAAAACATATTTTAAAGCAGAATCCAGAGTATGGCTTGGCACAAGAGCCCAGTACCAAACATCTTCATACCAGGTCTTTCCACCTCCTCGACCACCACATTCAGAGACAAGATTTTCTAATTCGTTTTTTGTAGGATAGTTTTTTGTTCCATCCAACACGAGGTGCTCAAGAAAATGAGCAACTCCGGGCTTTTCTCCGTACACGGCGCCCGCCTTCAAACGTATCGAAACGGCACTGATAGTGCTCCCCGCCCTTCGTTCGTGGATGAGTTTCATGCCATTTTTAAGCCGTTTTGTGGTGATATTTTGCATATACGTGGATTATACCCCAAAAAAATATAAAAAAGAAAATGGTGGTGTTTGGTGGTGTTTACCAATTACCACCATTGATCAAAAAATGTTTTCTCACCATCTAGGAATGAGTTTCTCAGGATGGTAAGTGGTCCAAAACAGAGGACACCCACCTGCGCAGACGTTAAATTTTTCATACTCAACACGCCTCTGTGCCCGTCTGACAAATAAATAAGGAAGGCTACAGTTGGGACAGAAAACCCAATCTTTGGGTATCTTTGTAGCCTTCCTTTTAATTCGCCTTACGGAAATCCTTGATGATTTTGTCTGCACCGTCTCGGTCGATGATGTCCCACGCACGTTTATAGTTCTCGTTTGTAGTGTTCCGTGCCACCTTCAACTGCCCACCGGACAGAATAAGCGACAGAATTGCATATGTCATCACGTGGTTGCGTACCTTTTGGCTTTCATTAGGAAACGGCAACGGCGCGTGTTCCGAACCAGACATCAATCGATGGGTGAGTTCATGGCACAGGGCAACAATGAACTCTTCTTCCGTGTATCGACTTTTGAGAACCAACGGACGCGAATGGTCTCGTATAGTCCCTGAAAGAACATAGCACTCAATGTGTGGCTCGAATGTGAGTCCTGTGATTTGCTCCATGTGAGCCATGAGTGCCGAACCAATCTGAGCCCAAATGCGCTCATAGTTGTCCCTGCGGGATTCCAGTTCCTCCTTTGACGGCGGCGTCCAAGTCGGATAGGCCTCAATTGCCTCCGCTTCGTGGAGACGATTGAGTTCCTCACTTGTGTGAAAGGTAATCATGGTGTTCTCCAATTAAAGATGCCCCCCGCGTACTTATCAGGGGGGCAAGTGGTTCGGTAGAGACTTCAGTCGCTGGCAGGGAAGCTGTCCTCGCTGTAGTCGTCCTCCTCCGCGTCCATCAACGGACCGAACATGGCCGTATCCTCGGTCGTGTCCCGCTCGTCGGGGTCGGGCATGTGATTGGGCACCTGTTCTCACCTCCTTTAGTGGGCTGGTTGCCAGTACTATCTACCTACAAAGATACAGAAGACACGAATAAAAGTCAAGTGCGAAGGGGCACCCCGTTCCAAGCACAAGGGCTTGCCGGGATTAAGTCAAGCAACTTAAGGACTCCACCAGAACAGCTAAAAAGCCCCCTACGTAGGGGCTTTTCTAGCCCCTATAGACCAATTTGTCTGGGTCAATTGAAATAGTATCCGTTGGGCGTTTAACCCCTGAGTTCGCCTTCTTCGCCTGGGCGGTAGCTTGTGGTCATCCGGTCTGCCAATTTGTCCTGCTTCACCAGCTCAATCACTTTTGCCACAAGTTTTTTGGGGTTCGTGTCAAAAATAACTCGTTCGTGTGAACGATTGCTTCGCTCCAGAATAATTTTCATGGTTTCGTCTGTCGTCCATTCCCCTTCCAAGATACCAATCGGCTTATTGTCTTCAAAGGCAATCGTAAATTCATGAATGGTTCCAATGCGTCCGCACCCAAAGAGTACGGCGTCTGATGAGCGTGTAAGAATAAGATCGCGTCCTGAATAGCCGAAACCTGTGTACACAATCATGTCCATGTAGTCCAACGGCAGGCGAAATGCTTCAACGTGCTCACGTTCAGACGCTGCCGGAGAAAAACCAATTGATTTGCCACCTGCTTCTTTTGCTCCAATGGCCGCCCACAGAGGAAAACCTGTCGTGGCACCCGTTACAAGAACCGCGCCATTTGCTGCGATTTCGTGTCCAAGCTCTTTAGCAACTTCATATGCACGTGAACCACACGAAGCGGTCTCAGCAGCACCTGATACACAAATTTTTATATCGTGTTCTGTTCTTTTTCGCAAAGACATACGTCAATAGTATACAACAGGATAGTAGTAAGTAGTAAGCTTATTTCGAAATGGTGACGTTATCGCCAAGATTTGGATAGACCGCGTCAACACCAATGTAATCGCGAAGTCGTTGCGCAAGAAACTGGGATGTTTTTGGTTCACCCATTGTGACAAATACTTTCCGCAGGGTTAAGCTCATTGCATTTACAAATGCCATAAGACCATTCACATCTCGGTGACCAGAATATCCTGATACAAAACGAACCGTTGCGTTCACTGGGATAGTTTCTTTTCCAATCGTTACTTTTTTTGCACCATCAATCAATTGTCGTCCCAAACTTCCTGGAGATTGGTACCCAACAATGAGTAGTGTGCTGTTTGCATCTGAAAGATAGTGTTTTTCATGTCCAATAATTCGTCCTCCATGTGACATTCCTGAGCCGGCAATAATAATTTTTGCCCCGGGAGTTTCGTAAATTGCTTTTGATTCTTGTGTTGACGCTATCACTGTCAATCCTTTGAAAGCAAAAATATCATCTCCTCCCGCAATCGCTTCTTGCGTCTTTTCATTAAAACTTTCAGGATGGCGTTTATATATTTCAGTTACTTTTGTGGCAAGAGGGGAATCGAGAAAGACGGCAACTTTTGGAATTTTGTCCTGCTCAATAAGCATATTTATTTCGTACAAAATAGTTTGTGTACGTTCAATGGAGAATGTTGGGATAAGAAGTGTGCCATTATTTTTGATTGTGTTTTCAATAACATCTTCCAATTGTGCAAGGCGGTCGGGAACATTCTCGTGTACACGATCACCATATACACTCTCCATCACCAGAATATTTGCATCCTCAATCACATCAGTATCTTTCATCATAAGTGACGGCATGTTGCCTAAGTCACCAGTAAAGATAATCTTCCCGACGGACGGGTGTGTGCACTGCACAATTGCCGAACCGAGGATGTGTCCTGCATTCTTAAATTCAAACGTCATATCAGCAACTTGAAACGGTGTGTAGTATGGGTACGTTTGCCACTGTGAGAATATAGGGGGCACGTCATCGGCTGTGTAGAGAGGTGTTGTGCCACACGAAATCGCCTCTTCGGTAAGAAGCTGGGCTGCATTTGGAAGCATTACCTCGGCAAGTTCTTTTGTTTCTGGCGTTGAGTAAATGTGCCCACGAAATCCATCTTTCACCAGTTTTGGAATACGTCCGATATGGTCAATGTGTGCATGTGTTACTACGAGCGCATCAAGTGTTGAAAGGTCGTAGCCGAACGTGTTTGCGTTGCTGACATCACACATGCGGAGTCCTTGACGCATACCACAATCAATAAGAGCTTTCCCTTTCGGCGTGGTGAGGAGAAAATTTGCACCAGTTACTGAGCCAACTCCTCCATAAAAACCCAACTGCACACTTCCTTTTTCTTTTGCTTTTTCTTTTGCTGTTTTTTTTGTTGTGTCTTGCATCATGATGATTGGTTAGAAAGTGGATTTGGTGAAAGCATAGAACGCACCATGAGCCATGAGGTAATTGAGCCAATACAATCCATAATCAAATCTCCTGCGGTATCAGTTACAATATTTGTCTGTGCAACATACATCCCATTAAGATATTCAAAAAATTCCCAACTGATGCCAATAACTATCCCTGTTCCGAGTGCAACATACAACATCTGTTGGATCTGTGTATATGATGCTGGAGTAAAACGCACAAACGCCCATAGTCCAACTCCAGAAACAACAAAACCACCAAGAAAATGCATCATGATGTCGTACCACCAGAACGTCCAGTAATAAAAATTGACTTGTGCTATCTCATTAAGAAAATAGACAAGGAGTGCAGTGAATAAAAGTATGAAAAGAAAGATGTGTTGGTGTCGTGAGGGCACAAAAGTATCAAATTAATGCGTGTAAGTATCGTTTCTATGTATGTAGTATAGCAAAAAAGTAGGATGTAGAAAGTAGTGAGTGACAAACAGAAGCAAGACTCCTGAAGCTTCAGGAGTCTTGCTTCTGTTACAAACGAAAACTTCGACCTATGGGGGGCCGAAGTACTCGTGTGGGGGCTATCTCAGATGAGTTACCTAGCATGTGCTAGGTGGGTGTCCTAAGTACATACACCGGAGCGTATGGTTTGAAACAAAATCAGACTCCCTGTAACAATTAATTTGATCTAGATAATATCCAAAATAACCCCTACACCAATCCTACTCCCTATCAAAGAACACTGACAAGGGGGATAATGCTTTGCACGACACTACACAAAAAAGTGAAGTATGTGTGTCAAAAAATCCGCCATGCAGACGGATTTTTTGTTTTGTCTGTTTCAAATAATTGACAGAAATTTTCTTTTTATTTGAGATGTGTATTTTTCTATCGTGTTTATGTCTTTTGAATTTAAAATAGAACTTTTGTCTTACAAAAGTTCGTGTACGGAGCAAGCTTCTATTTTTGAAAGACTTTGAAGGCACGGCGGTGCCGGAGAGAGAAAACCGCCTGCTGGCGGTTTTCGTGCTTTCAAAAATAGAAGCAAGCGTAGGGCTAATTGTCAATTCCAAATCGTTTATATGAGTAAATTGGGCTTGTTCCAAACCAGTAGTCTATCTCGTGCTTCGCTTCTTCGGGTGTTTCTGACGCATGCACCAGGTTCATAATTGCTCGTTTCTCGGCATTTGCCAGTACCGGAGAGTCAACGGAAAAATCACCACGAATGGTGCCCATTTCTGCAAGGTACGGGAGAGTTGGACCGACAATTTTGCGCACCATGTCAACAGCATGCACACCTTCAACCACCATTCGTACCGATGGTCCCATAATAAGGTATTCAATGAGCCACCCCCTCACCTTCTGGCCTATTTCCATGGTGTCTTTAGTTCCCATCTCCTCAATTGCGTCAATACCATACTTCTCATATGTGCCCATGGTCTTTTCTCCAAGGCGGTTAATCCATTTTGTATCCTTAGGATAGTGGTCGTTCACACGGTCTTCTGTCGCCTGAAACATCTCAAGAGCAACGATCTTCAAATCCCGTTGTTCAAAACGCTGAATAATCTCTCCCACAAGCCCCTTTCGGACTCCGTCGGGCTTTACCATCACAAATGTTTTCTCTTCTCTGGGGTTTCGCATACGTTGTAATTAGTTTTAACCGTTGCAGTGTAGCAAAAAGTGGCTCTTTTAGCCACCCGAGTTTGGATATCAAATAGTAAAATAGTAGTAAGTAGAAAGTAGTATGCAGGGGGCTTAGAAAATATCAAATGACAAATTTCAAATGGCAAATATCAAATTTTATACATTGCGTTGATTCCAGCTTCAAGTTCTTCGCGAGGACGGCCAAATTTTGCATAGGAAAGTTCCTTCAAGGTATCTACTTTCGTCATATCAGGTTTTTCTGGATACATGGTTGCGATTGAAAACGGTCGCTCTGTTTTATTTCGAACAAGCATCTTAAGGAATCCGTTGAAGTTGTCTACGTTCATCAAATCGTTTGCGGTAAACACGGGAGCGAACTGTTTTTCCAAAAATTCAGCATCATCAGAACCAACACGGAAGGAGCACATGGAACCGACGTTGCCAAAGACCGCGTCTTTAATTTTTTCATCCAACTGTTTAATGTACTGATGAAAAATACTGAGTCCCAATTTGTATTTTCGTGCTTCCGAGAGAATGGTGGCGATTGAATTTGTGGTGATATTTTGAAATTCATCAATGTAGAGATAAAAATTTGGAACATCTCCTTTGCCAACTGCATCAACGCGAGACAGTGCGGCCATGAGAATTTTTCCCACAATAATAAGTCCGACGAGGTTTGCGTTGATATCACCAAGTCGCCCCTTTGAGAGGTTTACTAAAAGAATTTTACGCTTGTCCATAATATCTCTGAAGTTAAATGCCGAATGTTTCTGCATCACAATAGGACGCATGATGTCATTGGCAAGAAAGATGTCAAATTTGCTCGTGATGTACGGAACCATGTTTGCAAGAGATGCTTCCCCACCCGCTTTTTCGGCAACTTCACGCCAAAATTGAACAACCACAGGATTTTTACATCTTGAGAGTTTCAAATCACGAAATGCTTTCTCTGACATGACACGCGACACATCAAACAGTGTGTTGCCTGTATCAGGATCTTCAATCACGAGCATTGTCGCATTGCGGAAGTACTGCTCAAACATTGGTCCCATACTCTCAGGCACTCCTCCGTACAATTTCTGGAAGATAGAAAAGAGTTCATTCACCACAAACGTCTTCTGTTCAGGGAACGCGGGGTCATATTCCAACATATTGAGTCCCATTGGACGTGCCGTGTACGCTGGGTCAAAATAAATAACGTCATCAAAACGCTCTTGAGGAACCGATGCGAGTACTTCCATAAGGTCGGTCCCGTGAGGGTCAATCATGCACACACCTTCTCCATTCTTAATGTCCTGTATAATCATGTTTTTCAAAAGCGTCGTCTTTCCTGTTCCTGTCTGACCAATACAATAGAAGTGGCGCAACCGATCTCCCTCCGTCATGTAAATTGGCGTCTTGGTGTTACCGTACACGTTTTCGCCAAGCAACAAACCTTCAGTTGGCAAATCAACTGGTGCAGGAGAACCTCCTGCTTTTGCACGTTTGAGTTCACGCGATGAGTCACTTCCCACAGCAGGAACGTGGGCGAATGTTGCGAGCTCACGAAGATTCATGGGCAATATCTCATCTGTGGAGAAAAGTCGGAATGCAAATTCTTTTACCAATCCAGTGAGTTTTGTTTTAGTGAAGCGTGTAAACTTCAATGCGTTTCCACGCGGATCTTCAAGCTGGCTGAATGTTGCCTCAAGTTCAGACAAAATTGCATCTGAGCGCACTTGTGATGTTGATGACGCAAGGAGACGAATGTTTGTTTCAACGATGGTTTGGCTAAATTTTTGTTTGAGCTGTTCAATGGTGATGTCGTCCACTGGTCGCTCGCGCTCTTTTTCTTTTTTCTTGTCTTCTTTCTCTTTTGACGCAAAAAAGAATGAGTGCACCTCTTTACCAACTGACACGACAACCGATTTCTCTGCAAGCGCTTCCTTCATCGGCGTACCTTTCGCCATTTTTTCTATCACTTTTCGAATTTTGTCCGCATAATCGGTTTCTGCCGGTCGAATCAACACCTGCAATGCAGCGCCTTCACCAACGCGCAACAACTTTCCAAACGCCGACAAAAGAATCGTCAGTGGGTCGTAATCAAAATGTTCATGTGTTTTGAGAGGAAGCATATACGGCCGTGCGTATGCAGCAATAGAGCCGGCGGTTTTACCTTCTGGAAAGAAAATATTGTAATCATTTTTGCGGTCGGCGACACGCGCTTGTGGAAAAATAGAGAGCAACTGTTTCTCAAAAATATCTTTCTTTTCCGTTGGTACCGACATATAGAGCGTGACGTGTTCAAGGTGCGCTTCAACAGCAAGTTCAATAGAGAAGTACTTTTTCTTTGAACCTTTTTCTGACGCAACTGAGAGTGCGCCGGCGTAGAGTTGTTCCATTGATGACAGGAGCTCTTTAAGCGGGCGTTGGTGCTCCTTTGCATCCTTGGCATCAAACGGGAGCGTTACCTCTAGGAGCGTCATGTGGAGCGCCTTCCAGAGTGGTTCGCCTTCTTTGATACCTTTTGTTATATATCCTTCTTTTAAGTATTCGGATAAAAAACGATGAAAGTCGTCTTCAACGTGCGGATTATCCATTTTTTCAACAATAGACAGCGCATTACGTATTCCCTTTTCCTGCATTACCGAGAGAAGTTCAGCAATAATGGTATCGTGCTCCTCTGGGGCAAGGTCCAAAACAACGGCATCAATTTCTGGCTTCAGCATCTCGTGACCTTTCGCAAGCACTGTTTCTGGCGCATGCCCAGCATATGTGTGTATGACTTCTTTTTCTGGCGTTGGATGAGAGAGCTCGTGTGTTCCTGCATCTACATTTTTTTCAAGTTGTTTGAGTCGTTCACGCAAAAAATTCACCTCTTCATTGGGTGTGGTGAACTTTTTTTCAGGTGTCAAAGAGAACGTCTCCATATGCACTTTAGTATAGCGCATCTATACCAACCTATCCTACATTCTCACGTTGGATAACGACAGCAAGTGCACGCCTAATGAAAGCCTCTGTAGTTTCTTCCCCCCTAAAGATTCCTCCAATAGGACGCAGGCCTGAGTCTCGTGAAAGCATCATGAGGTAATGCTGGAGTTTTTTGGCTGGAGTGTCATCGGGAAATTGCATTTTCTCAAGAACCTTACGAGCATCCATTGTTTTCCACTGTGTCCACTCTGACCATTCTTCTTTGAGCGTTCCAAATATCGCACGCATATCACGATTCATCTCATGTTCGATATGTTCAGGACTCAATAAGTGTTCTAGAGAAAGGTTATCTGATACTAAAGGTCCAAGCCCTTCCCGTTCTTCGAACGGAAGATTTTCTATAGTGCCCGTAGTGTCCTCGGGTAAGGTTGCCGTTTCAGTATATTCTGTAGATGTATCATTCACCCCTTGCTCCACGCTTCCTGCGAGGTCGCTAGCGACGACATCTTCTGGTATCTCTGTAGCAACGTCTTCGGGAACATTATTTGGAACAATTCCTTCCTCAAACCCTGAGGAGGGTATTTTTTCTATCCCATGTGTGCTATCCGGATGGAGCACGTCACTGTAATTAATACTTGAAGTATTTGAAAATTCAAAATGTGCCACTTCCCCATTTCCTGCAGGAACATACTGTAAAATGTCCCCTTCATGAACAAGGTTGAGTTCTGCAATTGGTATCTCGCGACCATCAGGAAGATGCGCCACCGAATGAGACCACGCGTCAGCAAATCCTTTTTTATCAAGATGAAATCTTTCTCCAAGTTCTTTTGCTGAGTTCCAAATATTTCCTCCACGTTCAATATCAATTAGTTCTGGGTGTGGAGCAGATTCAAATACACCTGATTCAACAGCGTCGGCATGGTGAGCTGACTTAATAATTTCTGCAATGTTTGCAGTACTTGCAGCATCTTTTGAATAGACAATTTCGTCTTGTGGACCAATACCATGGAACGTCCCACGGGACGGAATCATTGCAATATCATTTTCTGAAAGTTCTGTATTTCCCGATACTGATTTAAACATTTCTGGTGCCCGCTTTGGCCAACCAAACATATCTGGCGCAAAATGTCGCAGTACGTAACCAGCCATACTAAAGCCCGCACCCATAATGGCACCGTGAACCATTTGATCTCGGAGAAATTTCTTTTGTGAGTCTTTAATTTTTTCCTCATGCAGACCGGTGAGTGCGTCAAGTCGTTGTTCTAGTTCAGCTTTGTGATTTGCATCACCAACACCCTCATGTGAAGCAACAAATGTAGAGGCGTGGCTCATTGCTTGAACAATATCTAGTTGATTTTTGAGACGGTCATTAAACGTACCAAAATCCATTTTGCTGGTATATATTTTATTCTCGGTGTAGTAAATGCGCTCCTCAAGCTGTGAAAATAGTGTCTCCTTTTTGGCTTCATCGGTTTCATTTTCTATACGTTGTATGAGATGATTAATTTTCTTTTTTGATTCGTCTACATGAATAATATTTTCCGCAGTTGTACTTGTATCATCAACACCTCGGCGTGCACCTGCTTGTTGCTCTTTTAGTGTTTTTTGCGCGCGTCGTCGAGCCATAAAACCACCCATACCAGCGGCGGCAAGAGGAAGACCGAGTGTTCCGAGTAACGCACCCGTCATCGCACGAGTAGCAAAACCAGCACCAAAATAAATACCACGTTCAGTTACAATATCCTTGAGAGAACGTACCCACACTTTTTCATCGGTGATTTTTTGTATTTGCGCCTCTGCTTCAGGATGTGTTGAAAATAGCTGGTCCATACGTACGCGAGCATATATGGTGTTCATCTGCTCGGCTAATGTCACCCTATCAGAACCGTTTTTTGCTTCGAGAAGTAGGAGCGCATTGGCGCGTGCTTGGATGAATTGTTTTTCAGCTTCCTCATATTTTTTTCGTTCTGAACGAGACGCGGTCTCACGTGCCCATTCTGTTGGAATATTTGTAAACACATGGGCTGCTGTATTGAACGAGCGCAGTGTTTCTTCTTCTGCTTCATTTTCCGCTTGTATTCCGTTTGTGTAGAGAACTTCAAGAGTGCCTTCTTTGTCAAAAACAGCGTCAAGACCAACTTCACGTGTACCAGTTACTAATTTTTCAATAACATCCCTGTATTCACCTATACCCGCTTTTTGTAGATCCTGCGCTGTTGCTTTTTCAAGTTTTGCAGATTGGTATCCTTTTGTAATACCACGCCAAAATCGTCCAAAAAATCCTGCCTTTTTATTTTCTTCTGCTCCATGCGCTGCAGCATCCTCCTTAATCTTACCGAGTATAATTTGTTGCAGGTTTTCTTGTACGAGTGCTTTTTGCCCGATGGTAAGTTCACTGTACCCAGGAACTGTTTCAAGATCTTCTGCCCTCATTCCTGTAAATATTTTTTCAAATTTCTCGTTTATCTGTGTCAATCTAGCCACAGATGGAAATTTTTCTGGCTTTTCTTCAATTGGTAGATTTGCAGGAGCTTCTGCGATAACCTTCACAGCATCGTGCGCACCCTCAATTTGTTCTTTCGTTATACCAACCTCTACCCCCGTCGTAAGAATACTCAAAAGATGTCTTTTTCTTGCTCTCTTTTCCTTCAATTCTTCCGAGGAAAGTTTTTTTGTACGAAAATCTGTTTCAATTCCTTCTAATTCGTCGGTTAATTTCAAAAACTCATCTTTTGTCTTACGAGAAAGCGTCTCATCATTTTCTATTCCTATACGCCGACTGTCCAAATACTCCCGTTTCTCTTTTGGCAAAACTATCGTTTCTCCTACCGTTGGTTCTATTTTTGTCTCATCAAAATGCTGGAGAAAACTTTTATGTATCCTTTCAAACTTATCTCCTTCCTCTTCTGGTATCACGGCAGTATTAACTGTTTCGGGTACACTAACCGCGGTGGGAACTTCTTCGGATACGGCTTCTTCTTGAGTAGAAACTGGTGTCACTGTTTCTGGACTAACGGGAACGCTCTCTTTTTCCAGAGAGACGGTGAGTATCCCCGCATTGATACTAATTTTCTTAATTGGAGCATTAAATTTTTTCTCAAGATATTTTACGATACCCGGAATAAGATCGGGTAGATATTTAGTAAGCTTTCTTGTAACCAGTGCTCGTTTAACCATCCCTGCCCGAACTTTAAAATCACCCGCTTTTAGACGCTGACCATCACTTTCTAGTGATCCATCAACACCAAATTCACCCGCAAGATCGTGAGTAAGCTCTGCAGAAATTGAGATTTTGTTTCCATCTCCACCAACCTTTAGTCCACGCACCTCTGCAAGCCCCTGCAGAAGAGTTCGAATCTCATTCTCCAGTTCTGGGGTAGTCAAAGATTCTTCTTTTAAAGTTTTTTCTTTTGCAGGTTCTTGAGGCAACTGTGGTCCTTCAAATGTCATAGGTTTATTCTAACATCGTTACAACTTCTGGTACGCCATCTGTGATAATGAGCGTATGTTCCCACTGCGCGGTTCGGGAACCATCAACTGTTTTGTATGTCCACTCGTCCTCAGCAATATCTACTTCACCGCTTCCTTCCGAGACCGTTGGTTCAATGGTAATCACCATCCCCGGCATTAATTTTTTCCCTTTGCTCTTTTGTGCGATATGAAAAATATGTGGTTCCTCGTGCACTGTGTGCCCCGTACCGTGTCCACCAAGTTCAGCAACAACCTCAAATCCTTCCTTGAGGATATATGGCTCTATTACATTTCCAATAGCACTAACATACGCTCCTGCACGCGCGACATCAATACCCTTGAAAAGCGCCTTTTTAGTCACTTCAATGAGTCGTTTGGCGGTAGCATCTACAGAACCGACGGGGACTGTGATGCACATATCTGCTATTCGCCCTTTGTGAATGAGGCCTGTATCCAAACTTACAATATCTCCTTCTTTCAAAATTCTATCTTTGCTCGGAATACCGTGCACCGCTTGGTTGTTTATTGAAACGCAGAGTGTTGCTGGATACGGAGATGGGGCACCCGCTGGTTTGTAATTTAAAAATGCTGGAATGTCACCACCCGCACGAATAAGGTCTTCGGCCATATCATTGAGTTCTTGTGTAGAAACACCTGGTGCAACCGCTTTGCCAATGGTATCCAAAATACGAGCAAGACGTTTCCCCGCAATGCGGATGAAATCTAAATCTTCAGGTGTTTTAATGAGAGACATATTTTCAATAGTGATGAACGTTGTACCGATATATCGGTACAACGTTATTTTTAGTTATTGGACAGTACGCTAACAATTTTTTCTTGCACCTCTTCAATCGTCCCCATACCGTCAATTTCAAGAAGCGTTCCTTGTTGTTTAAAGAAGTCCAGTGACCCTTGTGTGTTGTTTTGATACTCTTGGAGACGTTTTGTTATAATCGCTTCGTTGTCATCAGATCGTGTCTCAACTTGTGCTCGTCCTTTAATTCGCAAACGAAGTTCTTCATCGGGAATGTTGAGATACACAACCACATACGGTCGCTTCAAATAGCGCATCACCTCATCAAATAATTTTGCCTCCTCAAGTACACGAACCGCACCATCAAAAATAATTCCCTTATCATGACCGAGTGTAACCATTGCTGAAGTCCAGAGATATGACACAATCCAATGTGGAACTAAAATTCCTTGGTCCATATCTTTTAAAATCTCTGCACCAATATCTGGATGTGACTGTGCAAGCGCCTTCAGATGTCCCGACGATGAAAAAACAGAAAATCCTAATTTTTCTGAAAGCAGTTTTGCCTGCGTTCCCTTTCCAGAACCCGGCTTTCCAAGAATGACGATGGTGTTATATTGCATGCCTTCAGTATACCCGAGCACTAACCCAAATAGAAACGGTTAGTGCTGGGCGAGCCTAAGCGAGGTTTAACCTCGCTAACCTCGGAAGTGCTTGTGACTTATAGTTACGACCGTAGCCATAAGTCACATTGAAATTGTGTCCGTAAGGTCGAACCTTACGTTTCTGAGGTAAATAAAAGAGCCGCCCGAGAGCGAGCGGCTCGTTGGGCGGCGGGTGGATACCTACAGGATCGATTCCTCCTGAAAGGTGGGGATGTCCATACTCATGTTGTGCAACTCCTCGGCACCCCATGTTTGTGATTCTGTGTCGGTGTGGTGCGGACCACGGTCCTTGTGCCGAATAGCCCGTACAACGACCCACTGCTCGTCCTTAAAGTGCCACCGCGGATCCTTCTGTTTCGTGAACCACATTCCGACTTCTCCGCCAGGAATCTTGAAGGAAACGACGACAAACTGTCTTCCTTCAGATTCCTCTTCTGTGGAGGTCATCGCCAGCACAACTGGCAACACGATGCGCCATTCGAAGACGCGATCCTGGTTGATGATCGCAGTAAGCACCATCAGGCCAAGCCGTTCCGGCACCGAGAACTGTGTTTCTTTTCCACGAATCTGCACCATGGCGCTTCTCCTTTCCGGAGTAGACCGACAGGATTGTCGGCAGGCCTTTCCGGCCGTTTGGTACTGCTACCCGAACACTCGTCGGGGTTAATCTGGCAACACACTATGCTTATCTGCAAAGAAAGTCAAACCAAACGTCCCGCTTTCTCGGTCCTGTTGTGTTGGACACTGAGTGTCCAACACTCGGATACTGGAAACAAAAGAGCCGCCCGAGAGCAAACGGCTCTTTGGACAGCCCAGACCCTACTTGGAAAGGATGGCAACTCCGATTATCAACTTCCGAGTAGCACCCCTATCTCGCAGAGTCCTCGATTTCTTGATCTTCTTCAAACTAAGGATTGCGTGGTGTTGCTTGCCCTCCTCATCTTGGACACTCAAATGCAGAGTTCCCATACCGCCCTCGAAAAGCCAGTTGGCAAGAGCAGAAGAAACAACCTCCTGCCCACCCAAAAGCGTTCCCGCGATACCAATGTTGCTCTGTGCGGTTACTTTTGGATATAGCATTTCCTTCTCCTTTTTCCAAGGTCTATAGTTAAACAAATTCTGATAGGACAATACGCTTCTAGATAAGCAAAGTCAAACCAAACGTCCTTGTATTTAAAGTCCCGCCCAGACATTGTCTGGGCGGGGCGTCGTACGAAGCGAGTCTCTATTTTTGAAAGACTTTGTAGGCACGGCGGTGCCGGAAAGAGAAAACCGCCACCGGGCGGTTTTCGTGCTTTCAAAAATATGAGACGAGTGAAGAGCTAGTATTCACGTAATGACACTTGCGCGTCAATCTTTTTCACCAAATCAATAATAACCGAGACGGCGATGAGGAGCCCTGTACCACCAACTGCAAGAGAGGTAATGCCAGTCAAACCTTGCATAATGAGAGGCAAAATAGCGATAACACCCAGAAATGAAGCGCCGAGAAGGGTTAACCGAGTGAGAATGTTTGCAATGTGTTCGGATGTTGATTGACCTGGGCGAACACCGGGAATAAACGCACCGCCCCGCTGAAGATTCTTTGAAATGGCATCTGGATCAAAGGTAACCGCGGTGTAAAAATACGTAAACAAAAACACAAGAAGGAAGTACGCGACACCGTACGACCACCCATTATTCAAAAACCACTGCACGCCAGCAACCATCTTCTGCACGATTGGATTAGCAACTCCCGCAAGAAAGTTTGCAATCATACCTGGAAACAAGAGGATGGAAAGCGCAAAAATGATTGGCATCACACCCGCTTGGTTCACGCGAAGTGGTAGGTATGTTGACACACCTCCGTATACTTTGTTGCCACGAATTTGTTTTGCGTAGGTAACAGGAATTGGTCGTTCTGCCTCTGTTACAATCACAACACCAATAACAATGATGAGTCCAACAACCAGAAAGGCGAGGTACATTGGCAACTGTTCGGGTGTGAATGAAAATACGGTTGTTTGTAATGCGCTTGGAATACGTGACACAATACCTGCAAAGATGATGAGTGACATTCCGTTACCAATGCCAAATTCAGAAATAAGTTCACCAACCCACATGAGGAGTACCGAGCCCGCAACAATCACGATAATGTTGGTGATGAGTGACAAAGATGAGAGATCACCTATAACCCCGTTTCGTTGGAGTAGTGTAATAAATCCAAATGCAGAGAGGGCGGCAAGTGGAACAGTGAGCAACCTAGAGTATTGTGCAATACGACGTCGTCCCGCCTCCCCTTCTTCATGAAACATCGCCTTGAGTTGTGGTGAAAGAATGGTGAGCAACTGCATGATGATTGAACCAGTGATGTATGGACCAACTCCGAGCATCACAATTGAAAGACCTGAAAGTCCTCCTCCTGAAAAAAGGTTGAGAAGACCGAAAAATTGATTGTTTGCAAAAAACTGAGAAAGCGCATTAATATCAACACCTGGAATTGGAATTGCGGCAAACACGCGCGTCAGTGCGAGTCCTGCAATAACAAAAAGAATGCGAGTTCGCAATTGGCGATCCCCCATAATAATGGAAAATTTTTGTACAAAGTTTTTCATCATACGTAACAATGTGCGTTATGCAACCGAACCTCCTGCCTTTTCAATACTTTCGCGCGCGGTGGCTGAGACAGTAACACCGGAAACAACAAGCTTCTTGGTGAGTGCTCCCGTACCAAGAATCTTAACAATTGGATTATTACCCTCACGTGCACGAAGCACTTTCTTTGCAACAAGTGTCTGTGGAGTGACAGTGTCACCCGCATTGAATACTGCTTCAAGAACTGAAAGATTTACTGGAAAAGGCTTGCGACGATTGTCGTTTATGCTGTCTGCGCGGTGTTTACCGTATCCACGACGCTTTGGAAGCTTCTGAATCATGTCACGAAACTCTGGGCGAATGCGGTGTCCTGCGCGTGCCTTCTGTCCTTTGGTTCCACGTCCTGACGTTTTACCACGCTTGCCACCACGACCAACGCGTTTGCCGGTCTTGTGTACTGTTTTTCTTTTGAGATTGTGGAGTTGCATAGTTGTGTAAATCCGAAATTCGAATATCGAAATCCGAAAGAATATTTAATTTGTTTCGTGCTTCGTGCTTCGTGCTTCGTGCTTTGGTTTTTGTACGTTGTGCGTCTTAATTTTCTTCGTGAGTTGTGAGAGTGCTTTAATTGTTGCGGTTGCGTTGTTGAGTTTGTTCTTACTACGAGAAAGAATCTTTGCACCAACACCACGAACTCCTGCGAGTTCAAGCACATCACGTACTGCACCTCCAGCAATAATACCGCGTCCTGGTGCTGGATAAAGCTTTACAATACCACTACTGTACTTCACTTGTACTTCGTGTGGAATTGAGCCGTCTTCAGTTTGTGAAATAACAATTTTATTTTTGAGTGCGCTTCGGTATGCCTTCTCTACTGCAAGTGCTGTGTCGCCCGCCTTACCTGTGCCTACACCAACGGCACCACGGTGGTTTCCCGCAACAACACACACGCTGAAGCTAAAACGACGTCCTCCAGCAACCACACGAGTCACACGGCGAATATCAATGATGCGCTGATCAAATTCAGGTTTAATACGGGGTGCGCGTCCGCGAGGAGTGCGACGAGAATTTTTCTGCATACGTCGGTCTTCACGTGATGCATTTACTGGCGCACTTCCTTTTGGAGCCACTACAACAACGTCTGCCTCAATGTCGGCAGCAAGTGTGTCCTCCACAACAGCGACCTCTGTTGTTTCAATCTCGTTTTCTTTTGTACGAATATCGTCGGGCATAAATAATGGAAGTTGGAGGTTTGAGGTTAGAGGTTGGATGAGTTAGTGATTAGTTTTAGTTTGGTTATTTGCCTGCCTGCCGGCAGGCAGGAAATTTGATATTTGATATTGTTTCGTGTTTTGTACTTTTTTTAGAACTTTAATCCTCCTTTACGTGCACCATCTGCAACTTCTTTAATGACACCCGTGTATGCAAATCCTCCTCGATCAAATACTACAGCTGTAATCTTTTTTGTAAGTGATGTCTTTGCAACAATTTCTCCGAGTTCAAATGCTTTTTCTTTTGCAGTTCCCTTCTTCATTCCCTTTGTCGTACCGGCAACAAGCGTCATTCCTTTTGTATCATCAATAACTTGAAGCGTTGTGAATCGATTTGATTTAAACACAGCCAAACGTGGGCGTACTGATGTACCAGAAATCTTCGCGCGGATACGTCCTTGTCGTCGAACTCGTTTTTCTTTTTTTGTTGGGGCTTTCATATAAAGTTGAAGTTGGAAGTTTGAGGTTGGGAGTTGGTTTTTGTTTTCTTTGTTATTTGCTATTTGTCATTTGCTATTTCCCCTTACTCTACGCTGCTCGTTTTCCTTCCTTACGACGAACCACTTCGTCAGAGTATCGGATTCCCTTTCCTTTGTATGGTTCTGGCACTTTTTGGGAACGAATTGTTGCAGCAAATTGTCCGAGAAGTTCTTTGTCTATAGAAGAAAGGGAGAGTGTGTTTTTCTCAATAGTGAGCGTAAGACCTTCAGGAATTGGGAGAACAACAGGATGTGAAAAACCAAGTTGCATGACCAAATCTTTTCCTTTCACTTCTGCGCGGTACCCAACTCCTTCAACAATAAGTTTTTTCTCGTAGAGTTTGTTGACACCCGCAACCATGTTCTTGATGTGTGATGCGTATGTTCCCCACAATGCTGACCACATTTCTGGATGCTCCTTTGGAGCAAGTGTCACCACGCCATCTGCAACAGAAATGGAAATGTCGCTCTTGAACGTTCGGTGTAATTCACCAAGTGGTCCTTTTACGACAACGCTACCGTCAACAACAGTAATTTCTGTTTTTGGGGGAATTGTAATGTGTTGTTTGCCGATGCGGGACATACTATTTTTAAATTCGAAATACGAATATCGAAATTCGAAACAAATTCGAAGTTATAGATTTTAAAGTTTTAAGCATTTGAATATTCATATTTTGTGCTTGTTTCGAGCTTCGTGCTTCGATATTCGTGCTTATCTTCTACCAGATCATAAAAAGCACTTCTCCTCCAACCTTCGCCTTTCGAGCTTGCTGACCAGTCATAACGCCTTCTGGTGTTGAAAGAATGAGGTGTCCATAGCCGTTCTTCACTGGGTACACTTCTGTTGAGCCAATGTAGACACGACGAGAGGGTTTTGAAAGACGTTTTACTCCGTGAATGAGTGCGTCACCGTTTTCATCAAATGCGAGCGTTGCTTCAATTTTGTTTGTTTTCTTTCCTTTGTGGTCAACGTTTGCAAGGTATCCTTCTTTTTTGAGAACAACTGCAACAGCGTCTTTAAGACGTGAGTGCGGAACAGAGACGGTCTCAACACCAACACGTGCTGCGTTTTGAAGAGCTGTTATGAAGTTTGCGAGTGGGTCGGTGGTCATGGTAGTAAGTAGTATGTAGAAAGTAGTAGGTAGAAAGTAGTAAGCAAAAAATTACCAAGATGCCTTCTTAATACCTGGAATCATTCCTTTATTTGCAAGTTCGCGGAAACAAATACGACAGAGACCGAATTCGCGCATGTATCCTCGTGGGCGACCACATTTAAAACAACGGTTTTTTGTTCGAACTGGAGATGCGTTCTTGCGCAATGCCTGAAGACCCTCGTAATCGTGGGCCTCTTTCAATGCAGTTCGCTTTGGAGCGGATTTTGCCTGCATCACTGCTCTTTTTTTGTCTCGTGCAATAATTGCTTTTCGGGCCATATACTTTTTTCCAAAAAAAATTCTGCCTCTCGATGTGTCCATGGACCAATTCGGACGAATTGGCCGGCTGACAGATAACGAGGCGGTGGTCTCCTCCGGCGCCTATTGGCTCTGAGAGGACAAGCTCCCTATTTAGAAGCCCCACCATACTACCAGAAGTCTCCAAAAAGGGCAAGAAAAAGAGAAGCCCCGCTAGCACAAAGTGCGCCGGCGGGGCGGAAAGAACAACTACTTTGACCAGGATTGTCTGCCCTTTGCCGAAGCAATTCGGCACCACAACAGGGATTGGGCTATGAGCCGATTTCGATGCCGTCGCTCTTCCTCATCACGAAGGTCTCTTGGTGTCTTGTGCTTACCACCACCGAGGAGAGCCCCAACGGCAAGGCTGTTTATCAACCACTGTTCCTTGTATTTCCCGAACAATTCATCCGACACAAATTCAAGGTAGTGGAGAATCTGAGACGCTTGATCTCGTTCAGAAATCTTCCTGCTCTTTTCCTTTTCGGATGGTAGCCGAGTTCCACCGGTAAACGTGAGCATATCGGCAGAACCCCAAAGCGCAAGTGCTCGAACCAGTGGCCCTGATTCCTGATAGTGGAAGTGCCACGGGCGCCCGTTCGTCCTAGGACCCACTAGAAGCATGGATATCGCTTCTCTCCAGGTGTGAAATTCCTTGCAGAGAAACTGCTGGATTCGAGACGGGTACGGAGGACGTAGCAGACATTCGTGCACAACCCCAAAGAACGAAATGAGGTCATTACGAAGAATGGCCGACCCTTCTTCCTTTTCGTCTCGAGAAAGCAGGTAGGTCTTGCCCAAAACCTCATCTGAAGCGATGACTCTGCGTGCTGTGTCCGCGACCCTGCCCTCTTCACCAACTTCGCGAAACACATTGAGCAGAAAGCGGGCCTTGTCTTTGAACAACTGACGCCCTTCCTCATCCCCTTCGATGGGCGGGTCATTCCAAAGACTGCCACAGGCGTAGAGCAGGCCTATGGCCTCCGCTTCCGTACTGACCCTCTGCCAGCACTCCTCGAACTGCTCCCACGTACTAATGACCAACAACTCTTTTTTCACGGTGGATCTCCTTTCTATAGTGTCGCTCGATGTTTGAGCGACGGGTCGATCCGCCGTTTATTCTCCACACACAGACACACAAGTCAAGCTACGAAGAAAACCGCCTGCTGGCGGTTTTCGTGCTTCTACAAAATATGAGACGAGCGGAGAGTTATTTTTTAGCTGGTGTCTTCTTTGCTTTCACTTCTCCCGCTTTCTTAAAGGGAATGCCGATGTATTCAAGGTATTTCTCTGCTGTTTCTTTATTCTTTGCAGTCGTTACGATACTTACCGCGAGACCAAACACATCTCGAATTTCTTCGTCAGCTGTTTCAGGGAAAATAGTGTGCTCCTTAATACCAATTGTGATGTTTCCCATCGGATCAATAGAATCGCGCTCAATACCACGAAAGTCGCGGGTACGAGGAAGTGCAATGTTGATGAGGCGGTCAAGAAAATCGTACATGCGGTCACCACGAAGTGTAATTTGGTATCCAATCACTTGTCCTTCGCGAAGTTTAAATGATGCAATTGATTTCTTAGCAACACGTCCAGCTGGTTTCTGTCCGGTAATCTTCATCAAACGGTCTTGAATCACTTCAATCTTGTTTTTGTCCTTTGCTGAACCCGTACCAACAGACACAATGACCTTGGAAACACGGGGAACGGCCATCGGGTTTTTTACACCCAGTGTTTCTTTGAGGGCCTCAAATGCTTTATTCTGTTTTTCTTTTACGGTAAGCATATCTTTTTAAATCCGAAATCCGAATATCGAAATCCGAAACAATATCTAATTTCTAAGGTTTTAAACATTTGAACATTCATACTTTGTGTTTGTTTCGAGTTTCGTACTTCGATATTCGTACTTATATCTTCTTTACATTTGAAACGTGCAACGGCATCGACTTCTCAATAATCTGTCCTTTTTGGCTTCCCTTGCGTGCTTTCTGGTGTCGTTTTGATTTGTTAATTCCTTCAACAACAACCATGTCTTTCTTTGGCAACGCACGAAGAATCGTGCCCGTGGCACCCTTATCTTTTCCCGTCAATACTTTTATTTTGTCTCCTTTTTTAACGTGCATATTTTTTAAATCCGAAATCCGAATGTCGAAATCCGAAACAAATTCGAAATCATGAGTGTTGGGGTTTTTAACATTTGAACATTCATATTTTGTGCTTGTTTCGAGCTTCGTGCTTCGATATTCGTGCTTATTCTTATACCACTTCCGGTGCCATTGAAACAATCTTTTGAAAACCGTGGTCGGCGAGTTCACGTGGAACGGGGCCAAAGATTCGGTTTGCCTTTGGCTCTGGCTTTATCTTATCAACAAGCACAACTGCATTTTCATCAAAACGAACGTACGAACCATCTTTACGACGAAATGCCTTTGTCTGACGAACAACCACCGCATGTACGACGTCTTTCTTTTTTGTTGCCTTACGAGGTTGTGCAACTTGAATTGAAATAACCACCTTATCTCCAATCTCTGCGTAACGGCGCTTTGAACCACCGAGCACTTTGAATACACGTCCGAGAGTTCCTCCGGAGTTATCAGCTATCACAACAATTGAACGTGGTTGAATCATAAATAATAGGGGTTGGGGGTTAGTAGTTGGTGGTTAGTGATTAGTTTTTGTTTGGTGGTTGGATTTGGTTTGTTTTTCCTAACGGTCAAACCAATGACCAACTTCTCATTCCTAACTTCTAACATCCATTACTTTGAAATGTTTATCTTTTGAAATTGGCCGTGTTGCAACAATCGTTACCTTGTCTCCAATGTGCTTTGTGTTGCCAGCATCGTGTGCCTTAAACTTCTTGTGCTTGGTTACATACTTTCCATACTTTGGATCTTTGATGTAACGCTCAACAAGCACCACAATAGTGTCTTTCATTTTATCTGACACAACTATGCCGACGAGTGTTTTTTGTTTTATTTCTTGTGTGTCCATATAAAGTGGAGGTTGGAAGTTTGAGGTTGGTGATTGGTTTTAGTTTAGTATAGTTTTTGCTACTTGCTATTTGTCATTTGTCATTTGTCATTTGTTATTTATTGCCTCTACTCGTAAGTTCTGTAAGCGCGCGGGCAACATCTTTCTTACTCTCTCGCATCTTCTTCACATCACGGCCTTTACTTCCTGACATTGCGAACCTATCTTGCCGTAGTGCTTCTCGCTTCTCAGCGATAAGAACCATGAGTTCAGTATCGTTTTTCTTTTGTATGTCAGTTGTTTTGGTCATGTTCGGGTATACTACAGTGCGCATCTACTCTCCGCAAGCTAACGGCTTCGTGTCATAATCTTTGTTTTCAGTGGCATTTTTGCACCACCTTTGCGCAACACTTCTCGCGCAATCTCTTCAGACACACCGTCTACTTCAAACAAAACGCGTCCTTGGAAAATTTCAACAACAAATCCTTTTGGATCTCCTTTTCCCTTACCCATACCTACTTCTGCACCTTTTGCTGTGTAGGGTCGGTCTGGAAACACGCGTGTCCAAAGGTTTCCGTTCTTACCAAGGGCTCGGCGTATAACACGACGAGATGCTTCAATCTGATTTGAGGTAACTCGTGATGAAGACATTGCCTTCAAACCAAAAGAACCAAATGCAAGTGTTGCTCCACGTGTTGCAGTAATAACCTTCTTGGGGTTTTGGCGTTTGGTTTGCCACTTTCGGTATTTAACTTTTTTAGGAAATAACATATATTTTTTTAAATTCGAAATCCGAATGTCGAAATCCGAAACAAATTCGAAATCATGAGTGTTGGGGTTTTAAACATTTGAACATTCATACTTTGTGCTTGTTTCGAGTTTCGTACTTCGATATTCGTGCTTATTTCTTGTCAAAGATATCCCCACGGTAAATCCACACACGGATACCAATCTGACCTTGTGGAATGTGTGCCTCATCATGTGCATAATCAATATCTGCACGGAATGTCTGCAACGGAATACGCCCACGCTTAATCTGTTCACGGCGTGCCATGTCAGATCCGCCGAGACGTCCTGAAAGATGAATACGGACTCCTTGTACGTCACGGTTTGCCATAACTTTCTCAACCGTCTGTTTCAACACACGACGAAATGGTGTTCGTTTCTCAATTCCTTCAACTGCCATCGCAGCCACAATTGCCGCGTGCGATTCGGGAGATTTTATTTCTTCAACTTCAAGTTTGAGTGTGTCCGCACTTGCAAGTTTGTTCTTAAGAACAAACGTGTCCAATTCTTTCTTGAGTTTTGCGATACCCTCACCAGAACGTCCAATGATAAGACCGGGACGAGATGTTTTGATGACGATACGCAACTGTGAGTTACGTCGTTCGATATCCACACCACTCACATACATCATACGCGTAAGCTGTGTAATTTTTCGACGAAGTAACACGTCGGTTCGGAGAAACTTTTGATATTCACCCGCACGAGCAAACCATCGTGATTGCCAATCACGCAAGATACCTAGACGGTGTGCAAATGGATGTACTCGATGTGTCATATAATAATTAATTTCAAAGTTACAATATCAAATTTCAAATTATTTTACTGTTTTCTTTACTGTCTTTTTTGATGCGCTCTTTTTGACATTTGTTTTTTGAACTTTGTCATTTTTTAACTCTTGTACTGCAAGAGTTAAAATAATATTACTTGAGTGCTTATCAATCTTTGATGAGCGACCTTGGGCACGTGGAAGTGATCGGTGCATTGTCAAACCCTTATCAACGCGAAATTCTTTTATAACCAAAGATCCTGTATCTGTAACACCGTGTGTCTTTGCATTTGCAGCTGCGGAGTTAATCATTTTTGCGAGAGGACCTGTCGCTCGTTTCTGTGTAGCGTTCAAAAGGACAAGCGCACGTGCAACCGTCTTACCCTTAACCAAGTTCGCAACAAGGCGAACTTTTCGTGGTGACTGGCGGTAATTTTTCAAGTACGCTTTCATATAAAGTGGGGGTTGGAAGTTTGATGTTAGAGGTTGGATGAGTATTTTTGTTACACGTTACATGTCTTGTGGTACATGCTTACTTCTTCGCCACTGTTGCATCAGCTGCAGTTTTTGCTGATTTAGCTGCTGTAATTTCGGCATCCTTCTTTGCTGTATCAAGTGCTTTCTGCATTTGACCTCCGTGACGCTTAAATGTTTTTGATGGTGAAAATTCACCAAGACGGTGACCCACCATTTCCTCCGTTACAAACACATCAATGAATGACTTACCGTTGTGAACGGCAAATGTGTACCCAACCATCTCGGGTGAAATCACACTTGGGCGTGCCCACGTCTTAATAGGGCCATCTGTGGCTTTTTGCTTCGCAACCTTCTCCATAAGGCGAACGTTGAGATATGGTCCTTTTTTGAGTGACCGTGTCATAGTGAATAAAAATCGGCCTCGTGGCCTTTGGAGATAATAGCAAAAAGTGAGCGGATGTCAAACCCACTCTTATGATTCGGCGACTTGAGTTAACCTCAGATATTTTCCAACTTCTAATTTCCCTGCCTGCCGGCAGGCAGGCAACCTCCATTATTTTAGACTTTTCCACAGGGGTTGCTTTTTTGTATTGATACGGTATAGTGCTTGAGGATGTTATTACGAGCGCACATACCCTATCCGCGGTTCAGCGGGTGGGTTTCTGGAGGAAGTAGCTATGTGCAAGAAGTTTGAAGTGGTGGAACAAGCCCATCGAGAAAAGCGTAGAATCCGAGTCACTGGGCCTGGAACCAACTTCACCGGCACCGTCGAGAAGGTTAACCCCTCTCTCCTTTCGGCCGAAATCAGAGGTGAGGGGACTCACACCCACTTCTTCGCTGGCGGAGAAAGCGCCCGCGACTTCACTGTCACGCTGGTCTAGCTCCACAGGGCCAGAACCAAGAACCCCAAAAAGGCGGCAATCCTACAAGGAAGCCGCCTTTACTCATTTCTGAAACATACAGAGTAAGTTTCTTTTTTATATTTAACGTACGGAGTGAACCCCGCCCTATATACAAACCCCGCCTGCAGTCTTGCGGGCGGGGTTACAACCAAGCAATTCAGTGGACTGTTTCTCCTGACGGGTAAAACATCTTCCAGTAGTGACGTCCCATACCAGTAATGCAGAAGCATTGAACGAGAGATGTTCTCCCGAAGACTAGCCCAACGAACTCGGGCTGGCGCTGAAGGCTGAACTCCACCAACCCATCGGTGCACATTGCCCGAAGTTCGAGCAGTATCTTTTCCTCAGTGGTCACCCTTAGAGCAACCAGTGGGGAGAACGCCCGAACCCTCTTCACCAAAGACGGGAGGGACATCCAATCGTCGGCAGCAACCAAATGCTTGAGAATTTCCTCTTTGAGAGTCGGGCCACTCTTCTTGCCCCAATCTTCTTCGAGAAGTTCCAAGGCTCCCCACAACAAGGTCCTTACCCTGTTCCAGTTTGTGGCCATTTCGAGTCTCCTTTTTCTGGTTTAGTCTCGATAATCAAATCTGATAAAAATGTAGCCGAAAATAAAGTCACTGTCAAGTTTTGTTGAACATCTGTTGACAATCTTTCAACAACAAACTATACTCATTTCATGTCCCCTACTACAAAACTCCGTGAACTCGGACTCAATAACAAAGAAATCACTGTGTATCTCGCCTTACTCAAACACGGCCGACGAACACCTGCCGCACTCTCACAACTTACAAAGATAAACCGTGCGACGGTATACAGTGTTGCAAGAAATCTACAATCAAAGGGTCTTATTGCTGAGGATATCAGCGGTCATTCTCGTTTCTTTCTACCCCTTCCTCCCAACAATTTGAATCAACTTATTGATCGCCCAAAACGTGAGCTACAAGAAAAGGAAGATCTTGTTCGCAACACCATTGAAGAGTTATACCAACTCGCTTCAGAACATGAATATCCTGTTCCAAAAATTCGTTTTGTCCAGGAAGGCGATCTCGAAGATTTTTTGTTTGGTAATACAGTGAGATGGGAGAAGAGTGCTCTGGAACAAGACGGAACATGGTGGGGCTTTCAAGACCATAGTTTTGTGGAGGTGTATGAAAAGTGGATTCACTGGTCGTGGACAACACTTGAGGGAAAGGATGTGCGTCACCGCGCAAAAATCATAACGAACACATCGGAAATTGAAAAAAGGTTGCAGCCAAAATATTCAAGAGAAAAGCGCGACATGAGATTTCTCCCTGGAGAAAAGTTCATGTCCACGATGTGGGTCGTCGGCGAATACGTTATTATGATTGCAACCAAACATCACCCGTTTTATCTCGTCGAGATTCATGATGTGTTACTTGCGCACAACATGCGAGAAATGTTTAAAAAACTTTGGGGGCAAACTCGCGAAATTACCTAACACTAAAACACCTGCGGATATACCGCAGGTGTTTTAGTGTTATTTTTTCTTGCCGACGCGACGTCGTGTGACGATGAGGAAGTTTGAGTACTTCTTTGGCTTGCGTGTCTTGTGTCCCTTTCCGACGTTCTTTCCGTGTCGTGTGCGCGCTCGGCGGTGTCCACGTCCCTGACGGCCTTCTCCTCCTCCGTGTGGGTGGTCTACTGGGTTCATCGCTGTTCCACGTACCTTTGGTTTCTTTCCGAGCCATCGATTGCGTCCTGCCTTTCCGAGATTAACGAGTTTATTTTCTGGATTTGAAACTTCTCCGACTGATGCCCATGCGTTTTCAGATACTTTGCGGGTCTCCGTTGATGGCATTTTCAAAAGTGTATAGCCACCATCATGAGCAATCACTTCAGCAAATACTCCAGCACTTCGTGCAATCTTTGCCCCATCGTTTGGCTTTCCTTCAATGTTGTACACGAACGTACCAACAGGAATCTTTGCGAGTGGAAGTCGGTTTCCAGGAGTAACGGGTGCTTTTTCAGACGCGAGGAATGTTGCTCCAACTTTGAGCGACTGTGGTGCAAGAATGTATCGGCGTTCACCATCTGCATAGCAAATAAGTGCAATAAATCCTGAACGGTTTGGATCGTACTCAATTGTTTCAACACGTGCAGGAATATCTTTTTTGTTGTATACAAAATCAACATCACGGAATGCTCGTTTGTGACCAGCACCGATACTGATTGTGGTACGTCGCCCAAACGCATTGTGTCCAAAACTGCGTCGGAATCCTTTCGTGAGCGCCTTGTGTGGTTTTCCGGCAATCAAAAGCTTGCGGTATTCAATACCGGTCATTCCACGGCGTCCTGCACTTGTTGGTTTATAGTGTTTCATAAAAATAAATCTGAAATTCGAATATCGAAATCCGAAACAATATCTAATTTCTAAATTCTAAGGTTTTAAACATTTGAATATTCATATTTTGTGCTTGTTTCGTATTTCGAAATTCGTGCTTCGTATTTATACTATTTCGATAGTATCTCCCTTTTTAAGCGTTACGTACGCCTTCTTTCCACCCCCTACGGTTGCCGCTTTTCCACGTCGTGACAGTTTTACCTTTGTTGCAATCTTTGTCACGCGAACGTGTACTGGTGTGATACCGTACACATCTTTTATCGCGGATGCAATGAGACTCTTGTTTGCATATGACGCGACATCAAAGACATACACATTGTTTTGAGACACGCTCGTTGCTTTTTCAGTGATGCGTGGGCGCGTGAGAATATCTGCGTTTACTTTTCCAGACGCAATTGTTTGTTTGATTTTCTTTTCAGGTTGCTTTTTCTCTACGGCAACAACTTTCTTTGGTGCGTCGTCATGAATATCGTCTTTCACGTGTACTGTGTCGGCAACAGCTTTGCGCGCAAACAAAGAGGTCTTTGCCTTTGCACCGCTTGAGTTGTCTTTTTTTCGAAATAACATATATTTTTTAAATTCGAAACCCGAATGTCGAAATCCGAAGCAGGTTCGAAATCATGGGCGTTTGGGTTTTAAATATTTGAACATTCATATTTTGTGTTTGTTTCGAGTTTCGTGTTTCGATATTCGTGTTTACTACTGTTTCTTTTCAACCCACCGTTTTACGGCTTCATCTGGATTAACCACAATGAGGTATGTGTATGTCATTGCGTCAACGGCATTGAGATTGCGAACCTCTTCAACGGCAACATTTCCTAGGTTTCTAAAGCTTTTCTTTACCATCTCGTCTGCTGTTGTTGTAAGAATGAGCGCTGCGTTTTGCTTTTTACCAATCATTTTTTCAAAACCTGCAATCTTTGAAAATACACCGAGAATATCTTTGGCTTCTGCTGTTTTTGGTGTACCAAATGTAATTGAGTCAACAAAGAGAATTTCTTTATCCTTAAGTTTGCGTGAGAGGACGCTGAAAAGAGCTGATGCGCGCATCTTTTTAGGAATCGTCACACTGTAATCCTTGTCTGAACGTGGGCCGTGAGTCACACCTCCTCCCTTCCATAATGGAGAGCGGATTGAACCGTGACGTGCGCGTCCTGTTCCTTTTTGTCGCCATGGCTTTTTGCCTCCACCACGAACTTCACCGCGACCTTTTGTGTGAGCACCTGCACGACCTGCGCGTGCATTGTTCTGCATGCCGAGTACCACTTGGTGCACGAGGTCTGCGTTCCAATTCACACCAAAAATCTGCCCCGGAAGTGTAACGGTGCTTACCTCTTTTCCTTTGATATCAAAAATAGGAGCTTTCAAATCCTTGCCGTCTTTTGCAACAACAACCTTCTTTGGTTTGAGTGCCTTAGTTGTTTTTACTGTTTTCTTTTGTGCTGGTTTTTTTTCCATTTTGTTTGAATTCTTTGGAAGCTAAGCTTCCAAAAGGAAGCTTAGCTTCCCATCACTTCAACAACGGTACCACGTCGTCCTGGGACTGCTCCGGAAATAAAAATCTGTCCGTTTGCAACGTCAACGAGAAGAACCTTGAGGTTTTTAACCGTGATTCGGTCTCCACCCATACGTCCACCCATACGACGTCCTTTCATAACACGCTGAACTCCACCAGCTCCGATTGAACCTGGCTCACGCTCAGAGTGTTTCTGTCCGTGTGTTCGGCGACCTCCTTTGAAACCGTGTCGCTTCACCACACCCTGAAAACCTTTTGATTTGGATGTACCTGAAACGGTCACTGTGTCGCCAGGAGTAAACACACCCGCATCAATCATAGTCCCGAGTGGGAGTTCTGCAGGATCAGAAACCGGAAATTCCATAAATCCCGCAAACATACCCTTTGACTTTTGTGCGTTGTTCACATTTTTTTCTTTTCGTACGTCATACCCAACCTGCACAGCAGTGTACCCGTCAATATCTTTTGTTTTGATTTGTGTGACAACGGCAGGAGAAACACGAATAAGCGTTGCTGGGTGCACAACACCGTTGTCATCAAAGACTTGTGTCATTTCTTGTTTTGTTCCGACGAGAAATTTCATGAATTTGTTTTGAATACGAGTGAGCCCTGGCTCGGACACATCCGAGCTAGGGCTCTAGTGTCCAGAGGTTCCTGTGGGAACATGGCGCATACGTGGGGACTACTATACACGACCACCTTTCAGAGTGCAAGTTCTCAGTGATAAAATACTTGACAAACATACTTTTCGTAGTACCATACACACCAGAACCTGACCGAAATGAATTCGGCAGAATTGACCTTTGGGAGGATGGGATGACGAAAAAACTCAACGGAAGGTTCATGGTGTTGCAGATGCGCCTAAACAAACTGCTCTTCGAGCAGATCAAGCTTAACGCTAGAGTTGCCACGTACGAGACACAGAAGGCAACGGTGCGAGGAGAAATCAACTTCCTATTGCGTAGCCAGGGAGCGAGGACTATCTTGGGTGAAAGGGTCTATGCACTGATTGAGTCAAACCACGCCGATGCATCTCAACGGGCCAGCGCAAACAATCTCGAAATCATGGGAATCATGATCGAGATGAACAAAGAGATTCCCGCACCCGATTCGAAACTCTGATGTCCACAACAACGCCTCGACCAGCTAGTACAGCTGGTCGTTTTTTTATCCAGCACTTAAAGTTAAGTGCTGGATTTATTCCGATTTGATTTTTGATTGACAAGACACACCACAAAGAATATTGTTGCCCCAGAAATGTATCCCAACTCCAGAAAGGAGCGCGTATGAAATTTGCCATCGCCATAGGTCCAAAAGGTGGTGGACCTCACAAAGGCTTCATCGCTGAATCTGAGGAAAACATCAAAATACGAACCGCACGTCTTCGAGAACATGGATTCACCATCGTTCCTATCAACGTTTCCCTTCTACCGTCTGACACTGAGGTCGCAAAGATGTTTGCGGAGAGTCAAATTCACCGGTCTATCGACCCAACTACCACCGAACTCTTTGAGGCCGTCATGAACTTGGGAATCAAGATTGGCTGGAAAGCTAGGGGACAAGACATCGTCTCCCACATCAGTGGTTGTTGTCGAAAAAAGTAACTTCAACCAAACACGCTCTCACGACCAGCCCACCAGCTGGTCGTTTTTGTTTTATTGACAAAACAGACCATGAAGAATAGTGTTACCCCAGAATCAATCACGCGTTCCACATAAGGAGAAAAGTTATGAAGCTCGGCGTCGTACTTCGCTCTGATGGTACAGTTTTCGGAGACATCATGTCTCCAACCGCGGAAGGCTTCGGCAACGCAATGGCTCGTGTACCAGATGGATTCATGGTCATTGAGGTCTCCGTCGACCTCGATCCAGAACAAGCTTCTGCGGTTCAGAAGCTTGGAAACAACGAGCTCTCAATGGAAGAGCTCCGACGCATAAGCCATTTGATCCGTCTCGGAATTCAGATGGGAATTGAGGTTCAGAAAGTACTCGCCATCTTCCGCATCCATGATGGCCGTCGAAAAAAGTAGCGACCGCCGGATGTACCCCACGACCAGCCCACCAGCTGGTCGTTTTTGTCTTAAAACATACGGAGCGAGCCCTAAAGGATTGCTGTTTGTAGTCAATCACTTCGTTCTTGAACAAACAGGGAACCTCTATTTTTTGAATTTTTTTGTATTTAACATACGAAGTGAGCCTATTACAACAAAGAAACTCTCGGAGCCCGATGAGGGTGAGAGTGAGTGCGTTTTCAGTAGAAAACGACACGTGTTCTTTGTTGTAAGTAGGTGAGCGGAGAGCTACATCATTTTCACTTCAATGTTTACTCCGGATGGGAGTGAAAGAGATGTGAGAGATTCAATAACTTTTGGGGTTGGGTTGAGAATATCAAGTACTCGTTTGTGCACACGCATTTCAAATTGTTCTCGTGCATCTTTGTCAATGAATGCTGCACGGTTGACAGTAAAGAGTGAGCGTTCGGTAGGAAGAGGAATTGGACCAACAACAACAGCTTCATATTTTACAGCGGTATCCATAATCTGCTTTACGGATTCATCAAGAAGTTTACTTTCATACGCACGAATACGGATGCGCAACTTGTGTGGCGCCTCATCGTGCACTTTCTCTTTCTTTGTCTTTCGTGTTGTTTTTGGTTTCAAGGTACTCATACGCTACGCGGGGACACTGTATCCCATTGTTTGCCCTTTGTCCAGAACGCATTCTAGAGCCCTCAGATACGAGGCGCGAGCGAGGATTCGACTGAGCGATATTGCAATATCGTGAAGAAGAACCGGAGCTCGCAACAAAGTAGATGAGGGCTATCGAATGCGTTCTTACGCTACGATTTTTGTAACCACACCAGCTCCAACAGTCTTACCTCCCTCTCGGATAGCAAAGCGCTGTTGTGCTTCAAGCGCGATTGGTGCTGTAAGTTTTACTTTGAATGTAACGGTGTCTCCAGGCATAACCATCTGCACTCCTTCGTTAAGCGTCACTTCTCCCGTCACATCCGTTGTGCGGATGTAGAACTGAGGCTTGTATCCAGAGATAAATGGTGTGTGGCGACCACCTTCTTCCTTTGTGAGGATGAGCACTTCTGCTTCAAATTCTGTGTGAGGTGTCACACTACCAGGAGCTGAGATAACTTGTCCGCGCGTAACATCTTCTTTCTTCAAACCACGGATGAGAATACCTGCATTGTCTCCTGCTATACCAGAATCAAGTGACTTGTTGAACATTTCAATTCCTGTCACTGTTGATTTTTGTGTTGGCGTAAGACCGACAACTTCAATATCCTGACCAACCTTAATTGTTCCTCGTTCAATACGGCCGGTTACTACAGTACCGCGTCCTTCAATTGAGAAGATGTCTTCAACTGGCATAAGGAACGGCTTGTCAACTTCACGAACAGGTTCAGGAATGTATGAGTCCAGAGTGTTGACGAGTTCAAAGACGCCCTTTGCCCATTCATCATCCATAGATGTTGCAGCAAGCGCTTTTAATCCAGAACCACGAATCACTGGTGTCTCTTTTCCGTCAAATCCGTACTTCGTGAGCATTTCGCGTACTTCCTCTTCAACGAGGTCAACAAGGTCCTTGTCAGACACCATGTCAACTTTGTTCAAGAAAACAATCATTTTTGGAACTCCAACCTGTTTTGCAAGGAGAATGTGTTCTCGTGTTTGTGGCATTGCTCCATCTGAAGCGGCGACAACGAGAATTGCGCCGTCCATTTGAGCAGCACCGGTAATCATGTTCTTGATGTAGTCGGCGTGTCCAGGAGCATCAATGTGCGCGTAGTGGCGAAGTGGTGTCCAGTACTCGGAGTGGTGGAGCGCAATAGTAATACCGCGTGCCTTTTCTTCCGGTGCACTGTCAATTTTATCAATTGCTTCAACGCGAGCGCCGTATCCCTTGTCCTTGTTCATGTCCAAGATTTTGAGGATTGCTGCGGTGAGCGTAGTCTTGCCGTGGTCAACGTGTCCGATGGTACCGACGTTAACGTGAGGCTTTGAACGGTCAAATGTTTCTGCCATAAATTTGTTGATTATTAAAAATAACTATTGTTTGTAATGGTTTTGTGCCCCACACGAGGATGCACATGCTGAGAACAAAAACACGCGTAGCGCGCATTTTGTAAGGCGTTGCCATTGTACACAACCATTTTGATATCGTCAATCCCGTTGCCGCTCTTTACGTGCAAAACTGTGGAGAAACTGTGGATTAAAAACAAAACGAGCCCGTTCTCCAAAGCGTGCGCATGCACACAATGAAGGAACGGACTCTGCTCAAAGAACGACATCCTGTGTCTCATCGGAATGGAACTCGGGCACATCTTCCGAGCGCACGCCGTAATCCAACCACGTATCGTGCGTCTCGAGGTATGACGCGCACCACCTCAAGAAAAGCTTTGTGCTGATTCCTGCCACCACCATACATCCGATGGTGATGAGGAACGGCATGGGTGAAATGTCTGGCGGAAGCGGGAGGCTCATGTTGTCACCTCACTTCGTGTTGTGCAGAGGCATTGATGTCGGTGTGGGAAGAAGTGCGGCGGACACTGGCACCCACGACTCCCGCGCCTTCGTCTCCGAGAGCGCGCGAATGAATTCTGGGGAGAAGGCGAAGGTGTCGTCATCAGCCTCGTGGCACATGAACCGTGTCTCAAAGGCCAAAATGTCAAAACCACGTTGTGCTTCGAGACGCATTTTTCGAGAATCCTCAATCAACGTCTCCAGAAGTACGCGCTCGAAACTCTCCCAGGGACTCTTCGTGCCACTCAGCATTTTCTCCAAAAAGAAGTTGACACAGACAACGCTGTACTCAACCTCGATGTGAGAATGCTTGTGCTCTCGAAAATGCGTACGGATGATATCGGGAATGTGCTTCCGAATATCATCCGTCGACGGGCGAGGTGCCTGCACGCTCTTCTGCCAGGCGGCGTCACGTTCAGAGGTGCTTGTGATAAGTCCTCTGACAAGAAGTGCACAAAAAGCCACGATGAGAGTCATGATAAGTAAAGCGAGCGAGAACGGCATGGTGGACCCCTTTCCAGAGAGTTGCGACGTTTAGCGTGAACACAGGTTATTTTCCGAGGTCAATAATACACCAAAGTATACATCTTTGTCAATCCCATTCTTTTGTATCCTGTGGATACGCAAAAGCCCCGCCGACTCGTGGTCGGCGGGGCTTTTTAAGCTTTTGAATCTAGTGTTTCTTCAGACTAGTCGTGCTTCATCTCGTGTCCAAGGTGCTCAAGGTAACGACCTGCTGCGCTCTGACCGCCGAGGCCGAATGCCAAACCGAAGGCGAGTGAGAGAGCAATCACTACTCCTGTAAAGAGTGTCTGCAAGAATGCAACACCAATACCGAGTTGTGAAAGTGAAACCAAGAGAGCAAAAATCCAGATTGCCCACTTTGAAAGTGTGCCGAGGAATCCTGCTGATGCGATGTTTGCGGCCTTTGCTGATGCAACAACAATTCTACGAACCGCTTCAGCAAGTACAACCGACACAAGCATGATGAGAACTGCAACAATCACCTGTGGCAAGTATCCCAACACAACATCTCGTAAGAAAGCAGTTACCTGTGTGAGATTCACGATTTCAAGTGATGCAATCAAGAAGACAACGATAATGAACCATCGTACAAGCTCCCCAATGAATTTTCCTGAGTTGAGTGAGAAACCTGCTCGTGCAAGTGTTTGTTCCAAGCCAGCACCACGAAGTGCGCTGTCCAACTTAATTGACTTAAGAATCTGTTCTACCGCACGCGCAAGAAGCGATGCAATAATCCAACCGATGATAAAAATAATGAGCGCAACAAGAAGTTTTGGCAGGAATGCAATGACTCCTCCCCACACTGTTGCAAGTGATGTTGCGACAGTGACACCTGTTGTCTGAAGAACTGTGGTTCCTAACATAGTATTGTTAAATTAATTTAAATTATACGTAATAATCAGTTTTTAATGATTTTCAGGATGTGTGCCTGAACACCGTGCCACAAGGGCAGTTTTTCGACTTTTAATGTCTTTAATGATAGCACCGCAAGGAATGTCCTTTAATGCCCCTGTGGACAACTCTACGCTCGCCCCGCCCTTCCACAAACACGTGTCGTTTTCTGCTGAAAACGCACTCACTCTCGCCCTCACGGGCTCCGAGAGTTTTGTGTATAGGGCGGGGCTCGTTCCGTACCACGAATTTTTGTTGCTACAAAAATTCTGTAAAAAGAAAACAATTGACAGATACTGTTTTCAGGCGTACGTTTGCGACAGAACATACGCAGGTTAACGCATGTATCCTCTTGAGCCTTGGCTAGGAGGAAGAAAGGGTCCATCCAATGAACGCTGGAGAACTGAAGGTATTGGTGGGAAAGTGTTTCGGACAATTTTTCCTCAAAATCTGGACATCCGTGGCTTTGGTGGCCATCGGCACGGTCATACTCGGCATCGAACTTTTCGTACGTGAGAGTGGGCCGAATCTTTTTCTTTTCCTTATCGGGGTAATACTCATCGTTTGGGGGCTTGCTCTCTCGATACGGTTCACCAACAAGCTGAGGGGGCTCCGACGGACCCTGGCCGAGTACGAGGAGGCGTGGCGCACACGGATGTGGACGGGAGGAAATCTCGGTCTTGTGATTTCTTCTCTCGTGGAAAACCGTCTGGTGGATATGTGGCAGCGGGGCGTCTTTGCCGAAGAGCTGGTTAAGACACTTGGTGTCGGCCCATACCAAGTGGATGCTCTTTTCGAGGTGCCGTTCACGAATGGGGACATTCGCGATGAAGAGGTTGATTTACAGACCGGGTTGGGATGGCTACTCCACGGTAAGTATCTCGTTCCGGCGGAGCACGGCTTTGGGGCGTTCGTCTGGTCGGACACGAAGGTGTACGAGAAATTCTTCGCACTTCCAGAGAATAGGATGCGCGACGACTTCGACCCGAACAAGGAACCCGAGCTTCTCGACGCCGTGCGCGATGGCCGTGTTTCACTCCCCGGTGGTGTAAAAATCACCTAAACTGCACTGCTCTTTTCACGAAGAACCCGAGTTCGCTCACGCGACCTCGGGCTTTCTTTTTGGAAGCCAGGCTTCCCCGTTGGAAGCCTGGCTTCCAAAAATGCTACAACCCCAATTTATTCACTAATTTTCGATGCGGATAGTCAAACACATCGCGCAGGAGTTTGTCATTCATGCTCGTGCGGTAGGAAAAATCTTTTGTTGAAAATGCAGAGTAGCGAATGTCAGTTCCGCATTCCGCTTCAAGTTGTGTGATTGCTTTTGCTAATGCTTTATCATCAATTCTATCGGCAATAACAAGCACATCCGTTCGTGAATCTTCTTCTTCAATAAAAATACCAGACACAACAAGTAATTTGAGTGCACCACATTTTGAAACACGTGACACCACAGGTACATCTGCAAGCATGTTGCCGAGCATGAGGTGTTTCACACTCATCATGTGTGGAAATTCTGGGTTGAGTAACCATCCACGTGCGCGTTTTTTAAGAAAGCCTGCTGACTTCAAACGCGCGAGTGGTGTCTTGAGCGACGATGATACAATACTTGTTTTTTCAGCAAGCGTTGCTGTCCCGTAGATACCTTCTGGGTGAAACAGAAAAAAACGCATCAGTCGAACCGGCGCACTTCCTCCAAATAATTTTGCGAGTAGATCCATCCCGATAGTGTTATATGCCGAATAATATGTAGAACCTTACAATACTCTTTTCTATTAAAATACCATGATACACGGGTCACTGAAAAAACTATCGGGATCCATACAAGAGTTAGTATACCCTCCTTTTAAAACAAAAACACCCCTTTTGGGGGTGTTTTTATGCACTTTTGTGCTGAAAAAGATTACTTCAAAGTTACATGTCACGCGTCGTTTTCTATTGAAAACGCGCTCGGAGCCTCCTTCGGCACAACCTACTGGTTGCCCACCTCAATGAGTACATTGTTATAACCAAGTTACAAATCTACTAATTTGCCTACTGGGTCGCACCGTCGTGCTCCGTCTCAAAGTGACTCTATTTGAGAGTCACTTTGCCACGAGTTTCTAGCTTCCTCATTGTGCTTCGCACAATTCCGTCGCAAGAACTCTCGGCCCCGTCTCGGTGCTCTCTCCTGCTTACGCAGGCGCACCTGCGACCGAAAAGTAACTTTGAAATTTATTTTAAAGTTACCTTTCCGCCGGCTTCCTCAATCTTCTTCTTCATAACCTCTGCATCTTCTTTCTTCACTGCCTCCTTGATAACGCCAGGTGCGCCATCAACGAGATCCTTTGCTTCCTTGAGACCAAGACCTGAAACTTCCTTCACAGCCTTGATAACAGCAATCTTGTTCTCCCCAACTGATGTAAGTTCAACAGTGTACTCGCTCTTTTCATCTGCACCTGCTGCACCTGCTGCAGGAGCTGCTGCGACAGCAACTGCTGACACCCCAAACTTTTCCTCAAACACCTTCACGAGTCGGTTCAAATCCAACACGCTCATTTGTTCAATTGCGTCAATAATTTTCTTGAACTCGGCTGGAATTGCTACATCCGCAGTTTTCTCTACTGTCTTTGCAACTGGCTTGTCCGCCACAGCTGGGGTTGTTGTTTCCTCTACTGGCTTGTCCGCCGTAGCATCTGCGGAGGCGGAAGTTTTTGTTTGTTCATCCATATGTATTAGGTTAAATTCGAAATTCAAATATCGAAATCCGAGACAATATCTCATTTTCTAAATCAAAATGTTTTAAACATTTGTACATTAGAATTTTGAATTTGTTTCGTGTTTCGTACTTCGATTTTCGTGCTTATAGTATTATTTCTTTTCTGCAATGGCACCAAGCGCAATAACCAATCGTTGAATTGGCGAGTTAATGACGTTGGCAAACATTCCACGCAATACTGTTTGTGAAGGAATTGTTGCAATCTCAAGCATGCGCTCGCGATTCAAAAATTCACCATCAAAAATACCACCGAGAATACCGAGGTGTCCTTCAAATTTTTTCTGGAACGTGTAGATGTTTCGCGCTGGTGCTGTTGTATCAACTGCGTCTGCACTTTGTGGATATGCGATTGCTACCTCACCATCAAGCGCAGGAATATCTCCCTTTGCTTTTGAACTTGTGAGTGCTTTCTTGATGAGTGTCTTTTTTGCAACAGTGTATCCAACGTCATTTGCTTTCAACTCTTTTCGAATTTCCATAGCATCACGCACCGTGAGACCGTGGAAGTTAACAAAAACAGCCGAGGGAACACGCTTAATGATGTCCTGAAGCTTTTCAAGAATTGTTTCTTTTTGCTTTCGTGTAATTGGCATATGTTTTTTGTGTTAAACAAAAAAACGGCTACAAGTGCCGCCGCTCTAAGAGTGGTCGACCTCAGTAGGACCTCTGACTCTTGTACGTGTGAGTCTGCCTACTTTCTCCGGCCTTGTGAAAACAACTATACTCAATCCCTCTCATAAATGCAACATCCCATGCGCAAAGCCCCGCTCGAGTACGAGCGGGGCTTTCCTTACTACTTACTACTTCCTACTTTCTACTCTTGGCTTTCTACCTACTACTTTCTACTTCCCACTTATCTTTCTTCAACATCTGGATCATCAAGCTCTGAATTGTCGAGTGGGTCTGCACATCCTGGATCTACTGGGCCACCCGCTCCATCAAAATCCTTTAGCCCATCGCCATCATTATCAAATGTGTCATTACACTGTGCAATAGGGAGATCTCGCTCATCGTTGTCTTCAGTAGTTGTACATCCGGGGTCAGCTGGGTAATCAATGAGGCCGTCGGGTGTACTTTCATTGTCCTCACCGTCACGACACTGTGGAATAGGTGCATCATATTCAGTCGGATCACATAATGCTCCGATACATGATGTTGGACACAGTGCCGGATTGTCACTTTGGCACGAACCACATCCCGGGTCATTATCATCTGGAGTTAAAAGATTTCCATCTGCACCTGCAAAATCAATAAATGCATCCCCGTCATCGTTGTTTATCTCATCAAAACATTCCGCGTAGTGCACATCGACAGTGACCGAGTCAGAGATTTCAAGACCGTTATCAATATTGGTGCAGGTAAGTGTAAACACTGTATTGTCGGCCATAATCACACCGCTTGCCTCGCTACCGTCATCCGTTTTTGCACCAATCCAGTTTGGTACACCTCCAGTGCCTTCGCAGTTTTGTACATTTGTCGTCTCCCACGTAAGGTTTACTGGGACACCGATGAGAACATCAACTGGAACGGAAACATTATTCACATACAAATTTACGGTGCCCGAGGATGCATCTGGTGTGTAGGTAAGATTGAAGGTAATTGAACCACCTAAAGATGAAATTGTTTGTGAATGAGTTGGTAACACAAGATTTTTTGCACTCCTCACCACAAGAGTATATCCGGGTTTGTCTGCTGAAATTGTATAGTCATACCCTCCTAGAATATCTCCGTATGATATAGGACCGATTATTTGGCCTGGTTCGTGTATCAAAACGGGACCAGTGATGTCCCACGCTGTTGGTATGTTTGACCTTACGATAATATTTCCAACCACATCCACAGAACATTGAGCAGTTAATGAGTTGCTTGTAACGGTCACGGTTTTTGGTGTTCCTTCGGTTATGTATGTTGTTACACAAGAAGAACCAAATGAATTACATGCGGTTCCGCCACCCACACCACCATTGCTGGTATCCCATGTGTATGTTCCGTTACCTCCGCCTGCAGTGAGAGTGACGGGAACTTCAACACCTATGGGTTGGGTTGCGGGTGAACATGTTGGACCCACGTTCACCGTCACACTTGCGGGTGCACTCGTTCCTCCTGGGCCAGAACAGGTAATTGTAAATGTTGTTGCGCTGGTAAGTGCTATTGATGTGTCTGAACCCGCTGGTGTGTTGGCAGGAATAACAAAACCTGACGTTCCTCCAGCGGTCACCGAACACGATGTTGCATTTGTTGAACTCCAGTTAAGTGTTGCGGTGGTGTTATAAGTAATAGGATTTGCTGTCGCGGTGAGTGTTGCTGTTGGTGTGATATTCACAAGAACACTATCCGTTGCGCTTCCCCCTGCGTTTGCACAGGTGATTGTGTATGTCCGTACGGTCGCGCCGTTTGCAATACTTGTCTGCGCATACGTACCATTGGGAGAGTATGTTTTTGAACCAGTCCACCCCGTAACCGCCGGTGATGCTGATGCCGTACATGACGTTGCATTTCCAGAAACTATCCATTGCAAATCAACGTTTGCTCCTCCGGCAGGAAGTGACAATGGACCTTCACCATATGAACTACCGCCTGACTGTTTTCCTTGAAGATTAACGGTTGGTGCTGGGAGTGCAGTAATCGTCAGATTAAATGTATCCGAACGAACAGTTGCTCCTGATGTACCAGTAACGGTAATGGGGTAGGTACCTGCAGTAGCAGTTCCACTATTAATCGTCAATATAGGCGCGGGCGTACACGTCAGGTTTGGTGTACAAGGTGTTGAAGAATATGAAGCAGATGCACCACTTGGAATTCCTGATGACGTGAGCGCAACAGAGGCTGCAGTTCCTGCTGTTTTTGTAACGGTGATTGTGTTGGTGACCGATAGTCCTTGCACGACACTTTTATCGCCTGCGTCTGCCACCGTGAAGTTGAAGGCTGGTGCAGTCACGATAACTCGGCAGGATTCAGATTCATTAGTCCAAGGAGTGGGGAGCTCTGACCAAGGTTCATTTGAGCCTTTTCTTACCCTAACATCATAGGTCCCTTGAGTTGAAAACGTACGGGTACATGATTGGGTAGAACACGCCGTTGTTCCACCGTCCATATCCCATTGGTATGTTGTGCCGATACCCCCAGAGGCCGTAAGTGTGACACTGCTTCCAGCTGTGATTGATGAAGAAAGTGGTGAACAGGATGCAATACATCGAGGTACGGAACCCGTCTTTGCGGCGTACAAATAATCGGTATAATCAGGAGGATTTGGAGCTCCATCTGACACAAGGTCAATTTGATACGCACAGTTCACCGGAGAACCCGACGAGGGATATGGTACCGAGAAAGTGTGAGAGTAGCCCGCTCCTGTTCCTGATGTGTCCGGTAGCATTGTAAACGAAGTGATACTTTTCCGGATTTGTGTGGAAAGATAATCGGAAGCACCCCACGCCCTGAACACATACCAAGACACCAGACTCACAGGGAACGAACAACGGGGAGATGTGTTCTTCACCGTGATTGACGCCTGACCAGTGGCTGGGTTGGTTGTTATCTTATCGCTATCGGGATAGGAAAAGGATTGGCCATCTACACCTTTAATATAGCTATCAGGATTACAGGCAATAGTTGTCGGCGTACACGTTTTGTCTCCACCAGACATAGTAACCGAACCACCCACACAGTTAGAGGAAGCTGTCCATCCGCCCCAATCTGTCCCATCCCCAAAATAACCAGTTAAAGATACAACCGTGTTGGCATTATACGTTTCTGTACAATTTGTGTGGCCCGAAACATTACCACAATCAATACCGTTACCACCAGAAACTCCCACAGGCGCTGTAATGTACAAAGTGCCGTACCCTATTGAATTTGGATTAATGGTGAGTGTGTACTCGGTAACGGCGACGGGAGTAAATGTTGCAGTAACTGTACAATTGGCCATAATTGGCCCCGTGGTAAAGGTTGTTCCATTAAGTGTTCCTCCACAACCCGAGGCCGATGCGGTGTAATTAGCATTTGGAGTAACGGTGAAAGTTGTGCTACCACCGGAACTAACAGATCTCGAAGCTGGAGAAATAGTACCCTGTGCTCCAGATGTAGGTGACGTTCTTCCCAACACGGTGTACGAAGCGCCAGTAACGGTGACAGTAACATCGCGGGATAATGAGTATGAATCATTTTCGCATGTAATCGTAAATGTTGTTGTGGTTGTGAGTGCGGTTGATGCATCAGAGCCGTCTACTGGTAATTGTGGTCCAAAACCAGGACCACTACCAGAACAAATATATGCGTGACTAGAGTTCCAAGTAAGTGTAGTGGTTTGACCAGAACCAACTGAGGTTGGACTTGCAGAGAACGACGTTATGGCAACAGGTTGATCACAGGGATACTCCTCTGGTGGACACTGTTCTATAGCAAGAACTGGCTGCGGACTGATGAGCGACCACGCGACAAAGAGCGCACACCCAACGAGCATGCCAGCTGAAATATTTTTTAAAAGACGTGTGTGTTTTAGAAAAAACATAATATAAAATAGTTTGTTGTTGAGAACAGCAATCGTTCTCAGTGTACTGTTAGTATAGTACCGCTGTATACAACTAATACCAATTGCGAGTGTTAATAAAAAGCCCCGCCTAGCACACTGTGCGTAGGCGGGGCTTTTCTTTCTATTTTTTGTTATTTGCTATTTGCTATTTGAATTGCTTCCTACTTCCTACAAGCTACAAGCTACAAGCTACAAGCTACAAGCTACTTATATCTCTTCAATTGTTGGGTCGTCTAACTCCGATGGGTCCAATTCACTTGCACATCCTGGGTCGGCTTCTTTATTGGGAGGGGTAACTTCCCAGTAATCAATCTTTCCATCACCATCATCATCAAGTCCGTTGTTACATTGTGTTACTGGTTTAATTGGCGCCGGTTTACAGCGTGGATCTGTCGGGTCAACATCACACTGCGGAGGTTTTTGATCACTTTCACTATCATCTTCCCCGCTCGTGCACCCTGGGTCGTCATCTCTTGTGCCGCGAATTCCATCTTTACCAAGATAATCAACAAAAGTATCGCCATCATTGTCTAACATATCGGAACACTGCGGTGGGCGCGTTCCAATTTGTACTGAATCCGAAAGAGTACCGCTCGTTGCGGCCACAGTTACAGCTGCAGTTGGAACTACGACTTTGGTACACGTAATGGTGAACATGAGCAAGTCATCAGAAGTAATTGGATTACTTGGCAACGTGCCATTATCAGGTTTAGTACCTGTCCAACCACCACTAGCAACACACGAACCCACACCCCTACTCGTCCAAGAAAGCGTTGCTGATTTGTTGTACAAAACTCTCACTGGTCCATCTGATAGCGGACCACCAACTTCACCTGCCTTAAGGTCAAGCTTGGGACCCGTATCATCGTCGTCGTCTCCAATTGGAGTATAGGTAATTGTAAAGGTGATGTCGGAACCTGTATCTGGGATACTTTGTGATGCCGTTGCTGGTTCAATAACTGGACCTGTAAAGTTTGGAAGTGTTGGAACGTTTGAAATGGTGTAATCGCCCGGTTTTTGGTTTGCATACGTTTCACTTTGTGATGGTGTGTCCTGTTCAAGCGGTGCACCACTGCTTCTTGTGATACTCCATGTTGTTGGTTGGTTTGATACAACCCGCACACTTCCTTTGACAACAACGTCACATGTTCTTGTGACACCCCCGCTAGTTAAGCTCACTGTTTTTGTGTTTGCGACTGCGTACGCTGGGGTACATGGTGAAACGTTTGCCTCACACGTAGGGCTCCCGCCCGTATTCCATGTGTATGGAATAGTTGCATTTTGTGCTTCGATAGATGCTGGAACAAGAACTCCTTTTTGTTGTGTTGCAGGAGAACATGCGAGTCCTACAGGCGGTACTGCAGAAACCGTTACAGCACAGGTAGCAGTTTCTATACCCCGCGTGACAACGACTGATTTTGCACCCGCAGTACCCCATTGTGTTGTAAATGTCGCCGTGTTTCCACCGGTTGCCGGCGTACCTCCTCCTGTCCAACTGTATGTTCCAGAACCATTTGTTGCTGTAAATTGTTGGTTCGTGTTGAGAGGAACTATTACTGGTGTCGGGGAACAGATAAGAGCTGTTGGGGGGGCGACGGGGACCGTTACCGAAACACTGTCACTGTCACTTCCTCCTGCATTTGAACAAATGATGGTGTATGTTCTGTTTGAAGTGCCGTTCACAATACCTGCTTGCACATTTGTTGGAGAAACTCCTTTTGTTCCACTCCACCCAGCAACTGTCGGCGAAGCGGATGCAGTACACGTTGTTGGGTTGTTTGTTGTTATCCATTGAAGATCTATTGAACCACCCGTTGCTGGTAGTGAGATTGGTCCGTTCGTATAACCACCCGTATTTGCAATGCGACCCCTAAGGGCGACTGTCGGTGGTGGATTAGCAATATCATCGTTGGTAATCGTACACGTCTTATTCTGTTCTCCGGCGAGTGTTACAGAACCACTTGCAGTACAATCGCCTCCCCACGTGCCGGCCGTATATCCAGGAAGATTGGTTTCAGACACGGTGTATGTTCCTGCGTGAAAGTAGTTGCTGGCACCACTTGTTACTGATGTGGTATTTACGCGCAAAGGAAAGGCCGAAACGAGTGCGGTTCCGCCACTGTTGTTAATAACAGTTTTAGTAACGGTAAGGTGTGGTCCACACAAAGGCAGAGGGTAGGACGCAAATTCATAGTCAAAAACCGTGTAGGCCGGCATTTGTGCAAAATCTGGGTTTGTTGTGGGTGCACTTGGACCTTCAAAGAAATCGGATTGATATTGACACGTGGAAGGTTGTGACCTTGATATTGTTCTTGTTATACCAGGTCCAATTGAATTCGTGGCATCACTATAGAGCGTTTGTGTTGCAAGGAATGTCGTCCCCGAGCCCCCTTGCCACTCATCAAATACCTTGTATGTAGCCATGTGAATTGAATACGTACACTCTGTTGAGAAATTTTTTACTTCAATTGACGTGGGAAGATTGCTGGTAACGCTAAATGGATTACCGTTTGGCTGACGGAGGTCTGCTCGTGGATTAGGAACGCATGTTGCATACGCGGGTGTTGGTGCAACAAAAAAAGCACCGAAGACCGTGAGGGTGGCGAGGAGAAGTGTGGTGTTACTTATTTTAGATACAGTGTGTGTGGTCATAGGAATAAGTGATAAGGCGGAGGAGTTTGGCTCCTCTGGAGGAGCTAAACTCCTCCGACTTATAGTGGTAATAGTATTTATTATTGTCGAGCAACGTACGCAATGTGCACCTTCACACCCGTAGCACCACTGGAAAGCGTTATATTTACATCATTTCCGTCCTTTGTGGCATAGAAATTAGTCACAGGATTCTCTGTAGGTGTTGCCTCTTTCACAATCGTCCACCCTTGTGTGGTCAAAAGATTCTTGAAAAGAGCGATGTTTTCCTCGAGTGTCTTTGCCGACACATATTCAACTGTTGGAAGCTGTTCGTTACGGTTTGTGTACGTAAGTTTTGCACTAGTACCAATAGTGACACCTTCTTCAGGTAGAAGTTCCTGCGGAAAACCTGCAATAATCTGTCCTTGTTCGGCAACTTCAGACGTGTAATCCTTTTCTTCTTCTACAGGAGCTACTGGTTGTTTGTTCAGAAGAGCAAAGAGTCCCCACCCAATGAGAATAATAAGCAAAATAATCAGAAACACACGAAGTGGTTTCATGTGGTGTCCTTGTGTCGGCATTCCGCCAGAAACTTCCTGACTAAGTGGTGTTGTGCGCATGTCTTCCATATATAAAAGGTTAGTAGAATAAATGTTGTATGTAGTACTACAAATAATACACCTTATATAGTACACGCCACGGGTGGTCTACCATATCGCATCTGTGGATATACAGATGTCATTGACTTTTGCCACAATGGGGAGTATGCTCCATGGTGTTAGTGCAGAGAGGAATGTCGCGCCAGAATGGTCGCGATTTTTGTTTAAAGTATTGGGTTAGGTGTTGGCAATTAGTTTTGGTTTAGTTTTTTATTCTTAATACATACTACTTTCTACATACCACTTTCTACTTACTACATTCTACTTACTACTTAACCCTATCCACATATGCCATTTGATATCAAAGCACTTACCACAGTCCTCGGAGAACTTGAGGAAGAGCGGGGTGTTACAAAAGAAAAAGTTATGGAGGCAATTGAATTTGCTCTCGCTACTGCGTACAAAAAAGAGTACGGCAAGCGTGACCAGGTTGTGCGTGCACGATTTGACATCAACACTGGTACGACAGAGTTTGAACAAATCAAAACAATTGTTGATGATTCGACTGTTCGCTTCAAAGAAGACGCGGATGACGAAATTTTAGAAGAAACGGATGCATCACAAACAAAAAAAATTCTTGTTGCAACAGGCGATGCTCCACGTGCTACAGATGTTGTTGAGGATGAAATAAAACTTCCCCTTTTCAACACTGAAAAGCACATGTTGCTTGAAGATGCGAAGAAAATTAAAAAAGATGCAAAAGTTGGTGATGAGATTGTATTCCCTCTTGAAATGCATGACGACTTCGGACGCATCGCCGCACAAACTGCAAAGCAGGTTATCATTCAAAAAATTCGCGAGGCAGAAAAAGAGCACCTCTCACATGAATATGGTGAACGTGAAGGAGAAATTCTGTCCGGAACGGTGCAACGCGTTGAGCGCGGAAACGTGTTTGTAGACCTTGGACGCGCCGTTGGAATCTTGCCCTACGATGAACAAATTCCTGGTGAACGATTCCGTGCGGGCGAACGTATTCGCGCATATCTTTTTAAAGTTGAGGAAACACCTCGTGGCGTCTTTTTGCGCATGTCACGTTCACACCCACAATTTCTCGTTCGTCTTTTTGAAAACGAATCACCAGAAGTTGCACAAGGTGTTGTTGAAATAAAAGCAATCGCACGCGAGCCGGGAAGTCGTTCAAAGGTTGCGGTGTTCTCAAACGATGAACACATTGATCCTGTTGGTTCGCTTGTTGGACAACGCGGTGTTCGTGTTTCAACTGTCATGTCTGAACTCGCTGGAGAAAAAATTGATGTTATTGAGTGGTCCGAAACCGCCGAGCACTTTATTGAAGATGCACTCTCTCCGGCAAAAGTGTTGTCTGTTGAAATTGTTGACGAAGAAACACATAGCGCAGTTGTTCGCGTAACCGAAGACCAGCAATCACTTGCCATCGGACGCGGAGGACAAAACGTTCGTCTCGCAGCAAAATTGACAGGATGGCGCATTGATATCCGCTCCGCCGGCACAGAAGAAGGTGCCGAAGATGGTGAAACGGAAGGAGCGTCTGAAATTTCAAAAGAGGCAGACCAACCATCCGAAACCGAAGTTTCAAAGGATGAAACAACTACACCCGAAAAAGAAACTGGCACTCCTGAAAAAGGGGACAAATAAAGGGTATTTTGGCGGAGATAAAATAAAAATAAAATCTAGATAAAGTGTTTCATGGCAGTTGTGAAACGAGTTTGGACGCCAACCGCGTAACGTACCGACCTCTTTTGCACATACACAGTTGACGACCTGCTCTGGGTTGTACATTATTGTAGCCACTATCTATTAATTACTAATTACTACACAATTATACGTCGCGCCCTGTGTCACGTCTTAAGTCACGTTTTAGTTGACGTTAACGTGACATGATTCCGCGGAATCAGGTACGTGACATGATTTCGTAAAATCAACAGTTGCGCGACGCGATTTTGTGAAATCGTATGAAAAAATTTCTTATAGGAACACTCGCGGTTGTATTGTTAGCAAGTCCATTTGCCCTTCTTCACGCAGAAGACTCAATTGACTCAACCTCGTCAAAACAGGAACGCAGAGAAAACCAAAAAGATAAAGATGAGCGTGGAGACAGGGGTGGTTGGAGAGACAAGATGATGTTTGGAGATAGGATGGAGGGTTTGAGAGAAAAAATGCAGGAACGAAGGGACGAAATGCGTGTACGGTTTGACACAAAGCGCGCGGAGGTTATTACCAATATTCTTAACCGTCTTGAGGAACGATTTCAAAATGCGATTGATCGCATGGGAAAAATCGCAGTTCGTGTTCAAGAGCGCATTGACCTTCTTAAGGCCGACGGTAGCTCTCTTGATGAAGCACAAGGATTCTTAGACGACGCAAAGAAAGGTATTAGTGACGCACAAAAAGCACTTGACGCCATTGACCTTACCGACGCAGTTGCAACCACAACACCATCAACTGCACTAAAGAGTGTTCGAGAAGAATTTAAGGCAGTCAAAGAACTCCTTAAGAATGCGCGCGCAAAGCTCTCGGACGCGATCAACTCTATTAAAAAGGGAGTATCTGACAACAAGGAAGACGACAATGACTAACCTTTGAGGTATACTAAACAACATTATAGGTAACACCTTACAGAAGCATATGGATCAAATGCAAAACATAGAAGGCATGCCACAATCGGACAAACAAAATGGTCCAGTTGTCGGTATCATTGTTGTTATTATCGTCCTTGCAATTGGAGGATATTATCTCTTCGCACAATTACAAGCACAGAAAGCAGAGCGCGATGCGGCTGAGATCCAACAGCTTCAGGGCGACGTTACGTCAAACTCAAATGATATTGTTGATATTCAAGCTGACATTCAAGCACAACAAAACGAACTTGATGCACTTGATGCACAAACTGATGCAGATTTGCAACAGCTTAATGCACAGATAAATACTCAGTAAATAAATAATGAAACGTGAAAAGACCCACACAGTATTGTGTGGGTCTTTTCATTTTGTATTGATACTGGTACACTTCTCGCGCATATGTACACAAATCATAAAATAACAAAAAACGACAACGGCACCGTCACCATTGAGGGTGAACTTCCGCACGAAGAGTTGGAAAAACACCGCGCACATGTCGTTAAAGAGCTTGGGGAAGACATTGGCGTAGACGGATTTCGCAAAGGACACGTTCCTGAAAAAATGGTGATAGAACGCATTGGCGAACAGGCGCTTTTTACCGAAATGGCTGAACATGCGCTCTCTGAACACTATCCAAAAATGCTGGTACATCATGACATTGACGCCATTGGACGGCCCGATGTCACCATCACAAAATTAGCTGCGGACAATCCTCTTGGATTCAAAATCACCACGGCAGTATTTCCAAAATTTGAACTTCCCGCATACAAAAAACTTGCACGTCAGCACGCCCTCGAACACACAAAAAAAGAAATCCTTGTAACCGATGAGGATGTGGCAACGTTTGTTGATAACACAGTACGACAACAGCGAGATGTAGAAAACAAAAAGAACGGCATTGAAACAAAGAGTGCGGACCCACTTCCCGAATTAACCGACGATCTTGTTAAAACATTTGGTGCATTTAACAGTGTGGAAGATTTTAAGCAAAAAATTCGTGAAGGAATCATGCACGACAAACGTCACCGCGCACAAGATGAACTGCGCATTGCAATCATGAACGACATCCTTACACACACGAACATTGCACTTCCTGACATTCTCATTGAAGCAGAGTTGGATAAGATGTTTGCACAATTTACAGGAGACATTGAACGTTTTGGAATGAACGTCATTGAGTATATGGAGCATATCAAAAAAACGCAGGAAGATCTTAGGGGCGAGTGGCATAGTGATGCGGAGAAAAGCGCAAAGAACCAACTCATTCTTCACGAAATCGGATTGAAAGAAAATCTGCAAGCAACTCCCGAGGAAATCAAAAAAGAAACCGACCACATTCTTGAACACCACAAAGATGCGAAAAGAGCTAATGTTGAGGCCTACATCGCAACCACGCTCGCCAATCAAAAGGTGCTGGAATTCCTAGAAAAACAGGTGTAAAATGAGTGAACTTGGCCATCTTACTACTTACTTCTTAATACTTACTTCTACCTATATATGTTAATACCTACCGTTATTGAAAAGTCCCAGTTCGGCGAGCGCGCGTACGACATCTACTCTCGCCTGCTCAAAGACCGCATTATCTTTTTAGGCGGACCGATTGATGACCATGCCGCAAACATCATTATTGCCCAACTCCTCCACCTTGAGTCACAGGAAACGGACAAGGACATTTCTTTCTACATCAACTCCCCGGGGGGTTCTGTTACAGCAGCTCTCGCTATTATTGATACGATGAATCACATCAAACCTGATGTTTCTACGGTATGTGTTGGTCTTGCGGCTTCAGGAGGTTCATGGATTTTGTCAGCCGGAGCCAAAGGAAAGCGTTTTGCCCTCCCAAATGCCGAAATCATGATTCACCAGCCACTCACTGGTCACATTGAAGGGCAAGCAACAGATATTGCCATTACCGCTGAGCAAATCATCAAAATAAAGAAGAATTTGACACAAATGATGGCTGATAATACGGGTCAAACATACGACAAGGTTGCGAAAGACATTGAACGCGACTTCTACCTTTCAGCAACAGAGGCAAAGAAATATGGTGTTATTGACGATATTTTGACGAAAAAGACGGGAAAGAAGTAGAGATTGGATACCGGAGACTAGATACTGGAAAACCAGGGGCTAATTCTTGCCTGCCGGCAGGTAGGCGCACGAATTAGCCCCTGGTTTTGTGTTTTCTCCTATTTTTGAACTTTGTGCTTTGAATTTTGTGCTTTTAACAATCATGACTTGCCACACATACAAATAGAGCGTATGATGTGTGCATTACAACAATTAAACCGTGAAGCTTGCTTGAAAATTTTGTAAAGTATATGAATACCCTATCAGTACAACTCTTGAAACGTCTTTCTTTTCTACCAATTCTTACTGTGGGTCTTTAATTTTTTCAAAAATTTCATAGCGGTTTCCTAAAACCGTATGGATTTAAAACTTGTCGCCTTCCTTCTCGCAGCCGCGGGTTTGGTTGGTATCGCTCTCGGATATTTCCTACGCTACCTTGTCTCTCTTGGTCAGCGCGGGTCTGTTGAGCTTGAAATAAAACGTAAGTTGCTTGAAGCACAGGAGGAAGCAAACAAGGTTCTTGAAAATGCCGAAAAGAAAGCTCAAGAAACACTGTCGAGTGGACGCACCGAGGCCCGCGAACTTGATGAGAAACTAAAAAAGACCGAGGAACGCCTCATTAAGAAAGAGGAATTGCTTGATAAACGCCAGACCGATATAGACCAAACAGGCGAAGAATTTAAACAAAAAATTGAAGAGGTGAAGGTTTTGCGCGAAGATGCAGAAAAATTAACGGAGAAGCGCCAGCATGAGTTGCAATCACTCTCACACCTCACCGAAGAAGAGGCGAAGGATTTATTCATTAAAGAAGTTGAGAAAAAATACGAGGAAGATCTCATGGTGCGCATGCACAAACTTGAGATTGGTGGCAAAGAACAACTGGAAAAGAAGGCACAGGATATTTTGGTTACGTCCATTCACCGACTTGGAAGTAATGTGTCCTCCGACGTAATGTCATCATCTGTTGATTTGCCAAGTGACGACATGAAGGGAAAAATCATCGGCAAAGAGGGGCGTAACATCAAAGCATTTGAACGCGCATCTGGTGTTGAGGTTGTGGTAGATGACACACCGGGACTCATTATTCTCTCATCATTTGACCCCGTACGACGCGCGGTCGCCAAATTAGCTTTGGAGCGCCTCATTAAAGACGGGCGTATTCAACCAGCACGAATTGAAGAAGAGGTTGAGAAAGCACGACTTGAAGTCAACAATATTATTAAAGAAAAAGGTGAGCAGGCAGCATACGACGCTGGCGTGTTTACACTTGACCCGCGCATTATTTCTATTCTCGGACGTTTACATTTCCGCACGAGTTACGGACAAAACGTATTGCAACACTCGGTTGAAATGTCACACCTCGCTGGCATGCTTGCGGAAGAATTAGGAGCTGATGTTGCTGTATCAAAAGCAGGAGCACTCGTGCACGACATCGGAAAAGCAGTTGACCACGAAATTCAAGGAACACATGTTGAAATCGGACGACGTATTTTGCAAAAATTTGGTGCCGACGAAGCAATCATTAAAGCAATGCAGGCGCACCATGAGGAATATCCATACGAAACCATTGAATCAATCATCGTGCAGGTTGCTGACGCTGTTTCAGGGAGTCGTCCTGGCGCACGACGTGACACCGTTGAAAATTACCTTAAGCGTTTGAGTGATTTGGAAAATATTGCTACATCATTTGAAGGTGTTGAGAAAGCATATGCGATTCAAGCGGGACGTGAGATTCGTATTTTCATCAATCCGGAGAAAATTACCGACATTGAAGCAAAAACAATGGCACGCAGTATCGCTGACCGTATTGAAAAGGAATTAAAATTCCCTGGAGAAATTAAGGTTAATGTGATTCGCGAGAATAGAGTTATAGAATACGCCCGGTAGTCATATAACATGTAACGTGTAACAAAAAAGGTCGGCTCCACCATGGGGCCGACCTTTGTCGCTTTAAAGAACCTTCGCGAGTTTCACTCGGGTAGTGGTTCGATCCACGCCTCAGCAACAAGTACCAGACGACCCGTTGCCACGTCACGAACGTGGTAGTTTACCCACGTATACGTTTTTCCACAACAAATGTCTTCTCGTATCTCGTTGCCTTCGATGATGCCAGTTCCCACGCGAGCACCCTTAGTGTTGCAGGAAACTCGCGTACCGTTCGGAAGAACCATTTCGGGCCAGAAACATCCTGGAACGAGCTCCAAGTGAACATGGTCATCAGAAATCTCCAGAACCCGCAGGGTCTGGAGGTCCAGAACCAGGTAGATGAGCCACCCCTCTTCCCGCTCACCATACCAAACCTCTTTGAATAGGTGTCCGAGCACGACACCCTGGCCACTCAGTAGGCCAGAGCACACAACCCTCTTCCTCGGTGAAATGACTTCAGATGCACACACCATTGTTCACTCCCTCTCTACCTAGAAAAATGTTACGTTGAAATTGTAATCTTCGATAGTTATACATTTTTATATAGAAAATGTCAACTCACCGCCCTTTCTCTTCATATCCACACTATTCTCTAGGGGTATTGCTTAAAAAACGGCTTCGTTGCTATACTTTTGTATACGGTCGAATAAAAACCATTACCAACCACTAGTGGTTATCAAAAAATATGAATAAAGCAGCACTTGTCGAGCGCATTGCAGAACGTCATGGTGTTACCAAGGCAGACGCAGAGCGCATCATGGACACAGTCATTGATTCAATTACATCAACGCTTAAAGGCGGAGGTGAAGTTGCAATCGCTGGATTGGGTGCGTTCAAAGTTCGCGCCCGCGCAGCACGAACAGCACGCAACCCACGCACAGGAGCATTAGTAAATGTTCCCGCAACAAAAGTGCCAAAGTTTTCAGCAGCAAAGGCACTCAAAGAAGCAGTGAAAGGAAAATAATTTTCATTTCATTGTCCCACATACAAAAAATCTCCTTCGGGAGATTTTTTGTATACAATCATTTAATTTTCGGTCACTGAAAGCGACCGTTGCCGCCGCAAGGTGGTGTTTTTGTTTTGTGTGTGCGGGATGCCGGAATCGGACCGGCGACACCAGTTTGGAAAACTGGAGTTATGCCACTTAACTAATCCCGCCTTCGCTGCGCTTCGGCGGGTAAACCCGCCAGACAATATCCGAACAATACCTACTCAATGCACAAGCAACACGTAGAAGCATGGTACCAAAAAATTGAGAAACGACAACGCCTACCTACGCAGACGCGCCCGCCTCGTATGAGGTGGGCGCGTCAATCAAGAGTATGTAAAACGTGCACTACTCAGCCGATGAGCCGTCAGCATCTGATTCATCCTCGTCCGCACCTTCTCCATCTTCACCAACCTCAGGTGCCTCATCCTCGGGGTCGTTCTCAAGAGGCGTTGCCGCAGGACTTTCATCACCATCTGTTGGAAGTGTAATATCGTCTAAATCTGACATATATACAATAGGTTAATTGGCAATGGTATCCGCATGGTGCGAATTCCTGCCTGCCGGCAGGCAGGCGCATGAGTATAGCAATGTGTCTGTGTTTGTCAACCAAAATCACCACCATGTTGCATCAGGGTAATTTTATGCGCCCTTATTTTCTTTATTTTTTATCCCGTTAGAGAATATTTCAATACAACGTCTTGTGTGTCACCCAAGTTCTCTAACGGGATTTATTACATCTATCGAAACCACTCACGTAGTGTTCGTGGCCACGACAGCATCAACAAAAGTGCGAGAGGGGCTCCCCAGTTTGCAAATCGTTCAATGAAATCCCAGATTGATTCTCCAACAATTGGACGAAGAAGTGCGGTCCAAAATCCCCACAACACTGCCCACAACAACACAACGCGAATTGGTTTGAGAAGAACAACAAGCGCAACAAACATATCAGCAACACCAATCAACATAAGAAGCGTTATTGCAGTACCGAGGTCAGCACCAGTTAATTTTTGTATCCAACCGAGCCACTGTTCTTTTCCATCAAGGGCTAACATACCATGACCAATAAATTCTCCAGCAACCGCAATTCGCAACACCCACTGAATAAGTTTTGTATTCATCCCGTTTAGAGGCAGGTCGCGGTCATTGAAAATTTCCGAAACCTGCAAATTATTCTAGTAAAACAACTACTCATTATCCACCATACAATCCCGGAAGCGACCGCGGCCTCTAACGGGATTCATGTACTAAAAGTATTAAAAATAAACTACCACACCCAGTGTAGCCTTTCTTATTTTTTCTTCCTAGACACTGTGTGAATTGCTTTTAACACCCACTCTGTAAGCACTTCCCTATCTTCAAGCACGTCTGTGGGAACTTCATAATAGTTTTTCAGCACCTGCTCCTTGCTTGGACGAAAACAATCCATACCTACGTCAATAAATTTCTGTTTACTTTCGTTATCAGTTTTTACATACAGCACGTTATCAGAAATAATCGCAAAAAATATCCCCTCAGCATACAAACCAAAACCACCAAACATTTTTCGTGCGGTTACGTCTGGAATAGCCATAAGCTGATCCAGCACAAAGTCTTTAAATGATTCGTCCACAAGTGTCGGGGCGCCGAGAATCGGACTCGGTCTATCTGCTCCCAAAGCAGACGTACTACCGGTATACTACGCCCCGTAACAAAAACAACAATATCATGTCTATACTGATTTTAATAGACCCTTTCTTGTTTTATATCATTTTTTCTTTCTTCATCGTGCAATATTCGATGACAATTTGCACAAACAACTTCACATTTATTTATTTCCGACTTAATACGCGAGAGACCGACCGCACGACGAAATGTTCCGACTGTAAATAATTTATCTTTTCCATTTTTGTGATGGAAATCAAGAACTCTTGGATCTCCAACTCCGCACCTACTACACCCTTTTTGTTGTTTGTATTCTAGAATTAATTGATAATAACGATTAATAAGCATTTGTTTTGTAATACGGTAACAATCGCGACACTTTCTGCGCCTGTACACTTTTTTCTCAGTCGTTAGAGCAACCCCAAAGAAGGACTCTGGGAGCGATTTTCCACAATATTTACAAACTTTTTCGCACTTTTTCATGTCCCAATCCTAGCGCATCAAGATAAATTTGGGATAAAGTAAAGTATCCCAAATTTTTCGGGCCGTCGTATAGTGGCAGTACACAAGGCTGGGGGTCTTGTAGTGAGAGTTCGATTCTCTCCGGCCCGACCGTAGTTCTAAAGGACATTCTCAATGAAGAGTGTATGAGCTGTTTTGTCCTTTAGATTAAGTCGAATTGCCACAACATCTACCTGATACCGTGTTTCACGTGAAATATGTTTCTCAACTAGGTATGTCTGAATTGCCCTAGAAAGTCGCTCGAGCTTTTCACGCGTAACGTGTTCCTCAGGTCTGATCATCGAGGTTAAACCTTGATAACCTGTTTCACGTGAAACGACACCGTTCCCTGTTTCGCATGAAACACATTTAACTTCAACAAATCTCAAAACTTTATTCTTTTGGGCAATAATATCTATCTCTCCCCATTTCTTTAGATAGTGTCTTTCTGTAATCTTAAAACCTCGTTTCACAAGAAACAGACACGCTAATTCTTCTCCTATTTTGCCTATTTTGATGTGTTTTGGGTCATTTTTCATGGAAAATAAGATTTCATGTGTAACAAATACCTATATGTTTCACGTGAAACACTTATATCGGACATTATTAGAGACAAATTCTATAATATGGCTTAACTGGGCTATTTTACACTGATATTTGCCTTTATTTTACACATGTCCAATTGCCTGTCTTTTACACATATCCCCGTTGTTGTCCACAGTTTTAGCCATTTTACCCTTTTAAAATAAAGTTTTCTTAAAGACATGGTTGTTTTGTCTTTATAAAAATTTTATCTATTATCTTTTGGTCGAGAGTTGGTTAGAATTTGCTAAATTTTTTTATCTGATTTGCTCACAAAAAGATTATTGACATACAAATTATCGTATATTGTTATAAACATATGGTAAATTCAGTGAAAATAGATATACTGTTCTTTGCGGTGGACTCGTCCGCCGAACAACGTGCAAGGCGGGCATGGTTTAGTGGTAGAACACGTCCTTGCCAAGGACGAGACGGGAGTTCGATTCTCCCTGCCCGCACACAGAAACAGGTTATAATAAATAAAGCTTATTAATGTTGCTCCCGTGGTGAAATGGATATCATGACAGGCTTCGAACCTGTTGTTGGGGGTTCGAATCCCTCCGGGAGCACAGAGTGTAATACAATGTTTTCGAAGGGATTCGAAAGTCGGAGCGCGACGGCGCGACACAGTAGGTCAATGTACTCATTGAGACGGGCAATCAGTAGATTGTGCCGAAGTAGGCTTCGAAAATAATTGCGATCGAATCCCTTACAATAGTTGCAAGAACTGTATGAAAGACCTACCAAAAGAAGCGCGGGGGATTGTGGCCCTACTGCAACATAACGGGTACGAGGCGTATCTTGTTGGTGGTTGCGTGCGCGACATGTACCTTGATTGCACACCAAAGGATTGGGATGTGACCACAAATGCAAATCCCGAACAAATTCAGGCGCTTTTTCCACATACTTTTTATGAAAATGAGTACGGAACCGTTGGTGTGGTGAACGATGAAACAGAAGATGCAACACTCAAAGCAATTGAAGTCACGCCATATCGAAAGGAGAGCGGGTACAGCGACAAACGACACCCAGATAGTGTTTCTTTTGGCACATCTCTTGAAGAAGACCTTGCGCGACGAGATTTTACCATCAACGCATTCGCGTTTGATACCACAACCAACACACTTGTTGATGTATATGATGGAAAAAAAGATTTGAAGGACAAACTCATCCGCGCGGTTGGTGATGCGGAGAAACGATTCAATGAAGATGCACTCCGCATGTTGCGCGCTGTTCGTTTTGCAACGGAATTTGGTTTTGATATTGAAAAAAAGACGTCGGATGCAATTCTCAAACACGCAGATGACCTCGCACATATATCGGCCGAGCGTATTCGTGATGAATTCACTAAAATGCTTTTGTCAGACAGCCCATTTCGTGGAGTACGGCTTCTCCACGAACACAAATTGCTCTCGTACATTGTTCCAGAATTAGAGAAGGGAATTGATGTGGGTCAAAATCAGGCCCATTCTTACACGGTTTTTGAGCACATTGGACGAACACTGCAAGCTGCTGCTGATAAAAAATTCTCACTTGAACTTCGTCTTGCGACACTTTTTCATGACATCGCAAAACCACATACAAAAGCGATGGACACAAAGAAAAATGATTGGTCTTTCCATGGACATGAAGTTGTGGGCTCACGTCTTGCACGCAAACGAATGCAAGAGTTACGTTTTCCAACAGAGATTGTTGAAAAAGTGACGAAACTTGTTCGATGGCACATGTTTTTCTCCGATACAGAACAAATTACACACTCCGCTGTGCGTCGTCTCATTCGAAATGTTGGTCCAGAGAATGTTGAAGATATTTTGAATGTGCGCATCTGTGATCGAATTGGAACAGGACGACCAAAAGAACAACCATATCGTTTGCGTAAATACAAAGCCATGATTGATGAGGTGCTGCGCGACCCGGTGTCTGTTGGAATGCTTAGTATTGATGGTAAACAGCTTATGGAGCTCCTTGGAGAGCGTCCCGGACCACGTATTGGATGGATTCTCCATGCACTCCTTGAAGATGTACTTGATGACCCAACACAAAATACAAAAGAGTATTTGGAAACTCGCGCACAAACACTTGTAAAGCTTCCCGACGCAGAACTCCGCATACTTGGTGAAAAAGGGAGAGATGCACAGGAAGAAGCTGAGGAAAAAGAAGTTAAAAAAATCCGCTCCAAACATCACGTGGAGTGAGAAGAAGCTTGTTAGCTTCGTTAGCTTGTAGCTTATTAGCTTTTTAGTTTGTGGAGAAAACAAAACCTGCCCGAGCCGAAGCTGGGGCAGAAGTGCGTCGCTGTGGACAGAGAAAGCTATCTCTGCCAAACCCGAAGTGCCGGGAATCCGTTCACAGCGTCTAGAGTCATCAGATTACCAGGAGCCGTAACGTAAAGTTCACTCTCCCGAGTCCTCGCTTGAATCTCCGCGTGTTGGAAGAATCCCCTCAGTGAGGTGGTGGCGGTCTTGTTCATGATGAATACCTCACCAAACGGGTTCACGCGGACGAGAATGCGACCGTCGTCAAAAACCGTTTTCATGACTTTCTCCTCCTGTTTTTTTGAGCACGGTTGCTCGAGAACATTCGGTAGTATTATATTACATTTTTTATTATTGTCAATATTCTCTAATTCGCACGCCTGCCTGCCGGCAGGCAGGAATTAGTCCTCTTCCAACTTCCATTATTTTAAATTAAATACGCATACGCATATGTGACTTATAGCCACGACCGTGGCTATAAGTCACATATGCAAAAAGCCGCCCTGAAGTCACGGAACGCAATTCGGTGAAGAATAACCTTCTGTAACAGTGCAAGACGGCCTTGGCTTAGGATTGCTCGGAGAGAAATCCTTGTGTGGATATGGGGTAAGAAGAGCCTGAACGTATAGACTGGAGGTGCGTATGTGGGGCGCACTATTCTCGTGTCTTGTCTTGCGAGACAATTTCACGCAAAACCGTTTGTTGCTTTTTTCCTCAATCCCTATCCTTGGGAAAGAACGAATGTGTCAGAAAGAGGCAAGGAGATTTGTGTGGGGTATATTTAATTGGGCCCCTTTGCTCTGACTCTGGTAGTAAGTGTAAAGGACATGCATACGAGTGTAAAGGACAAAAGTGCATAACTCTACTCTTAATGTCCTTTACTCAGCACTTAAGAATTTAAGTGCTGAGTAAATGCCGGACATCAAAAAACCTTTGTATACAAAGGTTTTTTGGCTTACTACTTTTCCCGACGTTTCAGTCGGGACCCCGACCACAGCGTCGGGGCTACTTACTACTTACTTCTAACCCAACCGGGCAGTGATCGGAGCCGTACACATCCGAAAGTATTTCTGAACGTTTAATTTTTGGAAGAAGATTTTGAGAAACAATAAAGTAGTCCAATCGCCAACCAATATTTCTATCTCGTGCGCGAGAAATGGTATCCCAATATGAGTAGGCATTTTTTGTGTCGGGATGAAAATGTCGGAATGTGTCAACAAATCCGGCGGAGAGAACTTCATCCATCCACGCGCGTTCTTCTGGCAAAAATCCAACGTGTCCTTCATTTTCTTTCGGTCGAGCAATGTCTATTTCTTCATGCGCGACATTGACGTCACCACAAAAAATCACCTTTTTGCCATTTTTCCTTAGTTTTTTAATGTGTTCCAAAAATGCGTCATAAAAATCAAGCTTGTACTGAAGCTTTTCTGGAGAACCCCCTCCGTTTGGAAAATAGACATTCAAAAGTACAAAATCTTCAAAAGCGGCTTCAATAAGACGTCCTTGGGTGTTGAACTTTTCAGGTAACACATCAAAAGAGACACTTTTAGGCTCTTTTTTTGAGTACACGGCTACACCACTATATCCTTTTCGTTCTTTTGATGAGTTGAAATAGGCAAAATAACCTTCTGGCTTTTGAACTTCTGGAGAAAGTTGGCCTTCTTCTACTTTCGTTTCTTGAAGGCAAAAAATATCAGGTTTTTCTTGTTCAAACCAATCCCAATACCCTTGATTAAAGAGTGAGCGAAGTCCGTTTACATTCCACGAGATAATTCTCATCCCGTTAGAGATAGGAAATGCGGGGCATTTCCGTATCATGTTTATCTTTCTTTAAAAATTCGACCATGTTTTTAATTCTCCACACATCGCCCGTTCAAAACTGAGAGATCTCTAACGGGACTCATACAATGATTGTATCCAGCACTAAACGTTTCTCCAAATGCACTGGAGCATTTAGTGCTGGATGTACTTTCTGATACAATACACGTGCTTATAACATTATTATTTAAATACATTTGGAGGTCTGGCCTCCCAAAAACATATGATGAAAGGAAAATGTGGAGTGGCAAAAATTATTTGGATTTTGATTATTGTTGGAGCAATTAACTGGGGTCTTGTAGGTCTCGGTGGATTCTTCCAGAGTAACTGGAACATCGTCAACCTTATTTTTGGCAGTTTGGGATGGTGGGTTGAGGGTGTTGTCTACGTTCTCGTCGGAGTAGCCGGTGTTATGTCACTCTTTCACTGTAAGTGTGCGAAATGTAGTACGTGTGAATCATGTGGTGCAAACAACATGAAAAAGGAAGTGCCAATGCAACAGATGTAATTCAGAAAAGACCGGACCTCCTCTTGGAGGTCCGGTCTTTTTTATAACAACACCCCGCTCGAGTACGAGCGGGGTGTTGTGTTGTTATTGGAACTTTTAGGAGAAACTAATTACTATACTTAGTTAGTGGCACTGTTCCGTTTGTTGGTTGTGAATACAGTGTTTGAATTACACAACTAGTGTATGTGAGCCAAGAACTCAACATGGTGTCAGCACCTATAACTTGTGTTCCGCTGACTTGTAATGTTGGAAGGTGGCAACCTGGAACCTCACCTCCACCCCCACCTCCGTCTCCGGGAGGAACTGGGGGTACCGGTGGTCCCACTGGCACCACATTACTATCAAAGAGATACGCGTTACGTATACCTCCGGCCATTATTTTTCCCTGCGGAGTCATAAAGAGGTGTAAAGGTTGTCCTGCCGATTCACCTATACTGGCTGTTCCATAATCTCGGCGTAGAGGTGCTTCTGCGACACCGGCAAGCGTGCCGTCGTGCCACAAGGTGAAATATCTCTCATCAATACCCGGATAACCAGCAAACACCAGGTATGAGCCGGCAACCGCAAAAGCAGGAAATATGGCCATGTCTCGTCTGTTGATATTTGTAAGAACGCTTTCTGGTACTGTCAATTCTCCTGCAGGTTCCAATCCGTTTGCGCCACTCGTAAAAAGAAAAATTCGATTTGAGTAATTAAGATTTCTTCCCGACTGGCCAGTGTGTGAAGTCACCGCCAAGCGTTTTGGAGTAGATGTGTAATCAATTGCCACTCTTCCGGGACACAAATTATCCGGCAGTGTTAGTTCTTGTACTGATGTGATCCCACCGTCTGATTCGGCTCTGAAAACAGTTGGCGTATACGAGACTGGGGTAGTACACCTGTCAGATGAATTTCCTACGCGTCCAAGTATGTAATCTCCAAAACCCACAAGAGGTCTCAGCGAGTGTTCCTCTCGCTCCGCAAGTATCTGGAGTGATGGTGTGGAAAGGGTTACATCTCTACCACTGTTTCCATCAAGACCAACTTGTACGTTACCGATTACTTTGCCATTGGCGGCGGCAAAGTTACTGTTGCGAATAATAAAATTTGATGAGGGTGAGAAAAGTACACCCCCCCCAGAAACTTGATAATATCCCGCGTGTTCGGCTCCCGCTCCATACGTATTTCCCGAGACACTTCCACCGTTCGAGCGAACTGCCATAAAAAATCCTCTATCACCATCGGCAACCATTTGAGATTCGGCATTTCCGTGGAAGAACAGCGTCTGAAACCTCGAACCACCATCCATGCAAAGATCACGTTGAGAAATAAGTGTACCATCATCTTTAAAGAACCACGCTCCACCTTGTCGAAAAGGTGGATATGAGCTCAAGTAATTTTGATCTTTAGGACCACCACACGCACCAGAGAATGCGAACGCACCGTTTGCATATGCTGCACTTTGGATATTCTGAGTGCCAAATCTTGGTCCTGGATACACCATTAAATTAGGTAGATCAAGCAGTGTCGCAACAAGCGGTAATCGCAAACCCGCCTCTGGCGCAGCAACAAAAGGCACTTCAAGATCACAGTGACGCGTTCCGTGAGAATTTGAAACCGTCATAGTAAAGACAGTGTCTTTTGTTATTGGTCCAGTTACAATACTGCCTGTTTGTTGAGAGTCCGCACGTGCAGGATCTGGAGCACCAACAGTTGGTGTACCTGAAGGAGTAGCTGGAGCATCATCAGCTTCTATTGAAATAGTTGTTGGTAAATATCCCACGGTGTACGCGAGCGTTACCGTTCCCCCCGTTGCTGTTTCCGGATTACTTCTCATTTGACAATTTGGTGCGTGGGGAGAGGGTGGTGCACCAGAAGTAACAGTTAAATTTGATGATATGGTGAGGCCGGCATACATGGCGTTAATCTGCGCAACACCCGCATGAAGTCCCAAAATTTCTTGTAGATTTCCACCGTGAGGAGAACCTGCGTTGTGAATAATCGTACCTTCCTGTGGAGAAGAAAATGTTGTGTAGCCACTCACATCATTCCAACTCCCTCCATCGGCACTATATTCGGAACCAAAAATAGCGGGGTTACTACCGGCCTGCACCGTTTGAGGCGCTGGGTTCATGCGCAAAGATGGCCCGCCAGATGGAGCCGCTGGTTCATACCCAAGAAAAAACAATATTGAAGTTTCAAAAGGACATTGAATTGTTGCGGTTGGGGGATTACCTGCATTAATCAACACAAGACGAGAGGTTCCAGCCATTGGCTCTACATCAATACGATATCCCCCAGGAGGTAATGGGGCACCACTATTTGTTGTGTTAACACTCTGAAAGGTTTGACCATTTCCTGGGAAAAAACGTGATGAGGAAATGACGGTCCCAGCGGGTCCTGTGATAGTAAAGGCGGGGTATGTGTTGAGAGGAAGTTGGCTACGTGAAAAACCGACACTAATATGATTACATGCATCCACAGCTGATGCGTTTTGAATATTAAACGACGCAAACCCAACAACGCTCAGAGCGACGACAGCTATTCCAAGGAGATATTTTTTCATGAGTATATATTACTAATAGTTCTTTACATTCTACTCTTTTTCGCGATTAGTGTGAAACTTGCTGTGGACTTCTTTGAGGTGTTTGTCCGTCACGTGTGTATAAATTTGCGTCGTGGTGATGTTAGCGTGACCAAGAAGCGCTTGTACGCTTCGTAAATCGGCACCATTCTCCAGTAGATCAGTGGCAAATGAGTGGCGAATGACGTGTGGTGTTACTTTTTTGCTAATACCAACCTTAATCGCATATCGTTTTACCAATCTTTCAACAGAGCGCGCGGTGAGACGCAAATCTTTTGCATTCTTTGACGCTTTTCCAAACTGAATGAACATCGCATCATCCATGTCGGTTCGTTTCTTCAAATAGTCGTTGACGGCATCACGCGCGGAAGGGGAGACAAACACAACACGCACCTTTTCACCTTTTCCACGAATGGAAAATTCCCCGCGTGACAAATCAATATCTCGAGGAAGTGACACCAGCTCTGACACGCGCATGCCTGTTGAAAAAAGAAGTTCCAATAATGCCTTATCACGAAGAGCGCCGACCAAATCGCCCTCGGGCGCTTTCATAATGCGGACCAATTCAACTGGCGTAATCAAATCAAGGTCGCGATCTCCGACTTTTGCGAGTTCAATGGCTTCTGGTTGGAGTGTTGTAATGTTTCGTTTGCGTAAAAATTTCAAGAATGCCCGTAAGGCAATCAAATAATAATTTTGTGTGTTCTTTTTGAGCGTTCCGCTGTTTTGTGCTTCATGTTTCATGGTTCGTGCCTGCTGACGATTGAGCCACAAACGAAACTCGCGCACGGATGTTTCGGTGATATCAACAGGTTTAGAAATCTTAGAAAAACCAACAAATCTTGAGAGGTACCTATCATAGTTTTCAATCGTCTTGGTAGAGCGCCCACGTTCAATCTCAAGGTATTCAAGAAATTCGTGTTTTAATTTTTCAACAGGGTTCATCGCACTAGAGATAGAAAACGTGAAACGTTTTCGTGGTTATATTGGTAATGTACAAATCAATACACACATTTTTTGTTCGAGTAAGAGTGGTTTTCATAACTGAGAAATCTCTAATGTGATTCATACTCCCTATTCTCCCGCACTTTCTAGTGTCGCACAATATTATTTTGCGCAACTTCTCTGCTTGACAACAAGAGCTATTCTGTGTAGAGTGTGCGCAGAAAGATCGGCAACCAAAGGAGAGGTGGTATGAGCAACGGAAGGTTTCCGAATTACCCCGGCTCAAAAAAAGAGGGGATGCTTCTGAAGTTTCCAAGCTCTTCGAGCATTGGAAAGGGGATTGTTGTGGAAATGGGAAGCGAAACCGAGAAGCCAGCGACTTCAAGGGCAGAAGTTGCCAGAAAGTTCTACCGAATGGAGCTCTACCTTGGAGCTCTTCAGGGAAGGATCCGGCCCGAGAACATCGCCAGTAGGAAGTCGGGCCTCAAGGAGTTGAGTGACTCTCAGCTTCTCAACGTGGTTGAGAACTCGAGCGAGACGACGTGGGGGGTGCACCCGAGTTTCTACTGGGCGCTGTCGGAAATCATTCGTGAACGAGGCATTCCGCTTCTTCCGTGATGGTAACCATGTTCTTTAACAAAAGGGAGAGATGGGTATGAACTGGATGAACATGTTGTACTGGGTCATCGGTATCATCGGATACATCCTGATGGGCGGTTTGGTCGTTCGGACTGCCCGAAACAGGGGCTACGATAAACCCGAATTTTGGTGGGGAATGCCCAGATTCCTCATCATTCTACTCGTACCGAGTCCCCTCATGGGTCTTCTGTGGCCACTCTCGGTCCTGACCCACATCGTTTTGGACGGTATCGAGTTTGTTTTCAAAAGCCTCAACGGCTTCAAATAGCCGTGTTCTTCAAACCGATTCGCACGTTGTTTTTTCAACGGCGCGAATCGGTTTTTTCTTTTTCTGCCCCGCCCTCGTATTGAGGGCGGGGTTCTAAAAAATCATAGTCGTTTCACTCCTTGATTTTTTGAACTTGCAAAAAACCCATAATTTGATATAGTGTTTTTGGTCTGGTTTGGACAGCAACAATGCTTTCCCCGCAGCCATCTGTGCCTTTGTAAGCGGAGCATCAACCTCCGCGACCCTCTCGGGCCATAGGGTGACGCGACATAAAGCAGCGTTCTCGCCAAATCACACCGTGGGGGTACTCGTTCGTACCCCCACTTTTCTTAAAATCGTGGGGTAGTGGTATACTCCAAGTGTTCACAACGTTTTAATCCTAGTTTCCAGTATCAAGTCTCTATTTATATGTTATCCAAGAAAAAGAAAATCAAAGTTATTAAGGAAAGTGCTCGACACGATGCCGACACAGGCTCTCCTGAAGTACAAATCAATTTGCTCTCAAAGCGTATTGATGAGCTTTCAAAGCACTTGAAAGACAACCGTAAGGACAAACACTCACGGCGCGGTCTTCTCGGAATGGTGGCACAACGCCGAACGCATTTGGCATACCTCAAAAAGAAAAACCCAGCTAAACACGCCGAACTACTCAAGAAGATCAAAGAATAATTCCTTGCACGCAAGGACTGCAAAATATCAAATACCAAATGACAAACAATCCTGTTATCATTTGGATTAAGGTCGTTGAATTTTTTTGATATTTGTTATTTGAACTTTGTAATTTATTTTAAATATTTATGACCATAATCAAACAGAAGGCACAGCGTGTTGCCGTTTTTATCGACGCGCAAAATCTCTATCATAGTGCACGACATCTCTACAGCGCTCGCGTTAATTTCGCAGCAATCGTTAAGGATGCAATAGGGGAGCGACCGCTCATTCGTGCAATCGCATACGTTATTTCTACCGAATCAGGTGAAGAAAAAACATTTTTTGAAGCTCTTACCAAAATGGGTATTGAGGTAAAAACAAAAGATTTACAAATTTTTGCAGGAGGCGCTAAGAAAGCTGACTGGGATGTTGGACTTGCTATGGACGCAGTGAAACTCGCACCAAAGTTGGATGCCGTTGTCATTGTGTCTGGAGACGGAGACTATGTTCCGCTCGTTGAGTACTTGCAGATTAGCCAAGGATGTCAGGTGGAAGCCATCGCATTCGGACGCTCAACATCTGCAAAACTCATTGAAGCCGCAGACCACTTCACCAATCTTGATGACGATCCCCGCAAGTACCTCATGGGGTACCGCGGACGAAATGAGAGAAAAAATGTCAAATAGCAAATAGTAGAAAGTAGAAGGTAGAAGGTAGAAAGTAGTAAGTAGAAGGTGGTAAGCAAGAAAACCTCGCCGGCATGATGCCGGCGAGGTTTTTCTGTGTTGACTTTATTGCTTTTTAAGTGCAAAATCACGACCAGAAACAACCAGTTCGCTCTTTATCAACCGTAGTTCAAACCAAGGAGATTGTGATGGAAAACGTGCTTCTCGACGTTGGGCTTTCTCTCCTCAAGATTCTGTACATGATGACCGCGTCGCTTCTGCTGACTGTGATGGTAAAAATCATCATCTGGGTCTGGCGCAAAGCAACCCCGAACAGTAGGGACCGCGGACTCGATATGTTGAAGTACCTCAGCCTTGTTGATGTTTGGTTTATTCTTTTTCTCATACTCTACCTGGCCAAAAGTATGGCCGAGATCTTGGAAGATGTTGCAAAAATGTAATTCTGACGTTCTGCGAGTAATCACTCGCCCCGCCTGTGCACCTCGTGTGCTCGGCGGGGCTTTTTTGTTAAACTTGACAAACATGTATTTAGGCATATAATGCGTGCCAGATTAGAGACACCGCAGTACGCAATGGCCTTTGGCCAAGGAGGTAAAGATGGCGAGAGCACAGAAGTCCAAGCTTTCCACGATGGGTTCCCTGATGAAGGCAATCAGGGAGGCACTCAACCGACAAGTCAGCGTCGCGGCGGTGGAGATCAACTACCGCCTCACCCTCACCGCCGACGAGGTCCGTTCGACCCCCTGGCTTGCGGGTCTCGGGACACAGCCCCTGAACCCCGAAGAGATTGCTGGACAACACGAGCTCCACAAACTCATCGAGGGCATTCTCCACCAGGAGAAGTTCCTCTCCAAGAGGGAGAAAGAGGTCCTGAGGCTCTACTTCGGGTTTGGGTGCAAGGAACACTCAACCTTCAAAGAGGTGGGGAAAGTTCTAGGGATTAGCGCCAACTGCGCCTGCCAGCACCTCCACAAGGCCGTTAAGAAGTTGCGCCGTTCCCCCAAAGGACGGCAACTCGAGGCCTTCCTCAAGTAGCAGTTCCTTCCACCGTTGCCCCGCCGACGCACCTTGTGTGCGAGGCGGGGCTTCTTTTTTTATACACCGCGCACACACGAACAACCTCATTATTTTGTATACTTAGACTTAGATTTGAACATTGAGGAGGTGTCATGCGACGAATATTTTTTGCGGTGCTCATTCTTGCAATTGGTATAGGTGCCGTGTTCTCTGTTGCACATTATATGAATGCGTACGATGTGTTCCACAAGAGAATCACTGTACTTGAAAATCGTGTTTATGCTCTTGAACAAAAACAGCGATCAGAAACCCAAGCACAACAGGTTGTGTTTGGGTTGATGAAGGGTAGGAATATTTTTGAGTGCGCAACATTTTCAAAAAAAGTATTTGGTGGCAATGTGTTCCTCCGCTACGACGACGGACGCGCCTCAAGAGGAACACTTGAGTACGATGAGCACTCCCCAAAACCAAAACCCGGAGACCGGGTCGCAGTAACACGCACATCAAAAGGAACGACGCTTGTGCTCGTATCTCCCGAGTTGTGTAAGTAATTTGCCCCGCCAATGCACTTCGTGCTAGGCGGGGCTTTTTTATTTTTCTATCGAGGTTTAACCTCGATATTGTTGACTTTTTTTAAAAAGGGTGTATTGTCCACACCAGATGCACCGACCACACGGTGTGTGTCGGTTTGATTTCAGGAAAGGAGCTGGTGTCATGTGTGAGTTCGTCTCATGGATACAGCCAATGGTCGGAGATCCTGTGTTTCTCGTAGACCGCGACCTCAAAGACAAGGTTATTCGCAAGCGCGTCGAGGGGTCCCAAGGAAAGGACTTCATTGGTCATGGAGCCATCCGAGCCGCATTCCCTGAACTAAGGGGTGGAAATCGGGAGGAGCAACGGATTTGGGAGTCCTGGCGATTCCCAGAGAAGATTCAGCCGTACCTCAAGAATCCCGCCACCGTTTTGGCAACTTGGGGAAAAATGCTTATCCTAGGACTCGATGCAAGTGGTCTTGAATTCATTGTTGAGAACGCACCGCCCGCGTGGTGGAAACCCATCGTTGATTTCTTCGTCGCGAAGAAGGCGAAGGATTCTAAGTGGGCGTATAGCCTGCTCGACACCGTGCACAATCTCACGAGGAGACAGCGGCAGATACTCGTCGAGAGTGTGGCAAAAAATCCGCAGTTGGCAGACAGTGCGCTTTTCAATTTTTCTGGTCTCACAAAGAAACAGATACAGATACTTGTTGAAGGTGCTGCAAAAAACCCAGAGTGGGCATACAGCGCACTCCGCGATACCCCTGATCTCTCAAGGAAGCAGAAGCAGGTGCTCATCGAGGGCGTGGTAAAGGATCCGAGATTTGCGGACGATACGCTCGCTCTCCCGGGTTTCACAAAGAAACAGAGGCAGATACTCGAGTCTGCTATTCGCACCAAGTAGTTTTTTGCTCTTTCCTGTCTCATATCGAATTCACGGCGGAATCCTTTTTAGGGATTCCGCCGTTTTTCATTCCAAGTTTTACAAGGCAACGCCTCCTAATATCGAGGCGTTGCCTCGATATTAGAAATTGACTTTCTTAAGTTTCAAGCGTACAGTCTCGTCAGAAAATGTAGCATGCAGTGGCCCTTGGCCTAAGGAGGTTGTGATGAGAAAAGATGTGCAAAGAAACGTGTTTTTTGTAGGAAGTGCTCTTACGGTAGTTGCTATTGTGGGTATCCTTTGTTTCACTTTCGGACGCGAAACGTCCGAACAACATCTCGCTCGAGAAACTGCCCAGGTTCAGGCGAAAAATCAAAATGTCGCCAATGATCTCCTTGGTAGCCTTCGGTACATGAAAGACCCGCGGACAGGAATTTGTTTTGCGTTCACACCGACCTTCTATCCCAACGAGTTTGCGTTTACGACCATTCCGTGTGAGGCAATTCCGCCAGAGCTTCTCATCACCCCAACACAGTGAGAAGCACCTCTGCTTTCAAAAGGAGAAACGAAAATGGCACGAGGTAGACTAGTTCTGAAACAGAAGGTGAAGTCGTTCTTTGAACCATTGGGCCAAGGTCCGGCCCTCGTATATCGCCACCTTGACGAGATGGTGAATGCCCTTGGTGCGACCAAAATCATCTCGATCAAAGATGACGTGTATGAGTACCCCGACAGAAGCAGGGCCATCATCCGCGTCGTTGTGTACGAAACCAACAAGTAGCCGTTCGCCCCGCTCCGCAGGAAGCCCCACGCTTCTCTGTGGGGCTTTTTCTTTACAGGAGTTTCGCTCCTGTGCAGGAGCGAAACTCCTGTAAATTGATTTTTGTGCTATATTCTCAGTATTACAAAGGGGTAATTGCTCGCCTTTACATATACGGGTTTGAACATCATTCCGGGGTCTGCAACCGAGGGGAGATGAAAGTCAGATCTGCAATGTGAAGACGAGCTCAGTTTAGAGTATGAAAAGCAAAACATTTGAGGTGGCCTTTGGTAACAAGACCCTCTCCGCAGAGTTTAACGACCTCGCCATGCAGGCGAACGGTTCGGTGATTGTTCGCTATGGCAACACCGCCGTTCTTGCAACTGCAGTCATGGGTTCAAAGGAACGTGAAGGACTGGATTATTTTCCTCTCACCGTTGATTACGAAGAAAAGTTTTACGCTGCGGGACAAATTCTTGGAGGCAAGTACATGCGCCGAGAAGGGAAGCCGTCGGATGAAGCAATTCTCTCTGGTCGCGCAGTGGACCGCACAGTGCGTCCGCTCTTTGACCAGCGTTTGCGTATTGAGGTGCAAGTTGTCACGACCATTCTTTCAATTGGAGAAGACGACCCAGATGTTATTGCCATTCTTGCAGCATCTCTCGCACTCAGCGTGTCAGATATTCCATGGGCAGGACCAGTTGGTGCAGTTCGTCTTGGGCGAACACCAGACGGCGCGTGGATAATTAACCCAAACTACGAAGAACGCAAAACAAATGTGCTTGATTTGCTTGTATGTGGTGCACAACAAAAGGTGAACATGATTGAAACGGGTGCACACCAAGTTTCTGAAGACATTATTATTGAAGGACTCACCAAAGCAGTTGAAGAAATTACAAAACTTGAAACATTCCAAAACAATATCATCAAAGAATTAGGAAAAGAGAAAAAAGTATTCACATTTCCAACACTCACCGATGCTACTCTCGCACTTTTTGAAAAAGAAATCACACCACAACTTACAGATGCCGTGTTCTGTGGTATTTCTGGTGGAGAAAAAGTTGGTGAACTACACCACGCATGGCATGAGCTCCTCAAAACAAGTGCACCCGAGGAAAGTCGTGAACTAGCAGACTTATATTTTGAAGAAAAAGTTGAAGCGGTGTTTGACGTTGGAATTCTTTCAGGTAAACGACCTGATGGACGCGACTTTGATACAGTTCGAGAAATCTACACACAAGCAGGAGGCGTTGCGCCAATGCTTCACGGTGCGGGTGTCTTCTACCGAGGTGAAACACACGTGCTTGCAGCACTCACGCTCGGTGGTCCTGAAGCGGTACAAGAAATGGAAGGGATGGAGGTCAAAGGCAAAAAAAGCTTTATGTTACACTACAATTTTCCTCCGTACTCAACAGGTGAAACGGGGCGCATGGGTGGCACTAACCGCCGCATGATTGGTCACGGAGCACTCGCAGAAAAAGCACTCTCCGCCGTTATTCCTCCAAAAGAGCAATTCCCATACACCATTCGTATTGTGTCAGAAGTGATGTCATCAAACGGTTCATCATCAATGGGTTCCGTGTGCGGAGGAACGCTTGCACTTCTTGATGCGGGTGTGCCTATTCTTGCCCCTGTTGCAGGTATTGCGATGGGAGTAGTTATTGAAGAAATATCAAATGACAAATCACAAATAGCAAAGTATAAGGTGCTTACGGATATTCAAGGACCGGAAGATCACTACGGTGACATGGACTTCAAAGTTGCAGGAACGCGCGACGGTGTGACCGCAATGCAAATGGATGTGAAAGTTGCTGGAGTTCCACTTTCTGTTTTTCCAGAAGCATTTGAAAAAGCAAAAAAAGCGCGTCTCTTCATTTTGGATAAAATTGCAGAGACATTACCAACACACCGTGCAGAAATGAATGTACACGCACCACGTATTCTCGTCACAAAGATTAAAAAAGAATTTATTGGTGCAGTGATTGGTGGCGGAGGAAAAACAATCAACCAAATCCGTGAACTAACCGGAACAGAAATTACGATTGAAGAAGATGGAACGGTCTTCATCACAGGAAATGTTGAAGGGGCAGAGAAAACAAAGAAAATTATTGAAGGGATTGCGCGTGAGTATCTTGTTGGAGAAAAGTTCGAGGGTGTTGTCACACGCATCGCAGACTTTGGTTTGTTTGTGCGCATGGGCGATGAAAGCCCATTATCTGGAATGAAGGACACTGAAGGACTCGTGCACATTTCTGAAATTGCACCGTTTCGTCTTGCATCAATGGACGGTGTTGCAAATGTTGGAGACAAAGTACCCGTCATCATCAAAGAACTTGGTGAAGAAGGAAAAATTAAACTCTCTATCAAAGATGCTGATCCTGAATTTGCCGTACGCAAAGGTTTGAAAGAGGGAACTTCCGCTGGAGGAGATTTCCGTTCAGGTGGAGACCACCGACACAGTTCTGGAGGATACCGAGGTGGTTCAAGCCACCACAGCGGGCCACGGAGATAGGCGAGAAGAAAATATCAAATAACAAATACCCAATTTGCACAAAAAACGGCTCAGGTGGGCTGTTTTTTGTGCTTCTTGTCTGCAAGATAACAGTAATACTTGACAAATATTATTATTTATGTATAATGGAGTTTGGACATACCCAACCCGAGTATTCCACTTGAGTTGGTTCGAGAACGGGGGGAAAAATGACATCTAGTAGAATTTTTGTCGTCGGTGGGGGACTGTTCTTCGTTATAGGTTGGGTAGCGAACCTCTTGATCGACAACGACACAAACCACCCCGCCTATGGTGTCGTGTTGGCTCTCCTGATTTTGGGGGGTACCTTCATTGTCGCGGGGGTGAGTTCGAGAACTTTTTGGGGTAAACAGTAAACGCAGACAGAAACAACCCCCAGCCGCCCAAGAAAGTCGCCCGTGCGTCTTTCACGGGCGGCTTTTCTTTTTCTCAAAACGTAGCCCCGCCTCTTACAAGAGGCGGGGCTACTTACCACTTATTTTTTATAGTTGTATAAAAAAGACCAAACTGGTATTGTCTCGGCAGAGTTGTTCGTTGACAGGGTAACACTACCCAGAAAGGGACTGGTTTATGAACAATGGTGTCCGCAGATTCGTTTTGTTGGTTTTGGTGGCGTCGCTTTTTCTGATGCAACCCGCCGTTGCACAAGTGCCGACGGTAACGCCAACACTGACGTTCAACAATCCACTGATTCACCCGTTCGGCCAGCACGTGCTTCACCGAGACGGATGGGACCGCTACTTGATGTATTTTTCTATCAACAGTGCGGTACGACACGGAAAGCCTGTTGGTGAAGACTTCACACCCGGCGATTCTGGCACGTACAATACTGCGTGTCATACGTGGTGGGCAGATCGCATTTGGCTCACGTGGAGCTTCGGCGACGGAAAAGACCCATCGGGTTGGAATCAGAATGATGGATACGGAAATACTCCGCCCATTTTACTTCTCAACATCGGGGGTCAAGACATCGACGGTGATGGTGTCATGGAGTATGAGGGAGTCGGTGAGCAGGCACTCATCGGCGATCCGTATGTGGTCTACTGGAACAATCAGTGGCACATGTACTATGAAGGAACCTCAAACTGTGACACGAGCGACGGCATGCTCTTCCACGCAACGGCCGACCACTGGTTCGGTCCATGGATAAAGAGGGGTCCTGTGAATGGACTTCTCGGCTCTCATGCAAATAGTGGATTGGCGTGGGCAACTGTTTTGCTTGATGAGGGTAACCTCTATCTGTACTACACGGACGGCAACGTGAGTCTGCGCGCGGCCACGGCATCTGACACCACCGGCCAGAACTTTGTATCTCAAACGATTCCGGTCATTGGACAAATGATGTCTCGTGGACATGTGGTAAAAGTGCCTGGAGGCTACAAACTCATCTACGATCTCTTTGTTGGTCTTCCGGTTGTTACTGAAATGCGGTCATCGTTCTCGATGAATCGATTTTCTTTCCCCGTTGGAGTGAAGATACTCTCCTCAAAGCCCGACTACTTCGGATTTTCCGACACAGGTATGGGGCTACCAACATACTTGAAAGTTGGAAACGAGGAGCGGGTATATTTCACTGGCCACACGTATTCAGAATCACAGTGGCCGGGTTGGGAGGTCTCGCAAATATGCGTTGCTGTTTTGGGAACGCAAATTGAGCGACTCTCAAACGGTGGTTTTGAAACAATCACAGCAAACACCAACACTGCTCCTGATGGCTCGTGGATGCGGTACCGATACACAGGTACCAACTCCAACGTCCTCGTGGCAAACTCTGGAGTTGCCCGTAGTGGAGCTGATAGTGTCCGCCTTGGTGTCAATAACTCGTCGTCGCAGACACTTGATCACGTGGCGATAGTAATTCCTGCAAACGCGACGAGTGCGATTCTTAGTTTCTGGTTGTCGGTTGCAACGAGCGAAACTGGCACAACTGCCACGGACACTCTCAGTGTGAAGATTGCAAACGCAACTGGCACAGGCACGCTGGGAACGGTGCTCACGTTCAGTAATCGGAGCAATCCAAACGAGGGGTACTTTTTGAAAGCAGTTGATGTAACGAGATTCCGTGGACAAACCGTCAGGGTTCGATTTATCGGAGCAAACAACTCGACGAGACCTACAGAATTTCGAATTGACGACGTGAGTCTTACATCAGATGAATAGTCACAGCACAGTGCCGAGCGATACCCTTTGGGTTCGCTCGGCTTTTTTATTTCCCAAAACGAAGTCCCGCCTCTTGTAAGAGGCGGGGCGTTTCTATTTTCTTTTCCCGACGTTTCGGTCGGGACCCCGACCGTAGCGTCGGGGCTACTTACTACATTCTACTTATTATTTTCTTATTCTTTTTTGAGTTTTGGATTTCACATTTTAGTTTTATACTATTCATATATGGTTGAACCATTTCAAAACGATCCGTCCTTTGGACTTCCTCCAGAAATTCCAACAGGAACTTCCACTCCTGTTCCAGATGAAGTTGTTGTCACACCACCACCTGTTGTAAACAACACCATTCTTCCAGAACACAAACATGCAGCTACACCGAGACAAACCCTCATTGATGTTCTTGGTCCTGAAGCCGTTTCAACATCACCAAACACGCCAACCTTCCAACCAATTCATACAGATATTCCAAAACCAGCACCAGCCCCCGCACCAGCTCAAGAGCAAACATTGCCAACCATTGAAGAGCCCCCATTTGAACGCGCCGTTCCACTAAAAACAGTTTCGTTTGGTATTCCGACAGAGCAAACACAACCTAAACCACCTGTTGAAGAAAAACCAACAGTGTCACAGCCAGTCACACCTCCCACACAAAATACACCACCACAAACTCCACCAACCACCGCCGTAAGTGAAGCTATTCGTCGTGCATCTATCCGAACACTTGAATCGGACGCAGCAGAAACTATTCATAGTCAAAACCTTTCCGTTTCAAGTATTGCACTCGCCCAACAACAAAAAGAATCAGAGAGAGCGGTGCGCGATATTCTCCCTGAAGAAAAGTCGGGTACCATACCATGGGTTCTTGGTGGTGTTGGTCTCGCAGTTCTTGGTGTCATCGTCGTAACTGTCGCATACCTCATGCAAACACAGGCCTCTGATGCACCAGTCACGGTGACTCCAGCAAATGCACTTATTCCTGGTGTTGAAGAAACAACACTTGATGTAACAGACATGACGCGAACAAAACTTTCTCAAACGCTGTCCGCACTTCCTTCTGCATACGCACAAAAAAGTGGTATCTCCCTCGTACGGCTCGTCACCTATGTTGAACAAACAGATACCGACGGAAAAGTGATGCGAGTTGTACAAGACATGTTGCCAGAAGATTTTTTTCAAACACTTTCTGCGCGCAACACTGACCGCCTCGAACGCTCTCTCGGCAAGCTCACCTATTTCGGTATTGTGTCAAAGGGAGGAAAGGTATCTCCTTTTCTTGCGTTTGAAGTAGTGTCATACGAATCAGCATTTGCTGGACTTCTTGAGTGGGAGCCGGCACTTCCGGAGGACATCTCATTTATAGTTCGCGCGCCAGCGTCTCTTCCACCACCCCCCGCGCCAATACTTCCCCCCGTTTCTACAACAACACTCGGCACCGCATCAATCCCGACGTCCCAAGGAGTCGGGACTTCGACCTCTTCTCCGAAGAGCGTCGGAGCAACACTGGCGCCACAACCAACGGTCGTCAGGGTCACGTCCTCCGCCGTACCAATTTTTAAAGACTTGTCTGTAAAAAACAAAGACACACGAGCGTATATTGGAGAGGATGGTATGGTACGTATTCTGTATTCGTTCCTCTCCCAAAAACTGCTCATTGTTGCCCAGGACGAGGAAACTCTTACTGCTATTATTGATTACATCTCTACCGCCCGTTTTTCGGGGTAGATTTTACGGAAAAAACCTGCTAAGATGCCCCTCATATGACACACATAACCGATGAGCAACTAGCTCACTTCAAACAAGTATTAACCGACGAAAAGACGCGCCTTGAAAGCGAGCTTTCAAACGTAGGTATTAAAAATCCAAACAAAGCAGGGGATTGGTCACCTGTCGTCGACGAAGCTATTGACGCTTCAACTTCAGACAAAAACGAACTTGCAGACAAATTTGAGGATTTGGAAGAAAATACTGCTATTTCAGACACACTTGAGATGCAACTCAAAGAAGTTGCTGACGCACTCGCACGAATTGAAAACGGCACGTATGGAGTAGATGAAAATACAAATGAACCAATTCCTGTTGACCGCCTCGAAGCAAATCCTTCAGCACGAACGAATATTTAAATAGTAGCCCCGACGCTATGGTCGGGGTCCCGACTGAAACGTCGGGAAAAGTAGAAAGCAAAAAGAAAAACCGCGAGCCCTAAAGCTGGCGGTTTTTGACGAAAGAACTTAGTAATCTCGTCTATGACGCTCGTCATAGCTCGCGAAGATGCTGTGCCAATCAAAAACAACTTCCTCCAACAAAAGTAGAAGGTCATTCTTGGAAGGGTGGTTGTGAATGTAATTTTCTTCCCCACACACAGGGCAACGAACATGACACACACCCACCCCGGAAGGAGTCCAATAATCACCTCCAGAGCAACTAAAAGGTGAAACATAATTCATCTTCTGAATGAATGCCCACTGGTGGAGGGGTCGACGACTGTTACACCTCTGACACTTAAAGTTGAATTTGCGAGCAATGTTGAGCTTCTTGGAGCGCGCTTCCCTAAGAGCTTCGTTGAGTCGCCTCTCTTCTGCGTTGACCTCTCTAAACAACTTCGCAACGTTGGTCATGTGTGTCTCCTTAGCAAGCAACAAATCTATCGCGAGTGTATACGCTCACTACCACATAGTCAATTTAAAAAGAAGCCCGCCATTCTTTGAAAGAATGGCGGAGTTTTTTGGTGCTGTGTTGTTCAACCGTCAGAATCGTACCAAATAAGTTCATTTTGGTCTAAGGGCGGTGGAATAATCTTCGCGCCCTTGCGGTAATCTTCTAGAGTTATACCAACCATTACGCGCAACGTTCCGTCGTGTTGTACAACAATGTCAATTCTCAGAAACGAGAGGTCTCTCTGAGACAGTTGCCACGCAATCTGTTCGGCAATCTGCTCTTGGTTCATGGGACCGACGACCACATCAACCAGTCCATCTTTCATGATTTCTCCTTTCGAGTCTGTACGAATCTACACAAAACATACTCGCAAGATACATTACTGTCAATTTTTCTTTCTACTTTTTACATACTACTGATTTTATCCTTGGTATTTGTTTCGAATTTCGATATTCGGATTTTCATTGGTTATTGTTACTTGGCCCTTGGTTATTCCAAGATTTTATCCTTCCTTTATCTCAAAAGGATAAAATCTTGGCGTGTCCTTCGCAAAAGTATACAGTGCCCAAACGTCTCTACTCGCGGCTCATATTATTTCCGTCGAGGTGGATGTTTCTAATGGTCTTCACGCGTTTTCAATTGTGGGACTTCCTGACAAGGCGGTTGAGGAATCTCGCGACCGCGTATCTGCCGCAATAAAAAATAGCAATTTTGAATCGCCCAAAAGTCGCAACCAAAAAATAGTTATCTCTCTTGCACCGGCCGATATCAAAAAAGAAGGGCCATTGTTTGATGTTGCCATTGCACTTGCATATCTGCGTTCACAAGACGATATTCGTTTTAATCCAGAGAAAAAATTATTTCTCGGTGAACTTTCTCTTGATGGGGACGTTCGGCGCATCAGTGGTGTTCTTCCTCTTGTTATCAAAGCACAACAAATGGGTTTCACGGAGGTGTTTGTGCCAAGCGACAACACGGCAGAGGCTGCGCTTGTTCGAGGGATTTCCGTGTTTGGTATACGCACACTCAAAGAACTCATTGTTCATCTCAATGAAAAGAAAAATCCTGATGATGACGGTAATGATATTCCTAAAATAAAAATACCAACAACACCCGAGACAGAATACATTCCAACGGTTGCACAACACAGTATTGATTTCTCAGATGTGCGCGGACAAACAACGGCAAAACGCGCTCTAGAAATCGCCGCCGCAGGCGGACACAACATCGCACTGTGGGGTCCGCCCGGTACAGGAAAAACACTCCTTGCAAAAGCACTCGTGGGTATTCTTCCACCACTCTCATTTGATGAAATGTTAGAAGTAACAGCGATTCATTCTGTTGCAGGATTACTTAAAGAACACACCGTCACACACCCACCGTTCCGCTCACCTCACCACACGAGTTCATATGTTTCACTCGTTGGTGGGGGTGCATTTCCAAAGCCCGGAGAAATTACGCTTGCACATCGTGGTGTTCTTTTCCTAGATGAATTTCCTGAATTTGATAGGCGCGTGATTGAAAGTTTGCGACAACCACTTGAAGACCGCGTCGTGTCTGTTGCTCGCGTCCGCGGAAGTGCGCAATTTCCTGCAGATACACTCTTGGTCGCCGCACTCAACCCTTGTCCGTGCGGTAAATGGGGAAGTGGGCGCGCGTGCACCTGCTCACCCCATATTCTTCTTCACTACCAACGGAAAATATCTGGACCAGTGATGGATAGAATTGATTTGTGGGTTGAGGTTGCACCGGTTGAACACGCGGACCTTTCTCGTGGAGGGGACGGTGAAGCAAGCGCTGTTGTGCGAGAACGTGTACTGTCTGCGCGAGCTCTACAGACAAAAAGATTTGAAAACACTACCCGTAGAAAAAACAGCGATATGAATGTGCGGGACCTAGATATATTCACGCCTCTCACAAAAGAGGTCCGCGACATTCTCAACACATCAGCAAAAAAGTTGGACCTCTCAGCACGTGCGTACCATCGAGTTATTAAAATTGCACGCACCATTGCCGATTTAGAAAATACAGAACACATAGAACGCCATCACATTCTTGAAGCGCTCCAATATCGTCCGAAAATGTTTGGAGCTGGAATGTAATAACAAATTTCAAATGACAAATAGCAAATGACAAACAATATATGAAAGCACTTACCTTAGAAACACTTGCGGAACGAATTTACTTCATTCGCAATAAACGAGTAATGACCGATAGTGATTTGGCAGAATTATATGAAGTAACAACAAAAGTACTCAACCAAGCAGTCCGAAGAAATATGGAGCGTTTTCCAGAAGATTTTATGTTTCAACTCACCAAAGAGGAGAACTTGATATTCCAAAGTGGAACATCAGGTTCTAGATATTTGAAGTCACAGTTTGTGACTTCAAGGTCGTGGGGTGGCCGACGCAAGCCAGTGTTCGTATTTACTCAGGAGGGAGTTGCCATGCTTTCTGGAATACTTCGTAGCCCAAGGGCGGTGCAAGTTAATATTGTCATTATGCGCGCATTTGTGCATCTTCGGGAAATACTTTCCACACACAAAGAGCTTTTGCAACGACTTATCGAGCTAGAGAAAAAATACGACGAACGGTTTAGAATTGTGTTTGAGGCAATTCAGCAGATGATGCGCGAACCAGACCCGCCAAGACATCCAATTGGATTTCAACCAAACACCAAATAGTTTTGAATTTTGATATTTGAAATTGGTCATTAAGCATAAAAACCGCCATCACTGGCGGTTTTTATGCTTTGGGTATTTCTAGATCAAAACCCGTAGTGCGTGACCCCACTCACTACCGGCTCCACCCTAGAATTTCTTTACTGTTTTTCTCATGTGCTTTCTACTTTCTACCTACATACTATCTACTACATACCAGCTACCATTCTTTAGAACGGATTCGTTGCTCCACGAACCTCAAAGTGAACATGCGAGCCAGTTGAGCGTCCTGTTGAGCCAACATAACCAATCACATCACCCTGCGCCACGGTCTGACCAACTGAAACTGCATTACTACTGTTGTGGGAGTACAGCGTCTGTGTTCCGTTATCATGCTTAATAACCACGTAGTTTCCATATCCACCATTCCACCCACCACTTGAAGAAACGATGACCTCCCCCGCGGCCGCTGCCCAAATCGGCGTCCCTGCTGGAGAGCCAATGTCAATACCATTATTTCCATGCAATCCCTGAGTCTTAATACCCCTTGTTGGTCGCATATAGTATCCCGCGTATGTGGGACCCGCATATGCACGAGACGCCCCACCAACTGAGCTTTTTGACGGTACGGCAACAATTTCACCATCAGGAATGATAATCTCACTTCCAACGGCAAGGGCGGAGTCAATCTCAATACCGTTATACTGCAAAATTTCATCCAAATCACCCTTGTACTTCTTGGCAATACTCTTTACCGTATCACCCTTCTTCACTATGTGTTGAATTCCTGTAACTGGCAAAATGACGAGTGTCTGGCCCGGTCGAATGAGTGATTTTCCTGAAAGGTCATTTGCCCAACGAATGGTATTGATGGAAACATTAAACATGTCCGCAATCGTGGAAAGAGAGTCACCCTCGCGGACGATATATGTGGAAATTTGGTCAGATGTTGCTGATAGTCGTCGCTCATCAGCTATTGGGTTGTCGTTGTATGCAAGGGCAACACCGTAGATAATATTGGAATGTGTTGCCACAGCAAACTTTGGATTGGGATTTCCTGTGCTTTCTAAAAGGGGTATGTTGAGCGATGTAAGGTGAATTCCCGGAAATTCCTCTTGAGCACCTACTGACGGCAAGAAACCATAGATACCCAGCAAGGCCCCATATGAAACGAAAGGAAGCACCGTGGCGAGTATACGAAAAACAAAACCACGCCAGAAGCGCTGTGACTGAAAACCGTGTTTCATCCGACTCGTCAAAAAAGAAATGGACGAGCCAAAATCACGATAGGGAGATAGTATATGGTGAGGTTAATGGTAATCCTGCTTTGTCTGGCGTTCCCACCAAGGTGGGAGGATTCTTCACTTCTGCAACCCTTACAATTCTACGGGAATGGAGATAAAGGGGCAATAAAGAAGTGGACTACTCCGTGGATAAAAATTATGTCAAAAACGGCTCTACAGAGCCGTTTTTTGGATTTTAGACACCCCGTGGACTATTGACATCACACATGTTTTCATTGTAAAAAACATTTCCAATGTAACTTTTTGGACACATGGCAGGATTGACAAATACTATAATTCGTATATAATAGCGTCTGAATGTACCCAACCCGAGCATTTCGCTTGAGTTGGCTCAAAAACAAGGGGAGATGTCCCATGCACCTGTCAAGAATTTCCTTCCTCATCGGTTTTTGTCTCTCCGGATTTGCGGCGCTGGAAACAGTTGCCATCTTCTGGTACGGCAACGAGACCGCCCACTACGAATGGGCCATCACAGCCCGGCTGACTGTGGGAATGGCCCTGATGATTTTCGGCATCGGCGTGGAGGTCTTCCGTAAGAAGTAACCTCGATTCAAATTGGGCAATCCTGCCCGAGTTGGCTCAAAAAGGAGACTGTAGGCATGAGAAGTGAGACGAGTGACGACGGCGTCACGAGTATCGAGTATGTGGAAAACAGGGGTCATGTCGTTGTCCACGGCCATACTGCCGTCGCCGTGAGCAACGACCTTGCGGGAGTTCTGATGAACATCGCCCTCTTCCAGAAGGAGATGTCCGCCCGGTGGAAGCTCATAGGCCCTATCCAGCAAGGTTCAGGGCCCCGCGGAACTTTCTATGCGACGATGGTCTTCGAAGACCTCGCCGCGGTCAACGTCGACGGTGGGGAAATCGATTAGTATTCTCGTCTCTGCCACCACTATCGCCCGCCGGCCAAGCAACATGCACAAGCATGTGCTCGGTCGGCGGTTTTTCTTTTCTACTTTCTACTTACTACTTTCTACTCGTTTAGGTTTCGGATTTCGATATTCGAATTTCGTATTTTCATTGATTATTGGTGCTTGGTTATTGGTCATTTCTTACCGCTTACTACTTACTACTTTCTACTCTTGTTTGTATTTTGTTATTTGCCATTTGATATTTGCTATTTGGCCACCATGCTATTATGCGTCCATGCACTACCTTGAAAGCCTCAATCCTGCACAAAAACGAGCTGTTTCACATACTGACGGTGCTCTTATGATTATTGCTGGTGCCGGGACAGGAAAGACACGCGTCATAACCACCCGCATACTCCACCTTATTAATAGTGGTGTCCTTCCCGAGAAGATTCTCGCCATTACCTTCACCAATAAAGCGGCGACCGAGATGCGCGAACGGGTTGGACATCTCCTTGGAACCGACCTACATACCAGCTACCACATACCAGCTACCACCTCTCCTTTTGTGGGAACCTTTCATTCCCTCGGTGTCAAAATCTTGCGAGAAAATGTGACACGTCTTGGTGTGACAAAGTACTTCACCATTTTTGACCGCGATAATTCTCTTTCGGCAATCAAACGAATTGTAAAAGACCTCGGATTAGATCCCAAACAACATTCACCAAACGCATTTCTCTCCGTTATTTCAAAAAACAAAGGCGAGGCAACAACACTTTCAAAGTTTAAGGAAAAAAGTGGGCTCAACTATTTTGAGCGACTCGTTGTTCCTGTGTGGGAGAAATACGCCGAGGTGCTTACAAAAGAAAAAGCATTTGATTTTGATGATTTACTTCTTTCTACATTGGAACTCCTCAAAAAGAATCCAGATATTCTTGAACACTACCAGAAGCGTTGGTCACACATTCACGTTGATGAGTATCAAGACACCAACACGGTGCAGTATGAACTCACCAAACTACTCGCGAGCGGACATGGGAATATTTGTGTTGTCGGTGACCACGACCAATGCATTTACACATGGCGAAGTGCCGACATGCGCAATCTCGCGCGATTTGAAAAAGATTTCTCCCACGTAACAGTTGTGATGTTGGAAGAAAATTATCGTTCAACACAAACAATTCTCTCTGCAGCAAATAGCGCCATCGCACAAAATGAATTTAGAAAAGAAAAGAATTTGTTTACTAACAGTGCTGATGGAGCAAAAATAGAACTCTACACTGCGGCAAATGAAAATGACGAAGCAATGTGGATTGCTGCGCGTGCTGCAGAATTAATTGCGTCTGGTACTCCCGCAAACGAAATCGCCGTGTTGTTTCGTGCAAACTTTCAGTCACGCGTACTTGAAGAAGCGTTTCTCAACACGCACGTACCATACCAAATGCTTGGTGTACGTTTTTTTGAACGAAAAGAGGTGAAGGATATTCTCTCGTACATTATTGCCGCACTTAATCCAGACAGCACAACCGCTATTTCTCGAATTATAAATGTTCCAGCGCGCGGTATTGGAAAAACAACACTCCTTAAAATTCTTTCATACCAAGAACATGACTTGCCAGCAAAGATGAAAGAAAAGATTGAACGATTTCGTGCGCTACTTGGACGCATTGCGGAATACACCCACACACACAAACCATCCGAGGTAGTTAAATTTGTCATCAAAGAAAGTGGAATTGAATTAGACCTCATACATGGAGGTGATGACGACATTGAACGTCTCGCCAACATGAAAGAGCTCGCCACACTCGCGGTGCGATATGACACTCTTCCACCAGAAGAGGGCGTCTCAACATTTTTGGAAAACGCATCACTGGCAAGTGATCAAGACGCACTCCGCAATGACGAATCATCGGTGAAACTTATGACCATTCACGCTGCAAAAGGGCTTGAATTTGCTCATGTTTTTATTTCTGGTCTTGAAGAGGGGCTCTTTCCCGATGAACGAAGTGAGACGCGCGAAACACCCGAGGAACGCGAGGAGGAACGCCGACTTTTTTATGTTGCACTCACACGTGCACGACACCAAGCACATCTTTCGTACGCATTTATCCGCACCATTTTCGGAACACCAACCATCAACACACCGTCACGATTTATAACTGAAATGGATAGTGAGCTTGTGGAAGATGTTACCCCTACAAATGAGTGGAAACCCCAAGGAGGTTTTGGAAAAGGCCTTTTGGATATAGATTTTTAAGGTATATTCTTTGCAGGAGTCTTGCTTCTGTACAGAAGCAAGACTCCTGCAAAATAAAAACATGGCACACCGTGCAAAAAAAGAACTTGGACAAAATTTTTTGAAATCTAAACTTGCGATTAGCAAAATCGTTGAAGTGGCTTCCTTATCCGCAACAGACACCGTTCTTGAAATTGGACCAGGCAAGGGAGCACTTACACGAGCACTCCTTGATACTGGATGCACTGTTATTGCAATTGAAAAAGATGGTGAACTTATTGTATTGTTGCAAAAAACTTTTGCAGAAGAGATTGCATCAAAAAAACTAACACTGATTCAAGGCGACATTCGCACTGTTGATTTTTCTCATTACCTGCTACAAGCTACGAGCTACAAGCTCATTGCCAACATTCCCTACTACATCACGGGAGAAATTTTAGAATTATTTCTTGAACACGGACCACAACCAGAACGCATTGTGGTACTTGTACAAAAAGAAGTTGCACAACGAATTGTAGCACGTGATAAAAAAGAAAGTATTCTCTCACTGTCGGTGAAAGCGTATGGCACACCGAAGATTGTGATGAATGTGTCAAAGAAATATTTTTCTCCTGCACCAAAAGTTGATTCGGCCGTGTTGTGCATTTCAGATATTTCAAAAAAGAAATTTGCAGGTGGTGATGAAAAGAAATTTTTTACACTCGTCAAAGCTGGCTTCGCACACAAACGAAAACAACTCGTCCCGAATCTTGCGAGCCTGGTACCAAAAGAAACGCTTTCGCGTTTCTTGACGGAGCACGGACACTCCGCGAGGGAGCGTGCGGAGGAATTGTCGGTTGATGATTGGCTTGCGTTATCTCAAACTACAAATCCGACCCTGTAATAAATGATATAACCCCCATGGTTGGAATAAGAAGTGGCTCACCTTCGTATGTGATATAACAGGTTTGGGTTCCTGGTACATACAATCCTATTGTCTTCGACGCAAAGGGCATATTCCAGTTCGCATATCCTTGAGCATATGTGTACCCGACCCATGCAGGTGTGAGCATGCCCGGGGGAGCAATGACGATTGCCCATGTGTCGCTGTAATAACAGAAGAAACGATAATAAATAGTTCCACCAAAAGGAAGTAGGCTGACGGCAAGTGCTTCTTTTGGTTTTAAAATAGTAACAACCGACGTTAAGAAGCGAAAAAGGAGGTTCCCTGTTTTTTGTGCTTGAGGAATCGCCCAAGTAATGTCGTCCGAGGACTGTATTAATTCAATAATATCTTTTTTTGAGTCTTTACGAATTTGGTTCTTAACAGCATCTTTTGTTTTTGAATCCATGTCATTCAAATATCCTCCCTCATCCAAAAAGGCAATGAGTATTTCAACATTGTTTTCATTTTGATTTTGTACGAGATCCATCACCGCCCTTGTCGTCGGCGGACTCGCAATGGTTTCTGGGACAATCTCCGTATCCTTTCTTGCCATCAACATCTCTGTATCAGAAATAACCACCAAATTCATGCGCGACACAATACTGGTAAATAGTTCTTTTGTTTTTGCATCTGGGCCCACTTCAGCAGGTATAGTACTGCCAGTGCCCATATCTTCAATGACAATAGTAGGTGTATCACTTATAAACGCACGCGTACTTGGACCAAAAAAACCGGTTCCTGACACTAATCCAGCTGGTATAAGTATTTCTTCGCGATACAGCTCCTGATACCTCCGTACCGCATCAGCGGTCAGCACACCATAATACGACGTTTCATACCCCGGAGACCCGTCGCCTGCTTCCGCAACATGCGTTACTGTGTTTTGATTCAAAAGTATTTGTAACTGCCACACATCACCACCAGAGTCGCCGAGACGCAGGTTGCGGGAAAACGTTTCCGCAGAAGCACGGGCGGACAGCAACAAAAAAAATACACCGATAAAAAAACTGGCGCCCAATACCAGACGTGCGCTGGAGGGCGTGCCCCAAAAAGCCTTTTTGTGCGTGGACATATATATAGTATAGCGTAGAATAAAGGATGATAATACGTGGGGTATACACTTTTATTCTATGCAACCTGATTCTTTTTTACACAAACCAAGCAAACGTATTTTTGCCCTCGGAATAATTGCTATCGCGGTGATTGCTTCTGTTGTTCTTTTTAAAATAAAACCATCAACCACCCAACAGGGCGTGCTCAAAAATGAGGTGGTAAGCGGTACCATTGTTACCGAAATAGATTCTGATGCAGACGGACTCAAAGATTGGGAGGAGGCACTTTGGGGTACCGACCCAAAAATGACGGACTCGAATGGAGATGGAATTGGTGACCTTGCAGAAGTGCGAAATAAAAAAATCGAAATACAGACGACACGAGAACAAATTCTTAATTCTGCAACGAGCAGTATGTTTTCTTATTTTGAACAGGGTACAAACATCACCAAAACCGATGCTCTTTCTCGAGCACTCTTTGAACAAGTTATTGCATTTAAAACTGCGGGAATTCCTCTCACGAAAGAAGATGCAATACACATCGCTTCAACGCTCGGAAGTGTGATTGAACAGGCACCAGACACAAACCAGAAACAATTTCAATTAAGCAACCTCAGTATTATTGAAACACCAACCACTGCACAGTTACATACCTATGGAAACACTGTTGCAGGAGCGCTTAAGGTTACTGTGTCCGAACAAAATAACGAATTTTTTGTATTTGAAGAGTTTGCAAAAACAGGAAACGTTGCCTCTTTTGTAAAACTGAGCCCCGTTATTCAGCACTACAAAGATGTTGTTGCCAAGCTACGCGGTATTGCCACCCCACGAGACATTTCCGCAAGCTACCTTGATTTTATTAATACAACACAAATAACAGCAACTATACTTGGACAACTTCAGACCGCCTCCGTCGACTCCGTGGCTATTATTCCCGTGTTACAAACATACCAAACAAACTACGACGCCCGAGTTGCCGCACTTCGTGCCATTAAAACGTATCTTGTTGCGCAAAATATCACCTATACCGACTTTGAAGACGGGTTTTTACTTGTTACTATGGACTAGTTCTGTACATGTTCTCTCATTTTTATACAAAAATAGTCGTTACTCTCCTCGTTGTGCTTTTTGTCATAACACCCGTTGGTTTATCTCTTTCTACGGGCATGCAAGTACAACGTGTCCAAGCAGGATCACTGCCTCTTGGCGAGCTTGGTAAGGGCTTTGTTTCCACGGTTGCAGCGTGTGCTATAACTGCATTTATAATGAAATATGTATCTGGTGTTGTTGCAATTTTGCCATCTGCGACAGTGCCCGCAGGAACGGCGGAAACTCCTGTGAAAAAAATGCTTGACTGTATTCTCTATGGTGTTGTAAACGTAATTATTGAGGACATGATAAAGAGCATCACGAGGTGGGCACAGAGTGGGTTTGAAGGAAACCCCGTGTTTGTTACTCAATTGGACTCCTACATGCGCGATGTTGTTGATAAACAGATAGGGTTATATCTTGAAAGCAAAATTCCACTGCTTTGTTCTCCGTTTAAACTTGATGTCCAGCTCGCCCTCATGCAGTCATACCAAACAAGTTCCGGGAGATATCAAGGGAGCTGTTCGCTCACAGAGGCGGTTGGGAACGTTGAGGGATTTCTTGGTGGAAACTTTTATGACGGTGGCTGGAATGGGTGGGTAGATTTGGTAAGCAACCCATACAGCAATCCCTACGGCTCATACCTTGAAGCGGACAGAGAGATGAAAATAAAAATCTTAGCAACTACAGATAAACAAACAAAAGATATAGCCCAAGGGGCGGGGTACTTGTCTAAGCAGGTGCAACAGTGTTATGCGATGGTTGACGGGACAAGGGTTGATATGACAGCAGAGGATTATGAAAACGCCAATACTCCCGCTGGTGCAGATGATGTTGGTTGTGATGAACCACGGACAGTCACCCCTGGTTCATATATTCAAGAGCAGGTTGCAAAGACAACTGGACTTTCTATGGAGCGACTGTCTTTTGCAGATGAACTTAATGAAATGATAACGGCCATTGTTGCCTTCTTGGTACGCGATGTTCTTCTCGGAGAAAAAGGTCTTGCGGGATACGACCCGAACGATTTCCTCGACGACACATATCCAGACCTTCCAAGTCTTGATGAGATTGAAATACCTGGGGTTGATACGGGTGGTGATTTTCAAATGTGTTTGCCAGAAAATTTGTGGGAAATATACCCACTTTCCGATGGAGTACCTGGTCAAGCGATAAGAATTCCATCAAGCCAATACCCTGCAACTGGCTTGCCATTTACCTCAACGCCTTCAAACCCAAGCTTAGAGATTCCTATCAACATGGGCGTAAAACAAAACTACTCACGTGTACAAATTTCGTTTACTGTAACCGTTGGTGACCAATATCAATGTGTTCCGGTCGATCCACCCACACCCGAATGTCCGGTATCTCTTGGTGACCAATACAATGTTTTTTGGCTTCACAGAGATACGGGTTGGGGGCAAAACGATGTGGTTGAACTTGTTTCAAGACAACACGGAGGACAACTGGCCTTTAAGACAAGTGTTAATCTAGTCAATGGAAGTCCTTGTGCGGCAACACTAAACAATGGTTCTCGTTTTTCTTTTGTTGCTGGTCAGACATATCGCGTTGAAGTAGATTACAACCCGGGCCTAAGGGGTTTTGAGTCCGGCGCTTTTGGCCAAATGTCGTTAAAAATTAATGGCTCTGCTGTTGCAAGCCTAAACACCGGCACTAACGGCCAGGGTATTAATGTGTTGCAGAGTAATCCTCCTTTTGGAAAACATAAGGGCAAGGGTGGTTTTAAAATAGTGCTCGGTGGTGCAGAAAATGCTGAGGGTAATGAGGGTGCCCCCTATGGTTGGACATGGAGAGATCTGAATGTTGTATTTACACCCGGTCCGGCAACCACCGCGGATAGTGGTGATGATGATGGCAGCGGTTGTGTTCCTTGGGGAACAACAACGTGTGAAGGCCCTGTTCCAACAGCAACACTCACCGCAACAAGCCCAGTGAACTCTGGAACTCCCACAACTATTTCGTGGAGTTCAACGGACGCAACATCGTGTGACGTAACGCAGGGCTCAAATGCAGGATTTTCTACTGGTAGCGCACTATCAGGAAGCGATACCTCGTTTAATCTCACCGCAACTACAACGTTTGCAATTCGCTGTAGAGGAACGGGTGGGGCAGCAAACAAAAGTGCAACTGTTACTATCGGTGGTGCACCAACAGCAACCCTCACCGCTTCTCCAAACCCCGTAAACCCACAAAGCCCAACAATACTGACGTGGAGTTCCACTGGTGCAACAGCGTGTTCAGTAACAGCGGGCTCAGATTCAGGATTTGAAATCGTCGGCAGTGCACCTTCGGGAAGTGATGACTCAGACGACCTTATAGCTTCGGCAACAACATTTGCAATTCTCTGTACAGGAACAGGCGGAACGGCCACCGCAAGTGTTGTTGTTAATGCTGACGCAACACCGACGCCACTACGACTCTTTATTGACGATCGCGACACCCCCGGACAGATGGAACTCTATAAAGAAGCGAGTTCTGGAATCACGAAACTCTCTGGACCACTTGTGGCCGACGGAAACGTACTCTTCTTTAAGGTCTCGCAGAATGGCCGGTACGTGGCGTACAGTGCCAGTGCTCGTAATTACCTAGACTATGAACTGTACACCGTGCCAATCACGGGTGGTGCTGTTACGCGCATTAGCCACACCTTGCCGTTTGACTATGATGTGAAGAATTTTGATTTCTCGCCAGACGGTCAGCGTGTCGTCTACCAAGCAGGCCGAACATCTATTGGGTTGTGGGAGCTGTTCTCCACACCAAGCGCGAGCGCTGGAGCACTGCGTATCAGCCAACAAATGGACGCTGGCGAGAATGTGCAGGTACAGCCAGGACAGGAAGAGTTTAAAATAAGTTGTGATAGTGAAACGGTCTACTTCCTCGCCGACACAACGGCAACAGAAGTATATGAGGCATACTCGGTGCCCATCGGTGGTGGCACGATTACACTAATTCCAGGAGGTCAGTTGCCGGTGTTTCCATGTGTGGTTCCTTTTTAGGTGGAGTTTTAAGATTGGGGTGGTACGGTTGAGGTACATAAAATGAAGCAAATCAAAAAGTGTGTAACTCTAAAAAATATGTTCACGTGGGGTAAAAAAAATCCAAGTCCAGAACTTTGCCAAGCGACATTATCTCGCGGGGCAAAAAGCGCGCAAAAAAAGTGCTGGATTAAGTTTGTGTTGCCACTTCTGTTTGTGGTTGCTGTTCTTACCACATTCTCCGTACCAACCCAGGCACACGCATACGAATGTGACCCGCCACGAGAAGGTTACGTGGACATGCACATGGGTTCTGGGTGTGTACTTCTTCCAGACAATCCTAACCTTGAGGGGACGGGCGCAGAGGACAAAGAAAGTGGTGGCTTTTGGGATATCATAACAAAGCCAAGAATCCTTGTTGCGTGGATACTTTATATTGTTCTTGAAATACTTGGAATACTTCTTGCGGTAAGTGGTGCTCTTTTAGATTTCAGTATTCAGTTCTCCATAGTAAACATGAGTCAGTTTATTTCCGGAACAAACGGAATAAATGAGGGTTGGACAATTATCCGAGACCTCATGAATATTGTCTTTGTGTTTGCACTTCTCTTTGTGGGAATTAATACCATACTTGGTTCATGGTCTAGTTCATCTTTCAACACAAAACTCATTCCCAAAATTCTCTTGGCCGCCCTGTTTATCAACTTCAGCATGATGATTACCAAGGTTGTTATAGACACATCAAACATTCTCACTCTTGAACTTTATGTTGCTACGAAAAAAATCTCTGAACCCGTAGCAGGTGTTACACCTCCTGAGGGTATTAACATGAATACTACGGGACTTGCGGGGGGGATAATGAACAGCCTGCACATGACCTCTTTTCTAAATGGAAAACTCACAAAAGAGGGGAGGGCTGTCGCAATACCCGACTCGGCAGATAGAAGTTTGTTGACCAATGTGACCATGGGAATCATTGTTGTGCTCGTTGCCATGTTTATTTTTCTCATCATGGCATTTATGTTCTTGGCGCGAATGGTTATTTTTATTATTTTGATAGTTACCTCACCAATAGCATTTATGGGGGGGCTTATTCCTCAGCTCAAATCTCAAGCGGATAAGTGGTGGGAAGCGTTGTGGGGTCAAGCATTTTTTGCTCCAATCTTTTTTGCAATGCTCTTAGTGGTATTCAAAATACTTAATGACCCCCATTTTCAAGATTTTGCAGCCCGTCCCCTTGATCCTAATGGTACTGGTATTGAGGGTCTTGATTTATCAAACTTTGTTGCTGGCAGCGCTGAAGTTATTGTTAAATATATCATCGTCATCTACCTCCTTGTTACTGCACTCATTGTTGCTAAAAAAGTTTCAAGTGATGCAGGAAAGGGTGCTGCTGGTTTGGGTTCAAAACTGGCGGGTGGCGCAATATTTGGAGGCGGAGCACTTCTCGCCCGACAAACACTTGGACGCGCCGGAGAAGGGTTGGCAAAATCTGGGAGGGTTGGAAGGTTGGCAGAGTCAACAAACCCATTCATAAAACGTGTTGGCCAATCACTCTCTGCGGCAGGAAACTGGACACAAAAGGCAAGTTTTGATACACGGGGTCTCAAAGCTGCCGCTAGCCTTGATGCTGGAAAAGCTGCTGGTGAAGGTGGTCTGATTGGTAGACGCGAAGCACGAAGTAAGGGGAAGGAGGAGCGTCTTACTATGTACGCAAAGAACAGAGCAATAGCAGGACAAGAGGTGGCAGTACGAGAAGCCGAGGCAGATGTTTCGAAGAAAACGAAAGAGGGCGCAAGTGACGATGACATAAAGAAGGCAAATGACAATCTTGCTATACAGAAAAGCGCGCTTGTTGAAATGAGGGGTGGCCCATCAAAAGAGCGCAGAGAACTTGCTGAAGCAAGTGCAAAGCTTACTCTTGCAGAAGAAACAGAGCTTAACACTACAATGAAAATAATTGCACTGCGAAAAGAATATATTGAAGACCTTGAAAACCGAAGAGACATTGCAAAAGAGGGTTCAGATGAGAAGAGGAAGCTTGAAGAGGAAGTAACAGACGCCAAGAAAAACCTTGAGGAATACAAGAACGGTATAAAAGGTGCGGATGGCACGGTGACTGGGGCTAAATCAAAAAACATATTGGATGTGATTGGACTAATGGAGACACGGGGCAAAATTGAAAAAGCCCAAAAAACCACCACCGCAACGGCCCTACGAAAATTGGGTGAGGAGTATGCTACTTCAGTAGTTGTAGCAACACATGATGCGGGAGTAAGAGTAATACGAAAAGGACTAGAGGACTCAGAAAAAGGTAGTCTCGCCAAAGAAATCGCAAAGTTGAAGGCGGAAAAAAAGGACGCGAAAGAACCTGAAGTGAAGACACCGGCACCGGCGGCGCCGGGGGGACCAGTGCCACAGCTAGGAAACCCACACAGCCCAGAATAGAGGGAGATCTGTGGTGGTTAATATAGTACATTGTATGAACGAAGAATCTCAAAAAATCATCAAAGAAAAATTTGCCCAGCTTCCTCCTGCTTTACAAAAAGCATTTACGGAGATTGATCTTTTGGGTCGTGTGCGAAATATCATAACCAAAAATAATCTGCGAGTGGACGACGGGGGGTTGTTTGAGGATGAGGTTATGTTTATATTACTTGGTTTAGAGCATCCAAATAACTTTATTGCGAACCTTACCACCCGACTGCATGTTCCCCTTATCACTATTGAAAAACTTGTTATTGATGTAGAGAAGGAAGTTTTTCTTCCTGTGAGAGAGTCCTTGATGAAGATGTTTCCAACTGGGGAACACGGAGCAACCCCCGAAAAACTACCTGTCGCACCAGCAACGTCTCAACAACACTCCCCAACCGTTATCTACCCGCAAAAACCCGCCGTACAAGCACCAGTATCACAAGCGGTACCTCCTGCAAATCTTCCAATCACACCACAACCACAGACAGCCCCTGGACTAACCCGCACACTTCCAAAAGATATTGTACAAACAAAACTTGAACAAAGTTTCCGCATGCCTCCAACAACGACAACCATTAAAGAAAGTACGCCACCAACACCTGTGACACAAAAGGTGGTAGATCCGTACCGCGAACCAACTGAGTGACATGTAGCATGTAGCACGAAGCATGTAACATGTAGCTTGAAACAAGAAGTTTTAGAAAAAATTTAGGACAGGGAGTTATTGTATACTGGTGAACAAAAACTCACCGGAAACATTTCATCAAAAACTTCAAACATTGATGTACTCTTTTGTGCACAGTGTCTATGATGCAACTAAAACATTCCCCGGAGACGAGATTTTTGGTGTAACAAGTCAACTGCGTCGAGCAACACTATCTGTTGCCCTAAATTATACAGAGGGATACGCTCGTCATGGTAAAAGGGAGCTTGCTCATTTTCTTAAGATTTCTTATGGCTCACTCAAAGAATCCATGTATCTTGTGCAGTTTGCTAAAGACAGAGAGTGGATATCTCTAGAAACACATCAAAAACTGTACCAAATGGGGGATGAGATTGGTAAAATGTTGTGGTCAAGTTTTTCACATATGACATAAGATATATAACGTGTATCATGTAGCATATAATGCACAACAAAAATATGTTACATGTTTCGTGTTACATGTTTCGTGTCCTACCATGAAATTTGAAGTCCCTCAATTCATTGACATAGAAGACAAGGTGTTCGGACCACTCACCTTTAAACAGTTCATCTATCTTGCGGGTAGTGCTGGTCTTTCGGTGGTTATTTGGGTTTTTCTACCACTTCTTCTTGCCATTCCACTTATTGGTGTTGTTGTCGGACTTGGTGTTGCGCTTGCATTCTATAAAGTGAACAACGAACCATTTATTGCTCTCATTGAGTCAGCGCTTCGATACTCTCTCGGGCATAAACTGTATATTTGGAAAAAAATGCCGAAAAAAGTTACCAAAGAAAAAGAAGATGGCACACAGGAGTCCGGTATGCTTGTTCCCCGCATCGCAGATAGTAAGTTGCGCGACCTTGCGTGGAGTTTGGATGTACACGATTCACTCAATGGGGGCGGGGAATCACCACTGTAAGTGTTGGTGAGACGCACTTTCTCGGCTACAATATATACATTATGGCCCAACCAAAAGCCGAATCGACACAGGCATTCGTGCCCATCAAAGAAATTCGTAGTGGTGTTGTTGTACTCAAAGATGGGTCTCTTCGTGCTGTCCTTCTTGCATCATCTCTCAACTTTGCTCTCAAATCTGAAGATGAGCAATCTGCCATCATCATGCAATTTCAAAACATGTTGAACTCTATTGAGTTTCCCATTCAGATACTCGTGCAATCCCGCAGACTTGATATTCGCCCATACATTGCCTTGCTAGAAAACCAACTAAAGGAACAAACAATTGACCTCATTAAGGTGCAAACACGTGAGTACATTGAATTTGTGAAAGGATTCACCGAGAATGTGAGCATCATGACAAAATATTTTTATATTGTGGTGCCCTACACTGGCGCAATTGTGAGTGCCTCAAAGGGCGGTGTTCTCGGTGGACTCAAGGGGCTCTTTGGAAAAAAGAATCGTACCAATTCCGAACAAAAACTTACCGCTTTTGAAGAGAGTCGCAGTCAGCTCGAACAACGCGTTACCGCTGTAACACAAAACCTTGCGCGTACGGGCATTCGCTCAACACAACTAAGAACTGAAGAGCTTGTTGAGTTGTACTACAAAATGTTTAATCCTGGCGACTCAGAAAAACCTATTGTTCTGCAAGGACTTCAGGGGGTTCAAAAATAATATATGGGAATTCTTGATTTTATAAAAGGAAAACCAAAAAAGGCGGCACAAATTACCCCCGTGCTTCCAAAGGATATTTACGAGGCTGGTGTGCTTGAACTCCAAGACGTTATTGCACCATCTGCTCTCAAAATAACACCCCGCGCACTCAACCTTGGGGACAAGGTGGTGCGAACGTTCTTTGCTATTTCATACCCACGCTTTCTTCCAGACAATTGGCTTTCACCAGTTATCAACATGGACAAGGTGTTTGATCTCTCTATCTCTATTATTCCTGTTGATACCGCACAAGTGCTCAAAGAATTCAGAAAGCGTGTTGCAGAAGTACAAAGCCAAATTCACATGCGCGAAGATAAGGGAATGGTGCGTGACCCAATGCTTGATAGTGCCTATGAAAATCTTGAATCACTTCGTGACCAACTACAACAAGCAACTGAGAAACTATTTGATGTTGGACTGTATATCTCCATCTATTCAGAAAATGAGAGTGACCTTGATAAAACAGAATCAGAAATTCGCTCACTTCTTGAATCACGTCTTATTTATCTCAAACCCGCGCTCTTCCAACAAGAGCAGGGATTCAAGAGCGTGCTTCCTGTGGGAACCGACGAACTTGGTATCCACAGCAAACTCAACACAGCACCTCTCTCAAGCTTTTTTCCATTTGTGTCATTTGATCTTTCATCAAATCAGGGAATTCTCTATGGTGTGAACCGCCACAACTCTGGACTCATTCTGTTTGACCGATTCTCTATGCCAAACTACAACTCAGTTATGTTTGCAACATCAGGGGCAGGAAAAAGTTACGCAACGAAGTTGGAAATTCTTCGTACGCTCATGTTTGACACCGAAGTTATTGTAATTGACCCAGAGCGTGAGTATGAATTTATGGTTGATGCTATGGGTGGACGCTATTTTGATATTTCACTTACATCTCAACACCACATCAATCCCTTTGACCTACCTCCAGTGCGCGAAGATGAAACCCCAGCAAACGTATTGCGTTCAAACATTATTACACTTGTGGGACTCTTCCGTATTATGTTTGGTGGGCTCACGCCAGAAGAGGATGCCATTATTGACCGAGCTATTACTGAAGTGTATGCACTCAAAGATATTACTGGAGAACACGATTTTGCGGGTGTTGAGCCACCCCTTTTGTCTGATTTTGAACTCGTGCTTGCGGGTATGAACGGTGGAGAATCGCTCGTACAACGACTTTCAAAGTACACCAAAGGAACGTGGTCTGGCTTCATCAACCAACCAACTAACGTGGATATCAATAAAAAATTTATTGTGTTCTCTGTACGTGACATGGAAGAGGAGCTCAAGCCGGTTGCTATGTATTTGATTACACACTATATCTGGAGTGCAGTACGCCGTACACTCAAAAAGCGCCTCCTTGTGGTGGACGAGGCATGGCTCATGATGAAGGATGAAAATACCGCATCGTTGTTGTTTGGGTTGGCAAAACGTGGACGAAAGTACTTCCTCGGCATTGCCACCATCACGCAGGATGTTGGGGACTTCCTACGTTCCCCATACGGACTTCCAATTATCACCAACTCTTCAATTCAGTTGCTCTTAAAACAGTCTCCGTCGTCTATTGATCTCGTGCAACAAACATTTAACCTCACCGACGAGGAAAAGTTCTTGCTTCTTGAATCTGAGCGCGGGGAGGGCATTTTCTTTGCTGGACTCAAGCACGTGGCAATAAAAAGTATTGCATCGTATACCGAAGACCAAATTATTACCTCGGACCCGTCACAACTTCTTGCACTCAAAAAATCACGAGAAGAATTACAGGCAACAAAAGAGAGTGACGTGGTAAAAACAAGTGATGTTGAACCTCTTGCAGAAAAAGTATCACAATCTGAACAACACAAAAACGAGCTTCTCACCCAGGCTGTGGATATGAAAAACGTAGAATAACCCGGCTATGTCAGAAAATGATTCTCAAGAAAATAAAAAACCGAAACGAATTGATTCTACAACACGCTACTTGTTGATTGGAACCGCAATTATTTTTGATCTTATCAGCATTATCCCTGTTGTTGGACAGTTCTTGGCCATTGGAGGGGCGGGTATCACTTTTTATATTTGGTTCAAGACACTCGGCGTATCATTCATAAGCCCAAAACGAATTGTAACCACCGCCGTTGAGTATATTGGCGAAGCAATTCCTGTTGTAAGTGCTCTTCCCCTTATAACAACTGGAACAATTATTATGATTGTGTTAACTGACATTGAGGACAAAACGGGAATCGGTTTGGCAAGTTTGGCAGCTGGAAAAATGTCAAAAGGGAAAGTGTCCACAACAGCACAACGAACAGAAAGAAAGGCTGCACGTAGAGCGGCCGATCCCGAACGAGCAACTCGGGCACGAGAACGCCTAGCCAAAATGAAAGAAAAAAAGGTTGGTATAGCGACAAAAACGAATCCTCAGGGAATGATGAGGGATTTAAAGCCAACCGAAAAGTACAATTATGGAGATGGTGGGGCAAAGGTGACATTTAAAAACCCTTGGCAGAAATTAAAGTTTAGAGTAGGAAAACCACAAATAAAGGCGACTGGTGGAGAGGAGTGGGAGCAAAACCCTGCAAGTGAACGCCTACGACTCATTCGAGGTGGTGGCCAGGGAATAAGTGCACCTAGTCAGCCACTATCAAAGTACAACGAGCCTCTCACCGACCATTCTCCTCCAACTGGTCCTGTGGAAAACAAAGAAAAAGGAACCGCTTAAAATATAAAAGAGTGCTAGTATAAAGGTATGACAACGCTTCAAAAAACAGCCATCCTTGTCTTTCTTTTTCTTTTTGGTGCTGTTGCCAACGCCCAAATAAACGTTACTACAGAAATTATCCGACCAACAGTTGAAATGATATGGGAAGCGCATTCTTATATTCCACCTTTTTATAAAGGAAAAGCACTCTATCCGATTGGTGGGGAAGTAACCGTCTTAGCGCTTCCTCCTGCTTCGTTGGGAAATCCAAACGCTCTCACCTACACATGGAAACGAGATGGGCAAGTGCAGGGGTCTCTTTCTGGTGTTGGAAAAAGTTCTTTTAGTTTCTCTGGTTCACAATTTGGAGACATACCACTCGTTGTTGTTGAGGTTTCTAGCGGAAACGCGAGAGCTGTTGGGGCGCTTCAAATTCAACAAATAAATCCAGTCATTAGGTTCTATGAAAATAAACCACTGGAAGGTGTTGCTCTTGAACACGCACTTCCTCAAACTCTCACAACGACAAAAAAGGACATAGCACTTGAGGTATACCCGTATTTTTTCTCAGCAAATACTAACAACGACAGCTCGCTTGCATACTCGTGGTCAGCAAATGGAAAAAAAATTCTTGATGCAAAAGGTCCAAGTATTGTTGTACAAAGTGATGAACCTCGTTCCATCATCATGTTACTTTCCATGAATCATGTTGCTCAAATTCTTCAACGAGCAAGTACTAGTATTCTCGTTACCTTTGAATAGTATGCGTATACTCACTAGAAAAAATGTTGTCTTTGTTTTAACTCTTGTCGTTTTCCTTGTACCCATCTTTTTTATTCATGCCGCAACAGAACCATACACACTTCTTGTCAATGATATTCCGGGTCTTGGAGAGACGGTAACACCTGGTGCGGGAGGTGGGGTGGGTGCATATCTCAATACCATTTTTAGAATAGGTCTGGGTATTGCCGTAACACTTGCCATTCTTATGTTTGTCTACAACGGAGTCATCTACATGACATCCGACATTGTTGGAAACAAAGAGGGTGCAAAAAAAGCATTCTTGAGTATTTTAGGAGGGCTCGTGCTTGTATTTAGCTCTGTGCTTATTCTTGAGGTCATCAATCCCCAACTTGTTAACTTTGGAATCTTTGAAACACTAGGAGCAATTGAACCCGCACCAGGTGGCGGGGGTGGGGGCGGAACGCCTCCTCCCCCTGGAGGGGATGGAACAACCGACCCCGCCATGGAAACCAGTGCTCGTGCATATTTAGATGCTAACCATATCACCGTAAATCAAGCCGCCTGTACTCCTGGACAAGGGGCTCCAAGTTGTATAAACGTTGGTGACATGTCGACACCTGTTGCACATCAACTTGTCGCTTTGGCTGAAGCCTGTGGATGCAACATAAACATCACAGGTGGAACAGAGCGGGGTCACACAACACACGGACCAGACAAACCTATGTATGATTTTAGTAAAAAAATAATAAACGGCCAGACACCGCCTATTACCACCTACCTTGAGGGCCTGCAAAAAGTGAAGGTGGTCGGTGGCGGACAAGTATATACTGATGGAACGAGTGAGTTCTGGGATGAGCCCGCAAATCCGGGTAGCAATTGGGGTTCACACTGGCATGCGTGTATTGGAACAACGTGTCGTTTTTAATAAATATAGTGTATGAAAAAAATTGTTATTTTTATAATCGTATTTGTTGTCGCTCTTTTTTTGGCAGGGAGTGTGTGGTGGTTTTTTACGAAAAATGATTTAGCAACGACGGGAGACGGTACACAACAGGGAACTCAAACATTTAACCCGTTTGGACTTTTTGGAGACATCACACCAATACGTCCCAGCGCAACGAGCACAGACGGACAAACACCCGACACTGGTGTACAACAAAAAAAGTTTCTTACCGCTATTTCTGAAAAAGTAGTTGCTGGTTCCACATTTGCCATCATTACACATGGCACCTCTACCGATATGTTGGTGCGTTATGTTGAACGAGAAACAGGACACATTTTTGACTACTCACTTTCAACGGGGCTTACGACTCGTATTTCAAACACTACCGTTCCTCGCGTTCGTGAGGCATTGTGGGGAAACAACGCTTCAACCGTTGCGTTACGCTATCTTACTGAGGACGGTTCTATAGAAACATTTTTAGGAACCATTGCAACATCAAGCGCAAATTTGGACAACGGATCACTTCTATCTGGATCATTCCTGCCAAAAGACATTGTATCTCTTTCTATTCACCCAACACTTCCAAAAACTTTTTATCTTACAAAAACAAATGCTGGTGGTGTTGGGTATGTTTTGAGTGAAAAAATTACAAAAAGTGTGTTTTTACACCCTTTTTCACAATGGCAAACCTCGTGGAGTGGAGCATCGTCCGTTCTTTTAACAACGGCACCGTCCTCTCAATCTAACGGAAACGCTTTCTTGCTTAACACAACAACGAAGACCTTTGACCGCATCGCCAGCAGCACGACCGCATTAACAGCACACCCTTCTCCAGACGGATTGCGTGTTCTTTTTGGATCCGTAGGACAAGCCGGTATGCGACTCTTTATATATGATGTTATGAAAAAACAAAGAACCGCACTTTCTTTCAGCACGCTTCCAGAAAAATGTGCGTGGGTAGGGGCGGGAACCCTGTATTGCGCCATTCCTGATATTCAAATTCAAACAGGGCTTCCTGATGTGTGGTATCAAGGTGTTGTGTCGTTTTCTGACGAGCTTTGGAAAATTGATACACAAACAGGAAATGCAACATTCATTTTCGACCCACACGACACAATTTCCGGTGGTGCCGACATGATTGATATAGGGGTGAGTGCTGGTGGAGGGTTTCTTTCATTCACAAATAAAAAAGACGGCCGGCTGTGGCTCGTTGATTTTTCCGCCCAACCCGTAGAATAACTTTGTTTAGTATTTTAAAAAGATGGACTTCTAAATTAGAAGTCCATCTTTTTGCTTGCTACTTACTACTTACTACTTTTTCCGTATCCAATTTCTTTCGTATCATTCCTTCTTGTGCAATTGAAAAAAGGTTGCTTGTTGTCCAGTACAGAGCGACACTTGCTGGGAGTGCGTATGAAATAAACACAATGATGACAGGGAAGACATATTTCATTTGGAGTGACATACTTTTTGCAAAATCTGCACCAAACCCCTTTTTACTTCCAACCTCTGGCGCCTTCATAAAGTACGCTTGAAAAAATTGAGAAACACCAGCAAGAACGGCTAGGGGTATGCTTTTTTGAGCAACATCAAGAAATCCAAGAAACATTGTTGAAATAGAACCTGGGTTTGATACAAATGAGTACAGAAAATCGGGGTGAATTTCAGGTAATCCTGTACGCACAAACATGTAATACAGCCCAAAAATAATGGGAATTTGGACAAGGAGAAAGAAGATACTTGCAAAAGGATTTACCTTATATGCCTTATACAGCTTCATCGTTTCCTGTGCTTGTCTGGCTGAATCATTTTTAAACTTTGTACGCACCTCATCCATCGCGGGCTGAATATTTTGCATTGCCATCTGTGTTCGAAGCGCTTTTTGTGCAAGAGGAAAGAGAATAAATCGTACGATAACCGTAAAGACAACAACAATCACACCCAGGTCCGCCCACGGAAGTGCGTGCATGAGAATTACAACACCGTTGTAGAGAGGTTGTGTAACGAGTGTAAAGAAAAAACCTTGAGACATGAGCGTATTGTACTCTTTTTAGGAGGAGCGTCTAGTGAGTGTGTCGCCAAGCTCTTTTTGTATTTCGGCAGGAGTCGCCACAAACGGTTTTGAAAGAATAATGATGTAGTGTCCTGCAAAAGTATTTTGTTCTTTTGAGAGATTTTCTATCGCGGAATATATTTTTCTTCGTAATGCATTTCTACCTACTGCTGTACGAATATGTTTTTTAGGAACAACAACTGCCCATTGTGTTTTTGTGGGAGAGGGGAGGTGTCGTATAGCAAAGTGTGGTGTACGAATAAGTGCGCCAGCTGAAAATGCTGTATCAAACTGTTGTGTGGAGAGTCGTTTGTTTTTAGAAAGCATGAAGCCGGGGGCTTATGCAGAAATCTTTTTTCGTCCCTTGGCACGACGTCGTTTAATCATTCGTCGTCCTGTTGATGTTCTCATACGAACACGAAACCCGTGTGTCATTGCTCGCTTTCTTTTCTTTGGTTGATATTTTCGTTTCATACGATTTCACAAAATCGCGTCGCGCAAGTGTTGATTTTACGAAATCATGTCACGTACCGTCAATTGAGACGTGACACAGAGCGCGACGGGTGCTGGGTGATTAGTTTGGTAGTTAGTAAAAATTGTTGACTTTTGTACTATGTGTTTTGTGTTACCTATTTTATGCTTCCGTTGTCCCCATATTATTAACATAGTTTTCATATTTTTTCAAGCTCACGGCTTGGAGAAGGAGTATATAATAACCAGGCATCAAATCTCCAAATGAACATCACACCAACAGACACAAAAACATTATGGAAAGAAGTTCTTGGAATGATAGAGCTAACGGTGTCTAAGGCGGTATTTCGGACATGGTTTAAAGACACCCACATCGTCAAGGTAGAGGACGGGGTGGTATTTGTGGGTGTTCCAAACCTCTTTGCAAAGGATTGGGTGTCTGAAAAACACCACAAAATGATATTGAAGAGCCTCCGTGACATATCAGACACCATTCGGTCTGTTGAATACATCATTTCTACAAAAGCACCAAGTGAGACCAAGATACAATCATATACTCAGGTTTCCCCCGGAAACTCGCCCGACGAACTTCCTCTACGAGACCTCTACATCAATAAATTAGACAACCTTAACCCGCGATACACCTTTGACACGTTTGTGGTTGGGTCATTCAACGAGCTCGCCTATGCGGCCGCACAGGCGATTTTAGAGCGCCCCGGAACACGATATAACCCATTTTTTGTGTACGGGCAGACCGGTCACGGGAAAACACACCTTATTCAAGCAGTGGGAAACGAGATGCGAAAAAAATATCCGGACAAAAAAGTGTACTACGTAACATCTGAACGATTTGCACAAGATCTTGTCAATTCAATTCAACTTAATACAACAAGTAATTTTAAAGAAAAATATAGAAAGTTTGATGTGTTAATTATGGATGATGTCCAATTTCTTTCAAATAAAGAAAAAATGCAGGAGGAGCTCTTCCATTTATTTAATGAAATTTATGATAAAAATGGTCAAATTATCTTTTCCTCGGATAGACACCCTAACTATATACAAAGCCTTGCTGAACGTCTTAAATCACGCTTTAACGCTGGTATGACGGTGGATATACCGGCGCCTGATTCTGAGTCACGAATGGCGATTGTAAAAACGAAAGCGGCTGAAAATAATATTGTGTTGTCTGATGAGATTGTAACCTACCTATCACACTCCATGGATGGAAACATTCGGGAGATTGAGGGGGCGCTTAACTCAATTATGTGCCAAATTTTACTCAAAAAGAGAGATTTAAGCCTTCAAGAAATTAAAGAGGTGGTTAAAAACAATATAAAACCGAAAAAAATGGTTGCTGTGAAGGATGTGGTAAAGATTGTTGCTGGTTTTTACAATCTTGATGAAGAAAGTATTTATAAAAAGAGTCGTAAAAAAGAAGTGGTAAAACCACGGCAGGTAATTATGTATATTCTTCGTGAAGATTTTGCACTACCATATCCAACCATTGGTCAAAAACTTGGTGGGAGAGACCACACAACGGTTATTCATTCGTATGAAAAAATTAAAAGGGAATTAGAAACAGATCATCAGTTGGGCCAAGAATTAACTCAGGTTCGTGCGATGTTATAGGTGTGGATATGTTTTGTATAAGTGTGTGTAGTACTTCTGTATAAATAGAGTAAGAAATGTGTTTAAAAAACGTATAAAAACCTAAAAATCTGAACATCGCTTTTTTAATCATTTTTTATCTTCCCTCTATACAATTCAATTCACAAGGCACTTTCTAAAAAACCAATACAACACACGGCCTTAAAAACTTATACACATATTCACCCTCTTAATAGTAATAATAAGTTTTATATATATGAAAATACTCCTACAAAAAGAACATCTGTATAACGCTCTGGTGGCAACAGAAAGAGTCACTGGAAAAAATCTTTCTCTCCCAGTTCTTCGGTGTGTTCTTTTGATTGCAGAAAAAAAAGAGCTTGTTGTGAGGGCAACAAACTTAGATATTGGAGTTGAAGTACGAGTTCCCGCAGATGTTTCAGAAGAGGGAACGGTTGCTGTTCCTGCAGACACTCTTTTTACACTTCTTTCCACACTTTCTTATGAAGGTCCACTAACTCTTTCTCTTGTAGACGGATCAATTGTGCTTTCAACGCCAAAAAGTACAACCCGTGTTGCCACACTTTCTCATGAAGATTTTCCACGATTACCAAAAATATCAGACAATCATCTTTTTACTATTCAGGCAAAAGATTTTGTTACAGGACTAAAAAGCGTGTGGTGGAGTGCCTCGGTTTCAAGTATTAAACCAGAACTTTCAAGTATTTATTTATACCAAAACGGCGAACACCTTGTGTGTGTTGCAACAGACTCGTTTCGTCTTGCTGAGAAAAAAATAAAAATTTCAAAAACAGAAAAACTTGACTCACTTCTTATTCCACTTAAAAACGTCGTTGAAATTATACGGCATCTTGAAAATTTTTCCGGCGACATTTCTGTGTATGGAGACGTACACCAGATTGGCTTTACGCTTGGAAACACGTACATCACCTCCCGTGTTGTTGACGGAGTATTTCCAGACTACAAACAAATTATTCCGAAAACATTTGAAACAGAGATGACACTTTTAAAACAAGATCTTGCAGATGCACTTAAACATGTTCGAATTTTTTCAGGACAATTTAATAAACTATTGGTTAGTATTAACCATACAAAAAAACAATGTGTCGTTCAAACAACAAACCCTGAATCGGGTGAAAGTAGCGTCTCTCTTGATGCGGCAATTACAGGTCCGGATATTACTATGAGCTTTAATTATGCGTACATACTTGATGCTCTCCAAACGGTTGCAACAGATTCAGTAACCCTACAATTTGCTGGGGTTGGAAAACCAACACAAATTCGCAGTGTGGGAGATCAATCATTTTTGTACATTGTGATGCCAATGAACCGATAAGTATGAGAGGAATACTTGATTTTTTGTCACGATACAAAGAAATTACACCACCAGACATCGTGGTGCGAAGAAAACTTATTGATGTTATTGAAGAAAAAACAAAAATACGATTAGAAGGAAAGGATGTTCGTATTATTGGGCCTGTTGCGTATTGTGGTGTTGAAAGCGGTTTAAAAAACATGCTCTTTTTAAAAAAAGAAGATATTTTACAACGTCTTGAAGAAACCCTCGGGAAAAAAATAGTAAAAGATATTCAATAGGTGTATTTATCCCGTTAGAGAATACCCCGTAGCAAACCACGGGGCTTATGTTGTACGAGCGCGGGGTCTAGTCCCCCGTGTAAGTTCTCTAGCGGGACTTATTTAAGTGAAAATGATTTTGTGACACCAACCTTACTGCCATCTGTTTTGTGGAAGATAAAATAGAGTGCGTTTTCTTCCTCGAGTGTTAAATCTGAATCAATAGGAAACGAGAGGGAGTACGAACCGCGAACAACATCAGGAACCACGGTATTATTTATTAACACCTCGGTCTGGTTATTATTATAGCCAGCAGGGAGTGTGAGTCTAAGAGAAATAGTGTCGTCTTTTTGATAGGATGACTTAAGTCCAGTTATACCAATATCTCCTGAGGTAGCCCCGGTGTCCGAGTTTGATGTAGAAAGTGGTGTGTTGGTAATAATTTTTACACCAGATGAATATCCGTTTTGTGCTGCCCACGCGCGTACGGGGTACTCCCAGTATGCGTATTGAGGGTCATTTGAGGGATTGCTTGGAGCAGGGCCGGTTGGGTCGTCGGTATTTATCCAATGAAGAACATCATGCACATTTTGGGTCACCTCAATTTTACGAAATGCATCAGGGGTATTGTTTTTTGCGGGACTGCCTGTTCGTGAATCTATTTCTTGAGTATCTCCTCCTTGCCAAATACCCAAGAGAACGGGTTTGTTTGAGGTTGATTTTTCTGGACTTGAAAAATGTGAGTCGGGATATTTTTGTAAAGCTACGTCCATAAAACGGTGCCACAGTGGGGCAATAACAAATCCAGCAACCTTTTTGTCAATAGGTGTGTTGTCGTTGTTTCCTCCCCACGCACCAACGGCAATGTTCGGTGTATATCCGATAATCCACACATCACGGTAGTCATTTGTGGTTCCCGTTTTTACCGCAACATCAGTACTTGGAAAATATAACGCAGACGCTGCTCCAAACGACGGTGTGCGTGCGATATTGTCAGACAAGATGCTTGATATTTGTCGTGCAATATTTTGCTCCAATACACGAGAGGGGTGTTCAGAAAATTGTTCAAGCACAGTCCCATCAGAACGTTCAACTTTGAGAATAGATTTTGTTTCGTTGCGTATGCCCCCATTACCAAACACACCGTATGCACTTGTAAGGTCCAGTAAGGTTACTTCTCCACCACCAAGCACCAACGTGAGACCGTATCGTGACGCGTCTGCAAGTGTTGAAATGCCCATATCTCGGGCGGTCTTAATAGATGCAGTAATTCCAGCAAGATAGAGTGCTTTCACCGCAGGAATGTTAATTGACTGTGCAAGTGCGCTGCGAATACTTATTGGTCCACGAAACTTGGAATCGTAGTTTTCAGGATAGTAACAAGGTGTTGCACTTTTTGTACTTGTTACGGGGCACGCAGTTGAAAATTGTGTTGGAAGATCAAAGAGAACTGTTTCAGGTGTGATTCCTTTTTTAAAAGCGGTTGCATAGACAAATGGTTTGAACGCAGACCCAGGTTGTCGTTTTGCCGTCGCGATGTTTACATTTCCATCTATTGCGGTATCAAAATAATCACGTGAACCAACCATGACAAGAATCTGACCAGTTTTTGGGTCAACGGCAACGAGACCAGCATTTTCTGCTTTAAATTTTGCTTCGTTTTCTAGCGCCCCCTCCCGTACAATTTCCTCTGCCTGTTCCTGTAATTCATAATCAAGTGTTGTAATGACACGCAGCCCATCTTCTTCAAGTGCGTTTTGTCCATACTTTTGCTCAAGGTATTGAAGAATATAAAAAACAAAATGAGGCGCAAGGAGTCCTTTTTCTGGACGAGGTTTAAACTCCACCTTTTCTATTTTTGCAGTGTCATACTCTTCTTGTGTAATAAATTTGTCTTCAAGCATTCGGCTTAACACAAGATTTTTTCTATCCTCAAGCTTGTCTACGTTGTCACCATACGGAGAATAAAACGTTGGGGCTTGAGGAAGTGCGGCGAGATATGCAGATTCAGACAAAGTAATTTCTGAGGCATCTTTATGAAAAAAAGTACGACTGGCTTCTTCAACACCATACACACTTCCTCCATATGGTGTTTCATTGAGATACAATGCAAGAATTTCTTCCTTGGAAAGATTTTGTTCCAACTTAAGGGCGAGAACCCACTCTTTTAGTTTTCGTGAAATAGTTTTTTCTTGTGTAAGGAGAGAGTTTTTTACAACTTGTTGAGTAATAGTAGAACCGCCCTGGCTGTACTGAAGGGAAAGAATATTAACAAGAACTGCTCGAAAAAGGGAACTCCACTTAATGCCGTGGTGCTGATAAAACTCAGCATCTTCAATAGCAACGGTTGCGTTTTTGACGTTTCGAGAAATTTGGTCAAATGGAATAACGGTGCGTTGAATATTTTCATGGAGGTCATACAGAAGGACCTCGCCGGTGCGGTCATATATTTTTGTTGACTGCTGGACCTTTCGCTCTTCAAACACATCAAAATCAGGCAATCGCAATGAGGCGGCCCAAAACAAGACAACCCCAGCACCCAAGGCGCCGAGACCAAGAAGCAAGAGTGCTGCTGTGTAGTACGGGTGGTGTTTCTTACGAGTCATAACAAGTATGTGATGATTATATCACGCAGTATTTACGGTAGATATCAAATGGAGCGATGTGGCGCACCATGATACACTACGATGGTATATGACGGCAAAAAAGCAAAAAGATACGGTCATAGTTGATTCTGCGCGCATACAGGAGGTTTTGACGCGCGGTGTCGCCGAAACCATTTCATTTGAGAATTTGAAGAAAAAACTACTGTCTGGAAAACGTTTGCGGGTAAAGCTCGGCATTGACCCAACAAGCCCCAACATACATCTGGGGCGTGCGGTAACCCTTTTGAAGCTAAGAGATTTTCAGGAGCTTGGACATATTCCGGTTTTGATTATTGGAGATGCAACGGGTGTTATAGGCGATACGTCGGACAAAGATTCCGGACGGCCTATGTTGTCATCAAAAGAGGTGAAGAACAATGAAAAAACATACCTCAAACAAATTGAAAAAATAGTTGACCTTTCTCGCGCCGAAGTACACCACAATTCAAAATGGCTGAACAAACTCTCATTTGCAGAAATTGGCGAACAAGCAGACCAGTTTTCAATCTCTGATTTTATTGCGCGGGATATCATTAAGCGCCGACTTGTTGCTGGAAAGCGCGTTTCGCTACGAGAAACACTGTACCCACTTATGCAGGGTTATGACAGTGTGGCAATTAAGGCTGACATTGAGATTGGTGGCACCGACCAACGCTTTAATGTGCTTTCTGGGCGTGTGTTGCAACAACACTATAAACAGGAGTCACAAGATGTCGTCATTATGGAGATGCTTTTGGGAATTGATGGAAGAAAGATGAGTTCAAGTTGGGGAAATATTATTGCACTTACCGATACGCCCAATGTGATGTATGCCAACATCATGCGTGTGCACGATAGTTTGGTAATGAAATATTTTGAAATCTGTACACGTGTTTCAGGAGAAGAAGTGGCACGTTTGCAAAAAGAATTCGCTACTCGTCCACGAGAATTAAAGATGCGATTAGCGCGAGAGATTGTGACACTTTATCACTCACCAGGCGCCGCACAAAAAGCAGAAGAGGAATTTGTAAAAGTGTTTAGCAACAAAGAACTTCCAAGCTCAATGCCGGAGACGCTTATCGGTAACGCGTCTTCATTAGAAGACGTGCTTATGAAAGAGGGGATGGTGCCTTCAAAATCAGAAATCCGTCGACTTATTGAAGGTGGTGGTTTGCGTGATGCAGAAACAGGAGAAAAAATTCACGAAGTGAAGGCCCCTATTTCAAAGTCAATCATTCTCAAGATTGGAAAGAAAAAGTTTCTCAAAATCACCCTTAAACATGTTCCCAAAAAGAAGGAATAACAAAAAACCGCCCTCTTGGCGGTTTTTTGTTTGAGAACTTATAGTTCTTCATCAAGTTCGTCCGAAAGCAATCCAATATCATCATCTTCTTCCTCATCCTCATCGAGTGGTGCAACTGGTTTTGGCACAATAGAATCTTCCTCCTCATCTGGTTCTACAGGAACAGGAACATCTACGGCGTCATCCCACGGAGACAGTGCATCATCGTCCTCTGCGATGAGTGGTGCAAGAGATGCGTCTGCGTCAAACATAGGCTCACTATTAGGTAGTAAAAACGCTGTGCGCGTTTGTATTAGCTCCTCGGCTCGGAAATAAAAGAATGTTTCCTTTTATTTCACTCGCCCCTCGTCGCTAATAATCTCTCACAAAAACAGTGCCAGTGCGAGAGTGGGTATGTTGTACCAAATCATGCGCAGGAGTTCAAGACCCCCCAGACCCTCAGGTGAATAATGTGTGGACAACTGAATAGAAAGGAAAAGAGGGTATACTTTCACCATGAAGGTACTTGGTATAGATCCTGGATATGGCCGCCTCGGTATTTCCGTACTTGAGGGCGACAGACAAAAACAACGCATTCTTTTTTCTGAATGTTTTGTAACTGATTCTAAAGAAGATTTTTCAAAACGACTATTGAAATCAATACGGCGTGTTGAAGCTATTTGTACAGAATATGCTCCTGACGCAGTTGCACTCGAGACGCTTTTTTTTAGTAACAATCAAAAAACTGCAATGAATGTTGCGGAAGTTCGTGGGGCGCTTGTGTATCTTGCAGAAGATAAAGAAATACCGCTTGCTCAATATTCACCACAAGAAATAAAAATGGCAGTGTCTGGATATGGAAAAAGTTCAAAAGCAGATATTGCAACAATGCTTACAAAACTTCTCGTCATCCCAAAGAAAAAAATGTTGGATGATGAATACGATGCAATTGGTGTTGCTCTCACACACCTTGTTAGTGCAAAACACTGACACTACTCGGCGTTTGTATACACCTCCTGCACATCATCATTATCTTCAAGTTCTTCAATGAGGCCGGCGAGTTTCATTCCGTCTTCTTCAGAAAGGGGAATGGTTGTTGATGGCGCCCACCCTTCGGAGGTTTTGGTGAATGCCCAACTTGCCGATCCGGGGGCTGCAAGCGCGAGCCCATTTTCAGAAAGAAGGTGTTTCATTTCTTGAGATGTTCTGTTTTTGCTATCGGTGAGTCCTTCAATAATAAGCGCACAGCCCCCCGGTCCGTATGCCTCATAGGTTACTTTTTCATCAGCAACGGTGTTTTGGGCACTTTGTATTGATCGGTCGATATTATCTTTGGGCATATTTGCTACACGCGCTTTTTCAATAGCCGCCTTGAGGGTTGGTGCGTTGAGGTCACCCTTCGTAACCCGGGCCTCCGTTTTGATGAGTTTCACCAGTTTGGTAAAGAGTTTTCCGCGTTGTGCATCAACGGCACCCTTCTTTTGCTTTATTTGGCTCCACTTATTGTGTCCGGACATGGTTGATTTTTTAAGAGCTGAGCGATTAAAAAATCTCCACCCCACCCTCTTAATTTATCTAGTATATCAAAGAACGGAAGAAATTTTTAGAGGGCGGGGTTCTCAAAAAATATAGTTGCTCGCGAGACTCGCGCCTTATTTTTTGGAAAAACAAAGGACGCACCGAGGTGCGTCCGAAACCGTGCCGACATGTAAGCCATTAGAATTTCCAGCACCTACACAGGCGGGCGGGGGGTGAGGTGTGGAGACTTCAGCGCGCGAAGCTCCATTTGGGAGCCGTGCACAAACCATAACACCAGACCCCCAACAAGACCGAGGATGAACACAAGCCAGTTTGCACGTGAGAGGTCGGTGGTTAGGGGGTGAAACCTTGTCGCCGGAAAGAGTGGTGAAAAAAGTATCACCAATGCGAATGCCCAGTTTTGCAACAAAAATCCTCCAGACAGGCGCTCAAGAACACATAGCGCTCCGACCATAACAAGAGGAAACCAAACCGCTTTCAAAAACTCCCACAGAAGGAATGCAAACCACAACACAATCAGGGTTGCCACTTCGCCGAGCGTTTCCATAAGTACCCTCCTTTGGAAAACAACACCGAGAACGTCTCTGTCTCTGAAGGTACCACCAGCGCTGTGTAATGCAATAGCCAAAGAAAAAGCCCCGCCTTAGCACAAAGTGCTTCGGCTGGGCGAAAGAACATCTTTTTTGCCAAGGCTCTCTTAGATATTGTATTCATCAACCAAAAAATGAGAGCCACCCGATATCACCCCAGGCCCCTCAGTTGGTGGAGGTGGGGTCTTCTCTTCCTTGGGCCAGTACAACTTGATGGAGTACTTACCCTCGGCGGTCTTGAGAACTTCGTAGCCAGCTTCTTCGAGCGCCTTGCAGAGATTGAAAAAAATCTCCTGGTACCCCTTGAATGACGTGGTTGCGCTCTCGCTTCTTTCGCGAAGACTGAGGCTTGGCTCGCGGGCTTGAGACACCTCCGTTTGAAGATCACTGGCAATCTTCGATCCAAGACGAAGATTTACAGCAAGCTTGGTGAGTTTCTCATCAACTTCATTTTGTCCGATGAACGAGCTTCGGATGATGAGCTCGTTCCGAAGCTCTTTGAGTTTCTTCAGGATGAGGAAGGTAAGAAGAACAATTCCCATACATCCAAGAGAAAAGAGGACAATGATATTGGAATCGGTTGGAACACCATCTCGAAACGCCAACATTCCGATGGATGTGAGTACAAACAGAGTACAAGCACCCCACAATCTTTTTGTGACAGAGACATCCGACAAATCATATTTCAAATCTCGTTTCACATCCACCTCCTCCCGCTTTTTGCGGGTGACGTTCCCGCCACAATGGGCCCATGAGATCTGCTCGTGAGCAGAGACGATCCGCGCCTCTCAAGGAACATTCGAAACAACAATACGCTTTTGGAGCGTGGTGTCAATCGTATAGAAAAAGCCCCGCCGCGCACTTGCGTGCAGGCGGGGCGGGGCATTAGCCACCAGTCGTTCCTCCCAATGAGGGGGAATTCGGAAGCTTCGTCCCGGGCCAGAATTCCTTCTCGAATCGCTCGGCATCCTCCTGAACTCTGCGGATGATCTGTGCAATCACGGCCCGCAATTTCTCCGGCGAGTCGAACTGGGCCAAGGTGCTCAGCCGTTCGGAGATGAGAATGGCGGGCATCATCACCTGGGGCGGGGTTCCCACCTCGTACAACCTTCTGAGGATGTAGTCGGCGTGGTACTTGATGAGCTCTTCGTCACCCTGCAGTCGAGTTTCGGGCATTTCAGCCTCCTTGTTGTTGGTGAACAGGTTCGGAAAGTATTATATTTTAAAATATACTTTTGTCAAGTCTACAGGAGTGACTCTTGATCAGCTGGTTTTGCACCAATATGTGCACGTCCTTTACCTGTAATGATACGTCCGCGAGGGGAGCGTTCAATAAAACCAAGTTGCATGAGATATGGTTCGTACACTTCTTCAATAGTTGCGGAGTCTTCTGACAGAGAAGCTGCAAGTGTTGAGAGTCCGACGGGTCCGCCGTTGAACGTGTCAACAATAAGTGAAAGTAATTTTTGGTCTGTCGGCGTGAGTCCGCACTCATCAATACCAAGAAGTGTGAGGGCGTCGAGCACAACCTCGTGTGTAACATCTTTTTTGTGTACTTGTGCAAAATCGCGCACGCGTTTGAGCAAATAGTTTGCTGTGCGTGGTGTTGAGCGGCTTCGTTTTGCAATTTCTTTCAATGCGGAAGCATCGGCCTCTACGCCAAGCAGTTTCGCTGAGCGTTTGAGAATAGAAAAAATTTCTTCGTCAGTATAAAACTCCAATCGAAACATTCCTCCAGAAAAACGTGAACGAAGTGGAGCAGAAAGAAGTGCAATGCGCGTTGTTGCGGCAATCAAGGTGAATGGTGGAAGATCCAATTGCACCGTGCGTGCTGACGGACCCTTGCCGATGATGATATCGAGACGCCCCGACTCCATGGCGGGGTAGAGAACTTCTTCAATTGCAGGATTAAGACGATGGATTTCATCAATAAACAAAATATCGTTTGGTGAAAGATTGGTGAGCACCGACGCGAGGTCACCAACGCGTTCAATTGCTGGGCCCGAAGTAATTTTAATTGCGTTGTTCAGTTCGTGAGCAATGAGGTGTGCAAGTGTTGTCTTTCCAAGACCCGCCGGTCCATAAAAAAGGATATGTTCTGGTGCATGCCCGCGCTCTTTTGCGGCAGACAATAAAATATGAAGGTTGTCTTTTGTTTGAGATTGTCCGATGTACTCGTTCCAGTGAGTTGGGCGAAGAGAAGCATCCAAATACACATCGCGGATTTCTTTTGGGGTCTCCTCGGCGGGTTTTTTGGAGGGACTTGAGCCCGTTAGAGTTTTTTCTTTATCGGAAAAAGATGTCATAGGAGTATGTGCCCATTTTACAGGGTATTTTGATGTGGTCCAAGATAAAACTTTAACGGGCTTGACATTCTCAATCAAGTATGCTAGGATACTGTTGTTCTTTTCAGAAGCGGTTTCAGTAAGGGGTGGCGCACGGAAAGTCCTCTCAAGAGGAACGAATATTTTCTCGTGCTTACTTAACAGACAGGCGAGAAACCTCTAAGCAAACGTCATGGTCACATGCACAAAGTCGGTGAGGACCCGTTGGTTGTCTCGATCTCGCATCGAGGTAGCGAACAGTATCCTGAACAGATAATGTGGTTTTGCTTAGAGATTTCTCTTCTGTTAACCTACCCTTTATACTACTCGTTATTAAGAAATAAGGAAAGCCACACCATATACTGCGGTGTGGCTTTCTTGTTTTGTAAAGTTTTTGTTTTCTAACCACCAACCCCTTACTTCTAACTTCCAATATCTATTATTTTGGAGCGGGTCTTTTGTGTTTTGTCTACTTTTTAGATTTCAGGTGTTGGTGGTGCAGCTTTTTCTTCGGTTGTTAAATCCACCACACGCTCAATTTCCTCAAGTGTTGTTTTGCCTTCAAGGACTTTCATAACACCATCTTGAGCCAGTGTGAGAAGACCTTGAAGGTCCGCAGCTTTTCTAATTTCACGTTCAGATGGTGAGGATTCAATAATGTCTTCAATTGCGGCGTTCACGATAATTCCTTCATACAAACCCATACGACCCTTATATCCAAGGCCGTTGCATGCCTCACAGCCACCCTCTCCTGCATGCCACACACGTTCTCGTTGTAGGCTTGCTATTTTACTTGTATCAACAACGGTTCCGAGAACGGCATCAATTTTTTCTTTTTCAACACCCTCGAGAGGTACTTCTTTTTTACATTTTTCACAGAGTATTCGCACAAGTCGTTGTGCAAGTGCAAGTGTAAGAGCAGAACCTAAAATACGAGGATTGATTCCAATGTCGATAAGTCGTGTGAACGCTCCAGCAGCAGAGTTGGTGTGGAGTGTTGAGAACACAAGGTGACCGGTGAGTGCGGCGTGAATGGCAATTTCCGCAGTTTCATTGTCTCGAATTTCACCCACCATGATGATGTCAGGGTCTTGTCGAAGGGCCGCACGTAGTCCGCTTTGAAATGTGTAATCGTGCCCACTATCAACCTGCGTTTGGACGACACCCTTCAAGTGATACTCGATTGGGTCTTCAATGGTGATAATTTTGATATCGGGCGTGTGTACTTTTTTGAGGAATGCGTACAGTGTCGTTGTTTTTCCTGAACCCGTTGGACCAGTAGTGAGAATAAGTCCATTTGGTTTGGCAATTGCAGCGGTTATAATTGCAAACAAATCATCGCGCATACCAAGCCTTTCAATAGACACAGAGATTGAGTCAGGGTTTAAAATACGCATTACGATAGACTCACCATATTGACCAGGAAGAATTGATGTACGAATTTCAATACTGATATCTTTAAAATTGATACTAAAACGACCGTCCTGTGCCTCGTTTTGTACGTTGAGCTTGAGGGTTGAGAGAAGTTTAAAACGTGAAAGTACAAGGTGATATGTTTCCGAATCAATCGTTGCCACATCGGCGAGCACACCGTCCACTCGCATACGAACACGAACATCTTTTTCCTCGGGTTCTATGTGGATGTCGGATGCTTTTGTTGCAAGGGCACTCGAAAGAAGTACTTCAATAATTCGTGAAATACGGTGTGTCTTTTGCATGGCGAGTGCTTCCACAAAGAGTTTTTTGATGTCTTCAAGATGTCGTACTTGTGCAACAAGCGCGGTCATGTCTTCAGATCCAATATCGAGCATTCCCTTTTTGCTTCCCGCTGTGTATGAAAGATCTTTATATCTGTCCCACACAAATGCAAGGCTGTGTGTTGAGGTAAGAGAGAGTGTCGGAGTGAACCCACGACTCTCAAGCTCGGCAAGAACTGTTTTTGTTGCTGGATTTTCTGGTGCGTGTACCGCCACACTGAGCGCTTTTCCTGTGAGTCCAAACGCAGCAATCATCCCTTCGCGCGCCGATTTTTCTGGAATGATAATAAGCGCGTCTGGATTAATTGGAGAAGAGGTGAGGTCAATGTACGGTATAGAATATTTATTTGAAAGCATGTGCATCAAATCCTCCTCCTCTTGTTCGCGGAGTTGCTCGAACTTTTTATTTTGTTTGTCTTCGTCAAAGGTAATCATTACCTATAGTTTACCCCGTGAGATACACACTGACTATACCTTGTGTGGCTTATGACTCGTACACACTCTTTAAAACGCTTTCAACAACATGCAAATAAAATATCTCACGGGGCGTACCTGGGTATCATGTCGTAGAAAGTACACCATATTCCCACCCTTCATCAATGAGTGAGTATTTTTGGGGGTGGTACAATAGGGTCATGAAAAGGGTGGAATGCCAGTCGCTGGATGAGGTGGGCAAGCTCGCACGAGCTTTTTTGGGTACCCTTGTGTCTAGGGAAGATGGGGCAACACTTGTCATCTTAAAAGGGGATCTTGGTGCGGGTAAAACCGCATTTGTAAAAGAAACGGCGCGATTGCTCGGCATTACGGAACACGTAACAAGTCCGACGTTTGTTATTGAAAAACGCTACACACTTCCTTCCGGCTTACTACCTACTACTTCCTACTTTCGCTCCCTCGTCCACATCGATGCATACAGGATGGAAAGTGCACATGAGCTCGAGGTGCTTGGGTGGCAAGAACTTTTGAAAGAACCAAAAACGCTGGTGATGGTGGAGTGGCCTGAACGAGTTGCAGAAAGTATTCCTGAGGGAGCACACGTTATTGAATGCGAATTTGTAAATGAAACGACACGAGCGTTCACACTATAGTATGGCAAAAAAAGAAACAAAAAAAGAAATAAAACGCCTCGTGCTTCTTGATACACACGCAATTATTCACCGCGCCTACCACGCTCTTCCCGACTTTGCATCCGCAACAGGCGAACCAACAGGTGCTTTGTACGGCCTCTCTGCAATGCTTTTGAAAATGGTTACCGAATTGAAACCGGACTACATTGTCGCTGCATATGATTTACCAAAGCCGACGTACCGGCACGAAGCATTTGCTGGATACAAAGCAACGCGCGTGAAGGCAGAAGATGATTTGATACAACAAATACAAAGAAGTCGGGATGTGCTTGAAGCTCTTTCAATACCGTTGTATGAATGTGAAGGATTTGAGGCAGATGATGTGCTCGGCACCATTGTTGAACAGATGAAAAAAAGAGATGATGTTGAAATCATCATTACCTCTGGTGACATGGACACACTCCAACTTGTGGAGGGAAATCGGGTGCGCGTATTCACGCTTCGCAAAGGAATGCACGACACTATTTTGTATGGAGAAAAAGATGTGAAGACTAGATTTGGTTTTGTACCGAAACTTCTCCCTGATTACAAAGGACTCCGAGGCGACCCGTCCGACAACATTCCTGGGATTGTGGGCATTGGTGAGAAGACGGCGACAACACTTGTGACGACATTTGGTTCGCTTAAGGATATCTATGCAGCTCTCAAAAAAGACGAGGAGAAAGTTATCACTTCTGGTGTAACCGCGCGCACTATAAAACTGTTACAAGAAGGGAAAGAAGACGCTGAATTCTCAAAGATGTTGGCAACAATTCGTCGGGATGTTCCCATCTCATTTACACTGCCACCAAAACCATGGAAAGAGACTCTTGACCTCACCGTTGTCATGAAACTGTTTACCGAACTCGGATTTCGCTCGCTGGTCTCTCGACTCAAAGAGCAATTTGGTCGAAGTGAAAAACTTTTTGAAGACACACCAGAACCAACAAAGGAAGTAATTCCTGAAAAAGATTTTGAGGAAGCGTGTCTAGGTTTGTGGTTACTTAATTCAGATATGACATCACCATCTGAAGAAGACCTGCTTGCATATGCAAAAACTGAATCACTTACCGAAGCACGTACAAAAATTCTTACAGATGTTGCAAAGGAAGGGCTCACTACTGTACTTGAGCAGATTGAAAAACCCCTCACACCCGTTCTTAAAAAAATGACGGCAACAGGTATTCGGCTTGATAGTGAGTATCTCAAAGAATTGTCGCGCGATTACCACAGCGAATTGGATGCGCTTGCACGACGTATTTATCAACATGCGGGAGGTGAGTTTAATATCAATTCACCACGCCAACTCGGAGATGTGCTTTTTGAAAAAATGGGATTGAAGGGTGGTAAAAAAACCGCCACAGGACAACGCTCAACGCGTGAATCAGAATTACAAAAACTTGTTGATACTCATCCGATTATTAATGAAATTTTGGAGCATCGTGAATTGCAAAAACTACTTTCCACTTACATTGACGCATTTCCATCTCTGATTGGCGACGACGGACGTTTACACACAACATTTATGCAGACGGGCACAACAACAGGGCGATTGTCGTCTCAAAATCCAAACTTGCAAAATATTCCAATTCGAACAGAACTTGGGCGTGCGGTACGCGGAGCATTTGTTGCAGAAAAAGGATACGCACTCGTTGCGTTTGATTATTCACAAATTGAATTACGTATTGCGGCGATTATGTCTCGCGATGAAAAGCTAGTGAAGACGTTTCACGAAGGAGGGGACATTCACACAACGGTTGCCGCAGAAATATTTAACGTTGCCCCAGAAGATGTAACTGCCGACATGCGACGAACAACAAAGGTTATTAACTTTGGCGTGCTCTATGGTATGGGCGCGAATGCTCTTGCACAGACAGCAAAAATGCCCCGAAGTGATGCCCAAAAATATCTTGCTGAATACGAAAAAACATTTATTGGTTTACGTGATTATATTTCTAAGGCAAAAGGCGAGGTTCGCAAAAAGGGGTATACGGAAACACTTTTTGGTCGTCGTCGACGGCTCTCCGCTATTCGTTCGCCGTTGCCATTTATGCAAGCCGAAGCGGAACGTCAGGCGGTCAATGCGCCCATTCAAGGTACGTCAGCAGATATCATAAAAATTGCCATGATTCGTGCGGACGAACACATAACAGAGAACAAGCTTTCTGAAGACGTTCGTTTGGTGTTACAAATTCATGACGAATTGATATTTGAAGTGCGCGAAGAAAAAGTTGCCGAGATTGTTCCTATTATTAAAAATATTATGGAGAAAGCCTTACCCGCGGATAAGGCAGGTGGAGTACCCATTCTTACCGAAGCCTCATCAGGAAAGAGGTGGAGTGAGATGAAAAGGGTAAGCACAAAATCCAAAGCATAAATATAATTTAAATGCCCCAGTCTCTAATCTCCAGTATCTAGTCTCTATTTATATGTTATACGTCCTACACGGAACAGATAGAAAAAAGGTGAGAGAGGAATCAAAAAAGATTCTTACAGGTCTCGCGATCAAGCGACCCGGTGCGCAAGTGTTTCGTCTTGTTGATGAAGGAGCAACAATTGAACGTCTTAAAGAACTTCTTGAAAGCACTGGGCTTTTTGAAGCAAAATATATTGTTGTATTGGAGTTTGCTCTTGGTGACGAAATATTTGATGAAGCAATTATGTCGCTAGCACCCGCCCTCGCTGAGTCAAAACATATTTTTGTTATCTTGGAAGAAAAAATAGGAACACCACTACAAAAAGTTTTTGAAGAACATGCAAACAAAGTACAGGAACTCGATCTTCCTAAAGAAGAGAAAAAAAGATTCAACATTTTTGCGCTTACCGACGCGTGCGTTCGTCGTGATAAAAAGAATGCATGGACTGTGTTGCAAAAGGCACTACGCGAAGGAATGGTTCCAGAAGAAATTTTTGGAAGTGTGTGGTGGCAATTTAAAACCCTCGCACTTGTTGATAGAGGCGATACTGAGGGTATGAAACCATTCACTATTACCAAAGCACGAAGTGCCTTGAAACTTTTTTCTCAAGAAGAAATTCATACGTTAACTCATGAACTTGTAACGCTGTACCACGAAGCACGTCGTGAAGGTCCACCGCTTGAAATTGCTTTGGAAAAATTTATTTTGAATTTATAGAGGTGTCCTCTTTCCAAAAAACATCCCGCTCGAGCATGTCTTTGCTGACGACCTCAACGAATTTTTGCATCACAGGAAAACCTTCGGTCGCTTTCCTCTTTCTTTCGATATGGTCTTGATATGTGTGGTGGGTGCGCTTCAAGGAGCGCTCATTGATTGGATCAAAAAGCTCAAATAGTGGCTCAATCTTATCAAGTGCATATGCAAAACGTGCTTCGCGACCGTCTTTTTCAGTGTATGCGCGCCAACTTTCATGCCCAATCTCTCGTAAAGACGGAGGTAGAGATGCAAACACCTCCTCCGCATCAGCTTGTTCACGTTCCTCATCCACTTTTGTTTTCAAGTGATAGGGGATGTCTCCGTGTGTTATCTCACCAAAGTCATGGAACAAGAGAATTCGATATAGCTTTTGAACGTCTAGTTTGTCATCAGGGTCCTCAAAAGGCAAAAAATATTCTGCAAGAAAAAGCAACGCAAACACATGCTCGGCGACGGACTCGTTGTGTACTGTAAGGTCTCGATCCGATGCATACCGCAGCGTCCGCTTGAGTTTATAGGCGACTTTTATCTGTCGCACAGCTTCCATAATCTGTTCGTCGGACAGTTTTGTAGAAATGGATATAGGTTTCATCTTGTCCGCCCGGTTGGATTCGGACCAACGACCCACTCCTTAAAAGGGAGGTGCTCTACCAGGCTGAGCTACGGGCGGTTAAGTGCGGAACATGGACACTGTACAACAAAATTTTCTTCCAGACAAACTTTTTCATTACTTCATGTTTTGTGTTACGTGCTATATGTTACATGCTACATGTTATATGCTACATGTTACATGAACACATACGTCATCCTTGATAACATTCGAAGCGTGCATAATGTCGGTTCTATTTTCCGTACCTGTGATGCTGCGGGTGTTACGAAACTCTACTTGTGTGGACTTACGCCGATACCAGTGGACCGATTCGGGCGCGTGCGAAAAGATATGGCAAAAGTTGCGCTTGGTGCGGAAAAGAACGCTGCGTGGGAGTATGCATACAATACACAGGATGTAATTGAAAAACTAAAACAAGATGGAGTTTGGATTGTTGCCGTTGAGCAAAACCCACATTCAAAGCTCTGTACCGATATATCGGTACAGGGACCGATCGCGTTTGTATTTGGTGGGGAAGTGGCTGGTATTTCAAAAGAAATCCTCAAGATGTGTGATGAAATAATTGAAATTCCTATGCGCGGGAAAAAAGAATCACTCAACGTATCTGTTACTGTCGGCATTATTCTTTTTAGATAAATGACGTCCTCCCCGCAGTAGCCTGCGGGGTTTCCTGTTACATTAAAAAAGGACCGCAATGCTTCGCAGTCCCCAGAATGCGGGAGGGTGTTACCCCTCTGCACGCTCTTGTCGTCTTACCGAACGAAGATTTGGAGGACCATCTCTCCTTGCTTGGTCTTGAAGTGACGCTCGCTTCCTTCACCTTCTTCGGAGAATGTCACCGAAAGAGGGATCTCGAAAGTCCCAAGGCTGGGGGGATTACTCCCCGTGTCCTCAAACTCCACCACCAAGAGCTCTCGATTCGTATCGACCGTGAGGCCCTTGATAACACCACCGGACAACTCGTTGTTCTGATTCCTCACAACTCTGCCCGTTGGGGCAGATTTTGCAACATCTTCCCATCCCTTGTCCTGAATGAATCTGATCATACATACCTCCTCAGCCAAGTGGCCGAAAGTTGACTTCTGGAAGCACTGTAGAGTATTTAGTGTCTTACGTCAAGTATTTAACGATATTCAAGAATATCAACCACTTTTCCCGTGTCATCAATAAGGGCGATTGCCTCACGCCTTTCTCGCCACAGAGTCTTACTTGAACCCAAAAAGAGTCGCCACGTATTTCCTAAAAAGTCAGAATCTGTTTTGTGTAGTTCGAGACATCCATCATATGTGGAATACGTACGTATAAAAGCTCTACAAAAACTAGGGGTGGTGCTTGCATAGGTTCCGCGGTCACACGAACCAGTGTTTTCAATGCCATCCATGCACGCGTCGTATTCTTCTTCATCGTCAAATGCGTCTGGTGTAATGCCAAATGACACAAGGTCTTCATCTTCTAGGAGGGGACACGACTGCCACATACTTGGATTAAAGTTGTAACTACGGTTCAAATATCCTGTACATTTGTTTTCTAAAAATCCCGTGTTTATTCCAACTGCGTATCGCGAATTTATAATCGCCCGCTCGCCTGGTGCAAGAAAGACGTTTTGTTCTTTTTTCCACGGCTGGTTACCTTCAAGAACGGCAACACCTTTTGGTATAGCAACACGAGTACCAGAAACCAGACTTTCAAGTTTCCATCCAGAAATAACAATCGGGGCAGTATTTGCACCACTGGCTTCAATGATGAGATATTCATCACGAGAATTTTGTGTGTAGGTATTACCCGCGCTCAAAGTAATCATTCCGTGGTATACAGATTGGTTTTTTTCATCAAGGGCCTCTTGTACCGCCCGTGCAATTTTTGCAATTTCATCTTCAATACGGTTTAATTCGCCCTGTTTGTATTCTGCGTCACTGACAACGCCATCATTATTGTTGTCATATGAACGGGTGTATGCCGCAGAACTTTCAATAGAATCAGTACCACCCAAAAAACTGTATGACGAAGAATTATTAAGGACGGGAACAGTTTCTTGTACGTACGAGATAAAAAAGACGGCCGCAATGATAAAAAAAAGAAATTTGACGAGGTCGTTCATATAAAGTAGAGGTTGGAAGTTGGATATGGGAAGTTGGAATGGGGGTGATTAGTTTAGTTTTTTCAACTCTTCTCTGACTACCGTTGCGTCGTCCCAAGGTATTTTACTCCCATTCGGACCCATAATATACGGGTCGGTACCTTTGCCGGTTATAAGAACAGCAACACGCGCGTGGGGGTTTGTTGTAGCCATTTTTTGGGCCAGTACGAGTGCTTCATGGAGGGCCTCTCGTCTATCAAGAATAATAGAAAGTTTTGATGTATCTTGTATACCCTCCGCCATTTGTTCTAGAATTTTTTGAGGGTCTTCGTCATATGGGTCTTCGTTGGTGAGAAAAATATGTTGGCAAGATGCTTCGGCAATACGCGCCATTTCAGGGCGCTTCCATGTGTCGCGTCCACCTCCAGTATTTCCAAGAACACCAACAACTCGAGAAAGAGAGAATGCCTCATAGATGCTTTTTAGTGAATCAGGTGTGTGTGCGTAGTCCACCACCACATCAAACGCTTGGCCTTCTCGTATAAATTCTGCACGCCCAGGAACGCTGGTTACACTTTCTAGCCCCTCTTTTATTTTCTGGGGTGGAATGTTTTGGCTCTGTGCAAAAGTTGCAGCCGATAGTGCGTTATACACATTAAAAAGTCCTGGAATAGCGAGATGGATACGCTCTCCACCAAATCCAAACTCATAACCCGTGCTTGTTTGGCTGTACGGTTTTGCGTCTGAAAGATGAAAAGGAAATGCACGATTGGCGCCACACTCTAAAAACGAAAGTGCCTCAGCATCGTCTGCGTTTGCAATAATCGCAGTATTTTGTTTGTGTGAGTGTGCAAGTTGTTGTGCGACAGACAATTTTGCATCGCGATAGTTCTCAAATGAGCCGTGTGATTCAAGGTGTTCGGGCGCGAGATTGGTAAAAATAAGCGCATCCATGGCAATCCATTTGTGGCGGAACTGTTTCGCACCCTCACTCGTCATTTCAATGATTGCCCAATCACATTTCTCAGTAACTGCGTTACGCAGAAACTTTTGCACAAAAAATCGCCCCGGAATCGTCATTTTGTAGAGGTTGCGTGTTTCGGTGTCGGCAACTTTGAAACGAATGGTGCCAAGAAGCGCGGTTGTGTATCCCGCGGACTCAAGAATTGCATTTACCAACTCTGCTGTTGTTGATTTTCCTTTGGTGCCGGTGATGGCAACAACTTTGATATGGCGAGAAGGGAAGCGATAGACAAGCGTACCGAGGAGGGCGAGTTTCCAGTGGTAGATTGGTTGCAATGCCGTAAACAGCTTTGTGGGAATGAACCGTTTGATGAACCGAAGAGTTTTGTTGAGCATGCTTGTTTATCAAGGTTAAACCTCGATATATCGAGGTTTAACCTTGATGATTACCTGCCACCGAGAATTTTTAGGGCTTCTTTTATGCGTTCGTTTGTGCCGATTTTTGATACATCAATTTTTTTCACCGCATCACGTGCCTCTGTTTGTGAGTAACCCAATGACACAAGCACTTCCACCACATCAGCATCTTCACGAAGTTCTCCGCCCATCTCGCCGCGACTGCCGAGTCGGTCTTTGAGCGTTACCACAATGCGCTCTGCAGTTTTCTTTCCAATGCCGGATACTTTGGTGAGGTAGGTAATATTTTCTTCAGCAATAGCACGTCGAAGTGTCTCGGCACTTGCAAGCGAGAGTACGGCAAGAGCGGACTTCGGACCAATGCCCGGTACCGCTAAGAGCATTTCAAAAAATGCCAATTCGTCGCGGTCGGCAAATCCAAACAAATCCATAGATGTTTCGCGCACCGCCATATGCGTCCACAACGAAATCGTGTCACCAATTTTTATTTTTGATGCCGTGTCGCGTGCCACATGAACACCGTAGCCAATGCCAGCAACATCAATAACGATGAGTCCTGGTTCTGTGTGAAGTGCTGTGCCTGAAATGTGGGAAATCATATATGAAGTATAAGCTCAAAATCCAAATATCAAAATCCAAAAACTTTTACTACTTGCTACTTGCTACTTTTCTTGCTATGTTTACTACGCTCTACAAACTAAGAAGCTATAAAAGCTACAAGCTAAGAAGCTAATTCCTATGCCAATAATCAAAGCAGCAAAAAAGGCACTTCGCAGTTCCGCACGAAAGCGTGTGGTTAACTTGCGTCGTACACGTGCCATGAAAGAAGTGGTGAAGGATATTCGCGATCTTACAGGAAAGGGTAGTGTAAAAGATGCGCAGGCAAAACTCGCCAGTGCCTACCAGGCAATTGATAAGGCGGCAAAACTCGGTATTATCAAAAAGAATGCAGCTTCACGAAAGAAATCACGCCTTGCCAAACTTCTTAAAAAATCATCGCAATAATTCTAAAAACACCAGCCTCGGGCTGGTGTTTTTGTTTGTGCGGTGGTATTGTCTCGGCAGATTCAACCAAGGGGAGAAACGCCATGGGGAAGACTGTGTGGTATATCAAACCGAAGAATGGACATACCTCGGAAGCAGTCGGGAGAGTGACTTCCGACGAGGACCTGCGTTACGAAATAAGATGCTCCGATGGGGTTAAGAGGAATCTTTACCGATGTGAGTGGGGAGTCCTCGAGACCGCCTTGGGCTCGGCGGAGAACATCTATCTTCACTTCAATGTCTGGAGACAACGGGGGACCAGTCTTCCGGCGCCCTTTGATCCACGAAAGGTGTTCGTGGGGAAGGAGCCTCCTAAGGTTCAAGCACGTACATGGCTCGCCAAGCAGAAGGCGCGCAAGGCCGCTCACACGTCGTGAGCGGTTGTTTTTTTATCTAGAATCTATTCAACAAGATATTTTTCAATCAAACGTCGGGCAACTTTATTGAGAAGTATGATAACGACAATAATAAGCGCAATGCCAACCTCAAGTCGTGGAAGAAAATGTTGTGTTGAAAAGAGAGAGGCACTGAGCACGTATGCCAAAACCCAAATAACGGATGACCACACAAACGTGGTGATTATGTTTGCTTCAAGGAATTGCTTTATGGGAACACCAATCATTCCCATACGAATAAGTGTTGGACGACTCAAACCGTATAGAAAACGGGTGATGAGAAGTGATTTAAATATGTGCGCATGAAAAAGATGGTCAAATTGTCCTGCTTCACGGGTAACCCATGCGCTTATTTTTTTAGAGAGCGAAAGATTGGTGCCGAGCAAGAACCACAACAAATCACCGATAAAAACTCCAAGAAGTGTTATAGCGAGAATATCGTAAAAGTTCAAAGAACCTTGGTGTACAAGAAAGGCGGCAAGAAAAAGAGTAAGCTCACCTTCAATGAGTAGTCCAACAAAAATGAGAACGTATGCGAATACGTGGTATGTCTGAAGATACTGAAGAAATAGTGTGTGCATCTGGCGGTGGGAGTGAGATTCGAACTCACGGTCCCCGTTAAGGGACACCGCATTTCAAGTGCGGCGCGTTAGACCTCTCTGCCATCCCACCAGTACCAAGAAGATACTAACAAAGTCCTCTTTGAGCAAGGTGTAGATGTGGTACGCTATAGGTATGCAAATTCACCTTGCGTGGAAGACATTGGAATACGAACACAAACCACGGAGCTCCGATTGGTTCTGGGGACTCGGTATTATTGCGATTGCGGGAGTCATTCTTTCAATTTTTTTAGGAAATTTTCTTTTTGGTGTTGTGATTGGTGTTGGTGCGGTTGCTCTCGGCTTACATGCACTTCGCCATCCGCATATCATAGAGTGTGAGATTCAAGACAGAGGGGTGCGTATTGGTGACACCCTTTTCCCGTATCGTACGCTTGAGTCTTTTTGGATAGATGAGCGCCTCATTCCAAATCGACTTCTTCTTAAATCACAAAAAATGTTTATGCCCCACATCATTGTGCCCCTTGCTGATATTTCTACCGATGAGGTTCGCGATACTCTTTTGCAGTATCTAGACGAAGAGGAGGTGCACGAAACATTTTCTGATAGAATTGTTGAGCTCGCTGGTTTTTAGTGGCGCCTCGTCATCATTTTTGCTAGAGTGTGCGTGTTGGACTCTCGTGTGGAAAATTCGCTCCTGTATGGAGTACCATACGGAAGCTCAGTCGGACCACATATGTGCTTGAGCTCCCACGTCCTCGGACCCGAGTAAAAAAGAAAACAGGCTTTCTTTTTTACTCTCTCCTCGAACGCTTCGCTCTACGCACATGCGTGTCATCCTCTTTTCGCTCCCGTCGTTCAACGGATAGGACGGCAGCTTGCGGAGCTGCTGATGTAGGTTCGATTCCTACCGGGGGCACACTACACAATTATATGAAATTTGAGGAATCCTCAATATCTAAAGAACAAAGGCCAAATTCCGAGGTGTATACCAAAGAATACGAAAGAATAAAAACTTGGCTTTTAAAACTTTTTAAGGATAAAAATGAGGAAGAAATAGAGGGCCTGTATTCTGAGATACAATTTCTTGTATCTGCTATTGGGGAGGATCCAAGTATAATAATTGAAAAAATTAAGAAAGGGTGGAACCAAGAAGATCCGGAAGAATTTGTTGCTATAGTTTTTGGTGCCACAAAAAAATATATAGACCAAAAAATAGAACACCCAGAAATTTTTGAAGAAATACGTCGAGAAAGAAGAATACAACGATTCGGAACTATTAAATTGAGTGAACTTATGTATTATAGCCTTGACCTTCAAAACGGTGTGGCGATTATTCACGTCGAACCAAAGGGAAATTTAGGGTTTGGCGGAATACTAAAATCATTTCGTGATGGAATGAAAGAGCTTGCAAAACAGGCAAAAAAAGACGAAAGAATAAAAGAAATTAAAGCCATGTCTTGGATAGTTGCATCAAACCCCGGTCTCTTAGAAAAAGCTGGTTTTATAGTTGACGGTCCAATGGATGAAAAAACGAAAGTCCAACATTTCGGCGATGAAGAAAGACCGGTTTCGGTGGCTCACATGAGTAGGGAGACGTTGTTAGAAAAATATCTTGGTTAATTGGTCTCTCATATCGGCTAACTATATGGAAAGTTCTGAACAATATATTCCCGAAATACCGCCTACTCCAGATGTGCTAACAACACGTCTTGAGCTTGAGTACCGTGGCAAGCTTCAACACAATATCCTCATAAGCATTGGCAAGAGGGCCTTTGACTCGGACTCCGCATATGAGCACGGAAAGAAAATTTTGGATTATATAAGTGCCATTATTGACGCTGATACTCCAGAGGGGGAAGAAATTCGAGAACTTGCCCGTGCTGAAAAATATGAAGAAGCAGAGACAAAGGTCATCGCGCTTCTTGACTTGAAAAAAGTAGAACTACCCCAAGCATGATTCTCGGCATTGATTACGGAACAAAACGAGTTGGGGTTGCACTCTCGGATACAAGCGAAACGCTTGCATTTCCGCGAGAGGTTTTGCAAAACACAAAGTCGCTCGTAGCCGACATTGCCGGCATTGTTGCAAAAGAAAATGCGAACATTATTGTGATCGGTCATTCAACGGATACAAAAGGTAAAGATAACCCTGTCATGATTGCAATTCAGAGTTTTAAAGAAAAACTTGAGAAGGAAATAAACGTGCCAGTTGTGTTTGAACGTGAGTGGTTTTCTTCACAGGAGGCGACACGATTTACGGGTGCAAATAGTATGATAGATGCATCGGCTGCCGCAATTATTTTGCAGAGATTTTTAGATAGAAAGAGGGGGGCACAAAACAGATAACATGTAACTTGAAACAAAATGTGTGGAATAATAGTGTTACACGTTACATGCTACGTGTTACATAATTCATAACATATGATTACCATCGACCAATTAAAAACCGCAGATATTCGTATCGGACAAATTCTTTCTGCAGAAGAAGTTCCCGAGACAGACAAACTCCTTAGACTTACTGTTTCTTTTGGTGAAGAGACACCACGTCAAATTATTTCTGGAATTAAACAGTACGTTGCTGATATACAAACACTCGTGGGCAAAAAAACCGCATTTGTAGTAAACCTTGAACCCCGCACCATTAAAGGACTTGAAAGCAACGGCATGTTGTTTGCTGTCTCGACGGGTGAGGGTGAAGAACGACAGTTTTCTTTCATTGTCCCCGAGAGAGACATACCGCCAGGCGCCCGTTTGGGTTAGTATTAAGTCATGACATTTACGTCACGAGTTCTTTCTCTTTTTCCTACACCGGCGTATCTCTCCATGCTCGCCGCGGGGATTGATGTGTCTGACAACTCGGTGAAGTACATTACCTTTTCAAAAAGTCGCACACACGGAAGGCGTTTGAGTGGGTATGGGTCAATGCAAATTCCAAAAGGGGTTGTTGTTGGTGGTAAGGTTGTTGATGCAAAAAAACTCACAGAAGTACTCTCTCTTTTTCGAGAAAAATATAAGCTACATTTTGTGCGAGCATCGCTTCCTGAAGAAGAGGGATACATTTTTCCATCATACGTTCCAACTGGTATCACCAAAAAAGAAGTACAAGAAGTTCTTGAATTTAAATTGGCGGAAAATGTGCCACTTACAGCAAGCGAGGCGGTGTTTGATTTTGATAGTGTTCGTGATGCGTCTCTTTTTGTTGGTCAGCGACTCGTGTCCGTCTCTGCGTACCCTCAAGCAATTGCTCAACAATACGCAGATTTGCTTATTGCATCTGGACTTGAACCGTTGTCTCTTGAAATAGAGGCACAGGCAATCGCTCGCGCCATTGTCCCCAAAAGTTTTGTGGGTGCATGTATGGTTGTTGATGTTGGAAGAACAAGGTCTGGAATTTCAGTTGTACGAGGACAGGCCGTTCGTTTTACAGCTACAGTAGATATCGGGGGGGACAACGTAAGTGATGTCATACTCGCAACACTTCCCGCCACAACCGAAGAAGACATGGTGCGAATAAAAAATCAGGAAGGATTGCATTTTTCTGGAGATGCAACCATTCGTCAGGGATTTGAAACTTTTGCAAAGAGTATTGCCACGGAACTTGACCGTTATATTGTGTATTGGCAAACCCACAAGGATATTAAAGATTCTAACGTATCTCACATCCCCATTGAGAGGGTGTTTCTCTCGGGTGGTAATGCAAATATTGCAGGTCTTCCAGAGTATCTCGCGCACGCGTTACATATACCTGTTGAAATTGGAAATGTATGGACAAATGCTTTTTCATTGGATGGATATGTTCCAGAAATACCATTCAATGATTCGCTTGGATATGCGTCCGCAATAGGACTTGCGCTTCACGAGCACGAGTAGCACATGACAGAATTATCCCACTTTTGATTATCTTTGAGGGAGAAGTGCGCGGTATACTAGAGGTGTGGTTAATTTGCTTCCAATAAAAAATCAACACATCGTTGCGTGGGAGCGTCGCGGGAGGGCTCTCCTTGTCGTTTTGATATTTGCTATTTGTTCATTGATTCTTTTGATATTTTTTCTTGCGCCGTCGCTCATTCTCGCACGGTCTGCGGTAGGTGGATTTACAGACCAATTGGTTGCCACAAAAACACTTGTTGATTTACAACGGCGACAAAGTGGTACAGAAGTGTTGACAGACATACAAACGCGCTCTGACCTCTTGAAAGATGTGTTATCACAGAGATCTTTGACGTCAATTCTTCAAGAGGTGATGCCACGAATTCCAAATGGGGTTTCTCTTCAACAAATAACATACAGTACTCAAAAAAAAGAGATATCAGTAACACTTAAAGGAATTGCACAAACACGAAATGCATTGACGTCTCTCGGCGATTCGTTGCGTTCATCTCCACTATTCTCACGCGTTGATATTCCTGTTTCAAGTTTGGCACGAAGTGTAGATATTGATTTTACTGTAACACTTTTGTTGGAGATGGCAGGAGACGTTGTTGAATACGCGGGGACACCAAGAACGAACGTGCCGTTGCCTGAAATGGGCACAGGGACATCAGCGACAACAGGTGCGCTGATAGAAAAAATAACACCATGAAAAAGGTAACAGAAAAAACGAAACGACGGTACGCTGTGTTTGTGTTTGCCCTTCTTGCGGTAGGTCTTGTTGGTGCATATGTGTGGGCCATTCTTTTGACCAATCAATACCACAATCAAATCATTCTTACACAAGAAGAACTACTTGTTCAGGTTGAACGCGAACGACGGGTTCGTGACACAGCGGGGGTGATTGCTAGTCTCAAAGAAGAGCGTGAAGTTGTAAAAACTTTTTTTAAAACTCCTGACGACGTGATTTCTATTATTGAAGAAATTGAGGGGTTTGGTCGCACCATTGGAGCCCTGGTGTCTGTTGTGCAGGTTCAGGTAGATGATGAGGACCCAAAGACGCGTGAAGGAACGTTTGTGGTGAGTATTTTTTCAACAGGTTCGTGGAAAAAAATGATGAACCTTATAGGACTGCTTGATTCGCTTCCGTATCAAGCAAAAGCAAGCCAAATAACTCTCGACACATCTCAAAAAGAGGGAGGGTCTACTACCGTTTTACCATGGACCGTTCGAGCGTCGTTATCTATAGTACTTAAAAAATAAGTATGTCATCACTTCAGACAGTTTGGTTATACATAAAGAAAAAAGCGCATACGTTTTTTGTTGCACAAACAGCCGCGGGTCTCTGGGTCCGACTTCTGTGTGTTGTAATAGTATTGAACATTTTTGGAATCACACTCTCGCTTATTTTCTTTTCTCGGATACAAAACATGAATCAATCAATCATTGTGCCAGTTGAGGTTGAACAGGCGGATGATGTTGACCGAGCGAGCGTACAAAAAACCCTCGAGGCTTTTTCTCGTCGTGTGGTTGAATTTGAATACAGAAAAACAAATGGCGTTTCTATTCCAGAGCCGAAGTAAACAGAAAATAGTAGCTAGTATGTGGAGGTTGGTATGTTGGGGTATTAAAATTTTCATAAAAAGTTTGTGAAGGTAAAAGGGAAGTTTTTGTGATAGGGTAGGCGTGTCCCTCCTGTATGGAGTACCATGCGGGAGGTCACTCGGACCACATATAAGCTCGAGCTCCCACGTCCTCGGAATCGAACAAAAAAGAAAACAGGCTTTCTTTTTTGTTCTCTCCTCGAACGCTACGCTCTATGACTCATGCGTGTCACCCTCATTTTCCTCCCGTAGTTTAATGGATAAAACAGGAGACTTCTAAGCTCTTAATGTAGGTTCGATTCCTGCCGGGAGGACAAGAAAAAGAAGAAGACAGGCAGAAAAAAATATGTATAATTGGTCAGTCGGGCGCTTAGCTCAGTTGGTAGAGCAACTCTTTTACACAGAGAAGGTCGGGGGTTCGAATCCCTCAGCGCCCACAAAACAGTGCCTCCGCTACGTATGTAGTGGAGGTTTATGTTTTGTAGAGGCGGTGGGGATTCGAAGGTCAGAGACAGACGTGTCGAGACGGGGTCGCGGAACTTTTCAACAGAAAAGTATCCGTGACCGAATCCCTCAGCGCCCACCAAAAACACCCGAGAGGGTGTTTTTCTATTTTGGGTATATTAACTTTTTATCTTTAAGGGTCATACTAGGGTCATGAACGAGATAGAGGCAGTTGTAATAGGTAAGGTTCAAAATGTTGGATTTCGAGAGTTCGTCTCACGACATGCCAACGCACTGTGGCTTCAGGGTTTTGTGCAGAACCAAGGTGTTGGCGAATTGAGGGTGGTTGCGCAAGGGCCAGAAGATAAACTGGAGCGACTCATAGAACACTTGCACAAAGGTCCGTTTCTTGCACACGTTCGTGATGTACAGGTACTATGGAGAGAACCAACAGAACAGTTTACAGAGTTTTCTATAGTGTAAACTGTAAGCACGAATACCGAATTACAAAAATCGAAACAAGTACGAATATCTTGAATTTCAAAAACAGTTTTTCGAATTTCGATATTCATATTTCGAATTTACTATGAATATAAAAATTCTCTACGAAGACGATGATGTTGTGTTTATCAACAAGCCCTCTGGTGTGATGGTGCACGAAGACGGGCGCGGAAAAGGTCAAACGCTGGTGGATTGGGTTATTGAACACTATCCCGACAGCGCGACGGTGGGTGAGCCACAAATGCTTTCTAACGGCATGATGGTAGACCGTCCAGGAATTGTGCATCGTCTTGATGCTGACACATCGGGTGTGCTTGTGATTGCAAAAACAGAAGATGCGTTTGTGCATCTCAAGTGTGTGTTTCAGGAACGAGAGGCAACAAAAGTGTATCGAGCATTTGTGTACGGAAGCGTGAAAAAAGATACAGATGTCATCAACCGTCCGATTGGAAAAAGTAGAACTGACCCGCGCCTATGGTCAGCACAGAGAGGAGCTCGAGGTGTAATGCGTGATGCAATTACACACTACGATGTACTGCAGCGGGGAACAGAACATTCATACCTTGAACTACGCCCAAAAACAGGACGAACGCACCAAATCCGCGTGCACCTCAAAGCAATCAATCATCCGGTCATTTGTGACCGTTTATACGCACCCAAACAAGAAGCAGCGCTCGGCTTTGAACGCCTCGCACTTCATGCATGCTCACTCTCGCTCATGCTTCCATCGGGAACAATCAAGACCGTTGAGGCGCCCCTTCCTCCTGATTTTGTTCGTGCAGAAAAAATTCTCAAAAAAGAGGGTAAATAGAATCTCCCATGACTCTAGTGGTTTTTTACTATGTTTGCACAATACCAAACATCGCAAATTCTATAATTCTATAGAATAAGAGTTTTTGATGACTAATCACCAAGCAATAACACGGGTACTTCATTCTTGCCGTTTTTTTAGAGTCGTGCTAGAGTATGGTTTCTTTACGAAATATGGCACAAAAAACAACCAAAATATCACCAATAAATATGGACGAACGAAAAGCCCTTCCTCTACGAGCAGGTGATACAGTTCGTGTCTGGGTAAAAGTTGAAGAAAAGGGAAAAACACGCCTCCAGGCGTTTGAAGGTACGATTCTTGCTCGAAAGGGAGGTACAACGGCGGGAGCAACATTCACCGTACGACGTGTGTCTGGTGGCTATGGTGTTGAGAAAATCTTCCCTCTCTATTCTCCTGCAATCGATAAAATTGAAATCACTCGCCGTGTGAAGACACGCCGTGCGAAGTTGTACGATATTCGTGACAAGGCGGCGCGTGAAATTCGCCGACAAATGCGCAAGATGCACACCGTCAACATTTCAACAGGCACTGCAAAAGATGAAGTAGTAGACGAAGTGGTGGCAGAGGTAGCCGTAGAAGATACAAAATAAAAAAAGAAACAGCCCCGACGTAACGTCGGGGCTGTTTTTCGTTCTGTGCGCAGGAGAGGATTTGAACCTCCAAGCCCTTGCGGGCGCTACCACCTCAAGGTAGTGCGTCTACCAATTTCGCCACCTGCGCGGTGAGGGCAGTATAAACTAAAGTTGAAAAACAGGGAAGAGAACACAGATTTTGGTTCGGTGCTATTCTACATATATGCGAGAGACATTTCATAGAGTAAAAGATTACTTAGAGCGACACGAACGTCCACTGTCGGCGGTCGCGCTTGTGTTTGGTTTTGTGATGGATTCACTCACACTGAGTCGTATTGATCTTCTCTCAAACCAACTCGTTCTTTTTATATATCTCTGTATTGTTGGTTTTTGTATTATTATTCTTGCGTTGCAAGAAACACGAATTGCTGGCCACCCCGTTCTTTTGTGGGCAGTAACAATAGCACCACTCATCATGCAGATTGTGTTCGGTGGTTTATTCAGTGCGCTTGTTGTTTTTTATTCTCGAAGTGCATCTTTTTCGGCAAGTTGGCCATTCATTTTGTTTCTTATTGGAATGCTTATCGGTAATGAAACATTTCGTGCGCGATATGAGCGAATGGTGTTTCGTGTGAGTATTTTTTTCATTGCACTCCTTTCATTCAGTGTTCTGATTGTTCCTGTGGTTCTTCACTCAATTGGAGTTCTTCCATTTCTACTTAGTGTGTCTGTCAGTATTATTCTTGTGTACTGTTTTATTTTACTGCTCACTTTTTTTTCTCGAGAGCATGTATACGAAGTTCGACACGTGCTCATGCAGAGTATTGGCATCATTACCATTGTGTACATGATTGCCTATATCACCAATATTATTCCTCCTGTGCCACTGGCACTTAAAGATTTTGCCGTAGCACACAGCGTTGTACGTGTTGACGATGGATACCGACTTTCAGTTGAGCCACATTCACTTTCTGATTACTTCCAATTGTCTGAAATCTACCACAGAACACCTGGTGAGCCGGTGTATATATGGACATCGGTGTTTGCACCAACGAAGCTTTCCACGGCAATCGTTCATAACTGGCAGTATAAAGAAGGAAATTCGTGGAAGACGGCAAGCAGAATTTCATTTCCAATTACCGGAGGCAGTGATGGGGGATACCGAGGATATTCTATGAAAGAAAATCTGGGAGCGGGTGCGTGGCGCGTGTCTGTGGAAACATCTCGTGGTCAAGTCATTGGACGTGTACGTTTTGATATTGTTGATGTTGGTGCAACGCAACCCCAACAACTTATTGAGAAATAATTTTTTTTGTCGCTTTACTGAAGGTTTTTTGGTACAGTATCCCCACAACTTGTCTTGAGCGAGCCAGAGCCCGTCCTCGGCGAGTCGAAATATGGTGCCTATAGTTTAGTGGTAAAACTCCGCTCTGTGGCAGCGGTGTCGAGAGTTCGATTCTCTCTAGGCACCCCAATTAGAGGTAGGTTCTGGTCGAGCAAGGGTTGTGACCCTACTGGATAAAGTTTATAAGGTATTTTTTTATCGTTACCCGGATATTTTGTAACACTTTTTCACGTGACGTCGGACGGCTTTTTGCAATACCAACTGCAAAATTATATAAATCGTTCTGATCCATCTTTATCCATTTATTATTGTGTGCTAGAAAAACAAGTAGTGTCATAATAGCGACTCTTTTATTGCCGTTTTGAAATGGATGATTTTTTATCATCAAATAAAACAACATCGTTGATTTTTCAACCAACCCTCTATACATATCTTTTTGGTCAAAGCTGGTAAATGGAACATCTAAACAACTTTCAAGCGCGTTGGGAAGACGTGTCCTAAAGTCAGGTATCGGCTCATCCCATGTCATTAGCTCTTTTGCTAACGCAAAAGCAGTAAATTCCACCTCTGCCATTGTGATAGGTTTTGTTTTCATTCCTTGGCCAATCTCCTGAATGCTCCTCCGTACTCTTTCACGGCCTTTTTCACTGCCGTTTCAATTTTTTGTTTTCTACTTGAACCAACAGCCTGACCCAACGCTTCCAAAAGATCTTCGTGGGCGATTACATAATTACGTCCTATTTTTTCGGCCCTTAGTCTTTTACTCTTTATTTTTCTAAAAACCTCCACACGACTTAAGTGCAATATTTTTGCTACCTCTGCCGTGGAATAAAATTTTCTGTTCATATTCGTATAGTAACATATGTTACTATACGAAATAAGGCTTTAAAAAGGGGCTCGTGGGGGAATGGGGTCAGACCCCTTTTCCTCATTAGTTCCAGCTCGAGATAGCCACCCCCAAATAGTGGAAGTTAGTGGTTACCTGCCTGCCGGCAGGCAGGGATGTTGGAAGTTGGTGATTTGTCCAAGTACTCTAATTGTAGTTTGAACTGGTATACTTTTGGTATGGTATGGAAGAGCGTTCACACAAAACAAAAACAATTCTCATTACGGGAATAGGCAAAGGAATTGGGAAGGCGCTTGCGCAAAAATTTCTCGCGGAAGGAAACCGTGTTATTGGTACAGCACTAACGGGTGCCGTTGATTTTTCTGATCCAAACCTCTCCGTGTTTCATCTAGATATACGAAGTGAAGAAAGTATAGAGAAATGCGTTGCAGACATTAAAAATACAGGGCATACGATAGATATTCTCATTAATAACATCGGCGTGCTTCTTGATGAAGACGAGACGGTAGTTGTTATGGACAAACTGCGAGGAACGTTAGAAGTAAATCTTATCGGCACGATTGGTTTTACTGAAAAAGCCATTTCTCTTTTGTCTGAGGGAGCCCATCTTCTAACCATCACCTCCTCGGCTGGCTCAATCACTCAAGTAGCGACCGAGAGTCATTTTCCTGGACACTATCCTGCATACAAAATTTCAAAGGCCGCTCTCAATATGTATGTCAAAACACTTTCAGAGAGGTTGAAAGGGAAGGCGATTGTTTCTGCAGTTCATCCTGGGTGGGTAAAGACCGACATGGGTGGACAAGAGGCCGATGTAACACCGGAAGATGCCGCTGATGGAATCTATACTCTTGCCCTCTCTCAACCTGAAACAGGACACTTTTGGTTTAGAGACAAAGAATTGCCGTGGTAAGTACTTCTGATATGGAAATAAGAAAACCCGTTTTAAATAAAGGTATTCTGAAAAAGAAAACTTTTACGAATATTTCCGTGACGGAACTTGAGGGTGTTTTTATTGTTGGTGGTTCTTTAGAAAATCAGAATATTGAAGATATAAAAATTGATACCAGCGCCCTAGAAGACATCTCCTTTCAATCCTCAAAAGTAAAAGATATACAATGTATTGATTCAACCCTCACAGGTGCTAACTTTGCCGGAGCTTCCTTTGAACAAACTTATTTTGAAAGAGTTTTAATAACAAAAAGTCGTTTCCAAGGGACACAGTTTATGGGGTGTGTTGTCCGTGATGTGATGATTGAGAAATCAAAGTGTGCAGATGTATCATTTAGGTTTGCAAAAATAAAAGATGTGGTTTTTCTTGGTTGTGATTTAGAAAATGCCGACTTCATGGGGGCTAGTATGGAGAATGTTGTGTTTAAGGATTGCAGTCTTAGGAATTCATAATTTTCCCAAACAAAATTAAAAAACATTAGTTTTAAAGACGCAGATATTGAAGGAATTGTGATAGACAAAAACTCACTCAACAGTATTACTGTCAATACGGGGCAGGCCCTATATCTTGCCACACTATTGGGGTTTAAAATTGAAAATTAGGTCTAAAAAATTTATTTTTTTAAAACATTGCTCTTACTGGTAATTAGGAATACTATCCTCACCAGAAGAAATTGTTCCTCGTCAGCTTCACCCCACCACCAACCTAGGAGACGTGACATGAGCGTGAGTGAGAAGGTTATCGTAGCCACAGACGAGCTTCCTCTCGGTGCGTGCTTGGATTTGGCGCGCGCCATCGGGCAACAGGTCTATGCGTTCAAGGTTCACAACCTGTACGATATGGACCCGTCCATCGTCACCCAGCTTCACAAGGCAGGTGCGCGACGCGTCTGGGTTGACGCGAAACTTCACGACATCCCGAACACGGTCAGGCTTCGTGCTCAGGCATTCGCCGACGCAGGTGCAGACATCATCACGGTGCATGCATCGGGTGGTATCGAAATGATGATGGCCGCACTTCAGAGCGGTATTCCCGAGATCTTTGCGATTACGGTTCTCACCTCTCTCTCGGAAGAGGAGACGCATCTATTACATGGGCAGCCGTCCAAGGCGGCAGTGCTCTACCTCGCGCGCATGGCCAAGCTTGCCGGCATGCAAGGTGTTGTCTGTTCGCCGAAGGAAGTCGGCATTCTCTCCAAACGTCCCGAGCTCAAAGGTCTCACTCTCGTGACGCCGGGAGTTCGTTCCGTCGGTAAGGATGCCGGCGACCAACAGCGTGTTGATACGCCCCTCGCGGCACTCAACGCCGGTGCGTCCTACCTCGTTGTGGGTCGCCAACTCACAAAGGCGCCCGATCCTGTCGCCGCTCTCGCCCAGCTCGAAGAAGAGATCGCCGAGGTAATCTGAAGCTTTTTTGGTTCAAACCGTCCACCAACGAAAAGAAAAACCGTTGGGAGGGCGGTTTTTCTTTTTTAGACTATAAAAATAATTTTAGTCGGGTATACTTTTAGTATGAACACAGTACTTCCTTTAGATGTCGTAGTACCGTTTATTGGATTTGTTCTCTTTTTTGTCGTACAAGCAACGGGCAAGACAAGCGAAAAAGCACTAACGCTTACTGTGATATTTCTCAGCGGAGGTATTTTTGCATTGCATTACAACGTGGGTGAAATAGCACTTTTCCTACTCGGTCTTGCTTTTGGTTTGGTAATTGAGATTGGATTACGAAAACTTGGATCGCAACAGAAATGGTCACGTGCATCTCTATTTGGTATTCCATATTGGTTACCATTTGCATGGGGAATTGGATTTGTCATTATTACTCGTGTTGGTATTTTTGTCCGCGCTTTCTTTTTGTAAAAACACTGAACTTTTGCAGAACAAAAGTTCAGGTACGGAATGAGTTTTGCTTCTCAAAAAACTCTCGCCTGCCTGCCGGCAGGCGGGGAGCCCGATGAGGGCGAGAGGGAGTGCTTTTTCAGTAGAAAAAGACACGTGTTTTTGGGAAGCAAAACGAATGTAGAGTTTTCCACAGCCATCCATTGACAGGTGAACGACCGTTCACCTATACTTATAACCAACAAAAGGTTATAGGTAACTAACAATTATTCATATGAAGTACCAAGACTACATACAATATATAGATAAAGAGATTGAGGCCCTTAACTGGACTATTGATGAAAAAATAATGCAAGGAATTTCGTATCGTTCTGAAGCAAAGAGACACAAAGAGCTGATACGGTGGGCACGACGCAATCGTCGTCCATCACTTTTTAAAAGACTTTCATCAGTCATGGCACTCTTTTAATGCTTACCGAGTACACACAAAAACTTCATTCGTTTTATGAAAAGAATAAACGAATGCCAACGTATACAGAGATGGCGAAGCTTTTCGGTTTTAAATCTAAAAACGCAGTTTTTAAAGTTGTTGAAAAACTTGTTGAAGCGGGTGCAGTAACCAAAGATTATCTCGGACGTCTCACACCAACAATGCTCTTTGGTGAAGTAAAAATGCTCGGCTTCATTGAGGCGGGTATTCCGTCACCAACAGAAGAACACGAATTTGATTCTCTTACGCTTGATGAGTGGCTCATCAACGATCACAATGCGACATTCATTCTTAAGGTAAAAGGGGACTCCATGGTGGACGCGGGAATTTTTGAAGGAGATTTCGTACTTGTTGAACGCACCGACACATGGAAGGTGGGGAATATTGTGGTTGCTGACATTGATGGGTTGTGGACACTCAAATATTTACGTCGTAATGCAGAGGGCTACTATCTCCAACCGGGAAACAAAAAATATCAGAATATCTATCCCCAAGAGGAACTCAAAATTGGTGCAGTGGTCCGCTCGGTGATTCGACGGTACGAAAAATAGCCAAGCCCTCCACAAGACTCTAACAGGGTTGACACAGTATACCCCATGGGGGTATACTGCTTTTATATATGCATACACACATACATAAAAACGTTGAAAACCGTCTCAAACGTATTGAGGGGCAAGTTCGTGGTTTACAGAAAATGGTTGTAGAGGGTAAGTACTGTATTGATGTTATTACCCAATCATCGGCCATCAGAAATGCACTTGCCTCGGTGGAGGACTTAATGTTGCAAAACCACTTGACGCAACACGTAGTGCACCAGATGAAACACGGCAAAGAAACGAAGGCGGCACAGGAGATTCTCAAAGTGTACAAACTCAAACGAAAATAATTTTTATGGATACTACAAAAACATACAACATAAAAGGAATGCACTGTGCGTCATGCGCAGCAATTATTGAGAAAACCTTTAAGAAAACAGACGGTGTTACATCCGTACAAGTAAACTATGGCACAGAAACCGCAAAAGTTTCTTTCGATGAGTCAAAAACAAACCCAACAGATCTTTCAAAGAAGATAGAGCCACTCGGATACTCTCTACGCTTGCCAGATAGCCCGAGTGTGAAAGAAACGAGTCCCGTTAGAGGCCGCGAAGACATGGAGCGGTCTTCTGACTCTAATGGGATGGGAATGTCTGAGGATGAACATTCGGCACATCTCGGTCTTAATCAATCCAAAAAAGAGAAATTGGCAGAACTGGCTGACATGAAAAGTAAAATTATTTCAGTTATTCCACTTACCATCATCAGTACCATCATTTTAGTGTGGGATATTGTTGCGCGATTTAACTCAGGCGCCGCAATGCCGGAGTTTTGGAGTGAATTCTTTCACCACCTACTTCCTATAATGGCGACCTATACACTTTTTGTTGTAGGACAGCCATATCTTCTTGGTTTTTACAGATTTCTTCGTTATGGCAAAGCAAACATGGATACGCTTATCGGTATTGGTACGTCCGTGGCGTTCCTCTACAGTTTTATTGTTACTGCGTTTGAAGAAACATTACGACCATTCATTAATGTAGATAATACGTACTATGACGTTACCATTATTGTTATTGCCTTCATTGCATTTGGTAAATATCTTGAGGCGCGTTCAAAATTAAAGACAGGAGATGCGATTGAAAAACTTCTCAATTTGCAGGCAAAAACAGCACTCGTGATTCGTGATGGAAAAGAAATAGAGATTCCGGTGAATGAGGTGAAACACGGAGACGTACTTGTCGTAAAACCCGGCGCAAAAATTCCTGTTGACGGGACAATCATGGAAGGCTCTTCGTTTGTGGACGAGTCCATGGTGACAGGAGAGCCGATGCCTGCACAGAAAAAAGTGGGGGATAGTGTTGTTGCTGGAACCATTAATACCACAGGTTCATTTACATTCACCGCAACAAAAGTTGGCTCGGAGACACTGCTTGCTCAGATTATTCACATGGTTGAAGAGGCACAGGGAAGCAAGGCACCGATTCAGGCACTCGCAGATAAGATATCTGGTGTCTTTGTCCCAATTGTGCTCGTTATTGCCTTCGTAACTCTGGGTACATGGCTTCTTGTGGGGACACAATACCTCGGATTCTCACAAGCACTTTCATTTGGGCTCGTGTCGTTCGTGGGAATTTTGGTGATTGCGTGTCCGTGCGCACTAGGGCTCGCAACGCCGACGGCAATTATCGTTGGAGTGGGCAAAGGTGCAAAAGAAGGTATTCTTATTAAAGATGCAGCAACATTAGAGAAATTACATAAGGTGGATACGGTTATTGTGGACAAAACAGGAACCATCACCATTGGAAAACCAACACTTGTTGATATTCAGAATTTCTCAAAAATGTCAGATGATGAACTTGTATCACTTCTTGCATCACTTGAGAAAAAATCAGAACATCCTATTGCACACGCAATTGTGTCGTATGTACAAGATAAGGCTATTAGTGTTGAAGATGCTTCAAATTTTGAAGGAATTCAAGGAAAGGGTGTGACGGCAACGGTCAAAGGAATTCAGTACTATGCGGGAAATGTAAAATTGATTTCAGACCTCGGCACTTCTTTTGATGCTTCAAAAATTGAAACGTTTACCGCGCAAGGAAAAACTCCAGTTATTCTTGCGACGAAAGAGAGCGTTCTCGGGTTTGTTATGGTTGCTGATGAAATAAAAATAGAATCAAAACAGGCAATTGCAGATCTTCACAAACTCGGAATCAAAGTGGTGATGCTCACCGGAGATGATGAGAAGGCGGCGAAATACATGGCATCTCTTGTTGGTATTGATGACGTGGTAGCACATGTGTTGCCACAGGACAAGTTGGCAAAAATAAAAGAATTGCAGTCGCGGGGACGTATTGTTGCTATGGCAGGAGATGGAGTGAATGACGCACCGGCACTTGCTCAAGCGGATGTTGGTATTGCGATGGGTACAGGAACTGATGTTGCCATAGAATCAGCAGGCATTACGCTTCTTGGTGGAGATATCTCAAAGCTAGTGAAAGCAATTAAGCTTTCAAAGATGACCATGTGGGGAATCAAGCAAAACTTGTTCTGGGCGTTTATTTACAACATCGTTGGTATTCCACTTGCTGCAGGAGTATTTTATCCAGTTTTTGGATGGCTACTCTCTCCGGTGTTTGCTGGTTTTGCGATGGCAATGTCTTCAGTGTCTGTGGTATCAAATTCCTTACGAATTAAAACTAAAAAATTATAAGTAATTAAAAAATATGAATAATAAAATTATTTTTGGAATCGGAGGAATCATTGCCGGCCTCCTGCTGGCGTTCATTCTTACACCTGGGGGTTTTTTCGGGTACCGTACCGCAGGATTTAGAATGATGGGCTTTGATACTGAAGGCGTAGGGAATACCCAAGTGATGAATGGTATTGATAGACATTTTATTGAACAGATGATACCGCACCACGAGGGAGCCATAGCAATGGCTACCCTTGCACTACAAAAGGCAGTGCATCCAGAAATTAAAACATTGGCGCAGGCAATCCTTGTGGCCCAAACAAAAGAAAATGTAGATATGAGAGTATGGTACGGAGAGTGGTTCGGTACAGATGCCCCCGAGAACACCCTTTCCATGATGGGGGGGATGATGTCACAAAGAGGAATGCATATGGGTGGGCAGGAAGATATAAACAAACTGAACACTGCCGCAGATTTTGACAAGGAGTTTATTGAACAGATGATACCGCACCACCAAATGGCAATTATGATGGCACAGATGCTAAAAGCTGGGACCAGCAGACTGGAAATGTTAACTCTTGCAAATAATATTACCGAATCGCAGTCAAAAGAAATAGAACAAATGGAAAGTTGGTATAAGAGTTGGTATAAGTAAAATTATATAAGTTAAGATTATTAGATTAATTAAAGAACTTATTATGAAACTATCTAAATTAATGCATGTCGTCAGTGTTATCGTGGGGTTTGTCGGAATCATAGTGTTTGCAGGTGCCATTCTAGGTGGGTCGGATAATTTGGTTTTTGGAATTACAAAAGTGGGTGCTCTACTCTGTGCCGGAATTCTTATTCTTATAGCAATTTGGTTTGCGATTGCAACAATTCATCACACGATGCTTGAGAAGCGAGGAGGAATTGTTTAATAGATTAATAAAAATTATATGGAACTATCATTAAAAAAATATGGTTGGAAATGTGTACTTGGCTCGGAGGTTATCTACGTTATTTGTCTTCTTGGGGGGTATATTCCATGGCGTTCAGAAGTAGCCACCGAATTACACCACCGTTTGTTTGAAACTCTCCCCGGTTTTGTGTGGGGAAATTCTAGCAGTATTGTTCTTGGTGCGGTGTATATGTTTGTCTTTGCTTGGATATTTGGGAGTTATATGGTCTGGATGCACAATTCAAGTTTAAAGAAGAGCTAGAGTACCCGCTTGACTACTATACCCCGTGGGGGTATAATGAACTTCAATATGAATATGAAATGAATATGAATTCTCTGTTTAAAAAAAATATAGCCATCATTGTTCTGGTAGTATTTTCAATGCTGGTTCTTTTCAGTTTTGGTGTGGTGGCACATGAGTCGGGGAAACAAATGACGGGCGACTGCCCCTTCTCAACGGCGGGAGCCACCATTTGTCCACAAGATGTACTTTCGGTGGCCATTCACCACATCTCTGCGTATAATTCGTTTTTTAATGTACCAACAAGTTTTGGATTGACCGCACTCATTATTTCTGTGTTGTCGGTAATCGCCACTCTGTTTGTTATTTCCCCGCGGTTACAGCTACCGAGTCGATTGGTTTTTGCCCATACTGTACACACCTCTCCCACAGTCAATTCATATACTAGGAAAATAATTCAGTGGCTGTCTCTTTTTGAAAATAGCCCCTCCCGCACCTAAAAGCACTTAAAAAGTCTAGCTTTTTAAGTGCTTTCGACTCGCGCATGCATCGCGGGTTTTTGTATTACAAAATACTACTCACTTCTAATCTACAAATTATGAAACCACAAACAGTTATTATCACAGTCCTTGCATTCGCCACTGTTATAGGTCTTCTTGTTGTCGGCTATAACAAAAACGGAAACGCAGCAGCATCTGTACAAGGTGTGTCAGCGGTTACAGGAGAAAGTGGACTCACTGTGTCTGAAACCCTCTATGATTTTGGCACAATATCCATGAAAAATGGAAACGTAACAAAAGATTTCACACTTACTAACCCGACCGATGCAGATATTATGGTTGGTCGTGTTGAAACGTCATGTATGTGTACAGCTGCATATATTGTTGAACCGGATGGAACCAACAAGGGACCGTTTGGTATGCCGGGACACGGAGGTGCGGTTCCTCCAGCAAATGAAATAATCCCAGCAGGAGAAAGTCGCATCATTCGTGTTGTGTATGACCCAAATGCTCACGGTCCAGCAGGTGTTGGAAAAATTGACCGTTTCATTACCATCACAGATTCTGCAAACCAATCTATTCGTATTGAAGTTAAAGCTGTAGTAACCCCATAGTCATATGAAAAAACTTATTATTAGTATTGGGGTGGTGCTCATCGCACTTAGTGCGGTTGTTGTTCTGAAGTACAGTCCCGGATTCTCAACATTCCTATGGAACGCGAGCAATGGCGGTGTCTGGCTCCTGCCTCTTGTTGGTTTTTCGGCGCTTCTTGACAGTGTGCATCCGTGCTCATTCTCGATTTTGCTCATCACTATTGCGTTTCTCTTTGGTCTACAAATGACCAGAAAGAAAATTCTCCAGATTGGTGGATTCTACATTGCTGGAATCTTTGCCGCGTACTTTACGATTGGCATCGGTATCTTGAAGGTCATCCACATCTTCAATGTGCCGCACTTTATGGGGAAACTTGGGGCAGCGCTCCTTATTATCTTCGGAATACTCAACCTCCTCGGCGCGCTCTTTCCGAAGTTCCCTATAAAACTCAAACTTCCTGACGCTGCGCACGGGGCGATGAGTAAACTTATTAACACCGTCTCCGTGCCAGCAGTGTTTGCTCTCGGATTACTAGTTGGACTCTGTCAGTTTCCATGTATGGGTGGTCCGTACCTTATGGTTATTGGTCTTCTGCATGACCAAGTTACCTACTTCTCAGGTCTTGGATATCTCCTCCTCTACAATGTGATTCTCGTTGTACCACTTGTAGCGACCCTTTGGATTGCTGCAAATCCAACACTTATCGACAAAATTATGCTGTGGAAAAAAACCCAAATGAAAGACGTTCATCTGTGGGCGGGTATTGCAATGATTATTATCGGCATCCTAGTACTTTTCATCTAATATGACATTTCTCAAGAAAGTCTGTCCGGTGTGCACGCTCGTAGCTCTCACATGGCTTTCAATGTTTGTGTTCAAGGTACTTGGGTATGCCGTTAATAATGAGCTCCTTGCGATGCTCATGGGCGGTAGTGTGGTTGGTATCTCGTACACACTTGCCGCACGACTGCGACCTGTCTTTCATAAACCAGTGACGATGTATTGGAAGCTCATTACAATCCCTCTCGGGTTTATAGCCATGTATGCGACTTTACAGTTTATGTGGTGGTATACCGTCGGGGCAGTAGGTATATACGCTCTTGTGTGGGCGGTTTTCAACGGTATGTTTACCGCAACGGAGAAGGGGGAACATTTAGAAGACATTACTAAAGCATTAGATACGTGTTGTGAATAATTATATGGAAGAAACAAAATACACAGAAGAAACTATAGTAAACAATCCAGCACCTCGCAGTGGTTCAAATCCAATACCACTCGCAATTCTTGTTGCTGGAGTTCTTATCGCTGGTGCAATGTGGTTCAGAGGTACTGGTGGAGTGGGTCAACTTCAGGCGACAGGTGACAAAGAAGTAAACAGTCAAGTGTTGGCTTTTGAAGAGTCAATTATTCCATCGGAAGGTGTTGTCTTACCAGCAACGTGGGGTGATCTTGGAGCAAAACTTGTCAGTGTTGGTGCAATTGATGTTGAAAAATTAAAGACAACCTATGATCAGAGGGGCGCACTTCCAGAGGGATTTAATAAACTTCTCCTTGAACAAAACAATGGCAAGTTAAAAATAACTCGTGAGAATTCCGCCTATCTTCTCAATCTCTTATGGGCGCTCGGGCTTGCAAGCGATAATTCTATTTTGGAATCAGGAGAAATGTCTGACCCGAAGTATGGTGGTGCACAAAACTTTACTTCAACCGCTGGTTGGACAATTGCACAAGGTAACCCAATGGACCACTACAGCAAACATAGATTCTTCAATCTCACACCAGAGCAACAGGCACTCGTAGACAAAGTATCGCGGGGCATATTCCGTCCATGCTGTGGAAACTCCACACATTTTCCTGACTGCAATCACGGCATGGCGATGCTCGGCCTTCTTGAACTGATGGCATCACAAGGTGTGAGTGAAGAAGACATGTACAAAGCAGCTCTTGCAGTCAATTCGTACTGGTTTCCTGATACCTATCGTACCATTGCGACATACATGAAAAACAAAGGTATCGCATGGGCGAATGTGTCTCCATCAGAAGTGCTTGGTGCACAATACTCGAGTGGTACGGGATACGCAAAAATTAAGGCACAAGTTACACAACCACAACAGCAACAAGGTGGAGGTGGGTGTAGTGTGTAGTTTGCTTAAAAAGCAACCATTGCACGTTGTAAAAAGTTGGATATCCAACAAAAACTTCTTACCAATAATATAGTGCTCTATACCTATGCATATTCACGATGAAAAAAATAATAGTGGCATGATGTGGATGATGGTGCTCTGTTGTGTTCTACCACTTCTTCTTATAGTGATTTTTGGTGCGGGTGGAAAAGCAATCGGTGCTCCAACGTGGTTTATTTTTGGTGGAATTATAGTGATGGTGGTGATTCACTTCGTTATGATGAGAAAATCACACAAACATTCTGATGAACAGCATGAAGTAACTGATACAAACAACAAGAAGCAAGATACCAAAAACGATGCGGGTCATTCTGGACACAGCTGCTGTCACTAATAGTTGTTAAAAACAAATACTATGGAAAACAGAGTTAAATCACTAATTAAAAAGCTGAGTAGATTTGGGTTTAGTGTAAAAGAAAAAGATCGTATTGATCCTGTGTGTGGAATGAAATCAACAAGCGATTTATTTGAGAGCGACTATCGGGGTAAAATATATTATTTTTGTTCCGAACACTGTAAAAACCAATTCGATGGCAATCCAAGCACGTATGTAAAATGACATGGACAAAAAACAGAAGTCAAAAACCTATCTGTTCGCCATTAGTGCGACCGCCGTACTCCTGCTTGTCTATATAGGTGTAGTTACAGCGGTATCTGGATGGAAATTTGCCCAAGATCAATTTGGAAATTACTGGTACTTTCTGGTCAGTTTAGCGGGTGGTTTCGGAGTCCAAGTTGGGTTGTACTCATATCTCAAACAGCTCGTGACAAATGGCGGTATGGTTGTAGGGGGTAAGATAATGGCTACGACAGGGACAACCTCCACACTCACAATGATTTCTTGCTGTGCACATTATCTAGCAAACATAGTACCAATACTTGGGATTGCGGGGGTGTTGTCTACCATCGCTCAATATCAAGTTGAGTTTTTCTGGGTTGGGCTTGCTTTCAACGCGCTTGGCATTGTCTTTATTAGCAATAAAATAATTACATACAAAAGACGCGTATGAGTATAAAAAAATCACTATGGATAATTATGACGATCGCCGCTGTCATTGCGGGGGCTTTTGTGTTCTATAAGAAGCTACCATCTCTGCCGGCATCTCCAATTGAAGTTGTCACACCATCTGCAATACATACATGGGAGACAAAGATTGACGAACAGGCCGGCGTGACGGTGTCTGTCACTCCGGAAATAAACCTGGTAGATTCACAAGAGTGGAAGTTCGACATTATTATGGATACCCATTCGGTTGAGTTAGATCAGAATATGACCGAAGTTGCTGTGCTTGTCGATGACTTTGGAAATGAGTACGGTCCAACTACATGGGAGGGTGCGCCAGTAGGAGGTCACCACCGAGGAGGTGTTCTTGTCTTTACTCCGATTGTGCCGTATCCACAACATTTGAAATTAAATATACAAGGCGTTGGTGGCGTGCAAAGATCGTTTTCGTGGATTCTGACCGAATAACGTTATAGATGCGAGCGTCATGCTGGTGCGTTTTGTGGTACAATGACGCACTATGGCAGATTTAAATCAAAAAAAGTACACATTTCATGTTCATGGAATGCACTGTAAAGCATGTGTGCTTTTGACGGAAGCCGAACTAAAAGAATTGCCTAACGTGTCGTATGTAAAATCAAGTCTTACCAATCATTCAGTTGAAGTGGTGGGGGATTTTGGTGACAAAACACCAGAGCAAATTGCGCAGGAATTGACCATTCCATTGAAAGCAAGTGGGTACATCGTGTCGGTTGAACGACAAGAACACACAGCAATATGGAGTGATTTTAAAATCGCGATTCCAATAGCACTTGGGTTTGCGGTGCTCTTTGTTCTGTTACAAAAGGCAGGACTGGTGAATCTTATCAACGCAAATGGCGTGTCGTATGGAACGGCATTTGTTATTGGTATTGTTGCATCGCTCTCAACATGTATGGCAGTTGTTGGGGGACTCCTCCTCTCTATGTCTGCAACGTTTGCCAAGGAGGGAGACAAGATTAAACCACAACTCATGTTTCATGGCGGGCGCATTGTTTCATTCTTTCTTCTCGGTGGGGTTATTGGTGCGCTGGGATCGGCATTTACACTCGGTACAATGGGAACGTTTATTTTAGGTCTCCTTGTTGCACTCGTGATGCTCATTCTCGGCATCAATCTTCTCGATGTATTTCCATGGGCGAAAAAGTTACAACTATCAATGCCAGCATTTATAGGGAAGCATGCGCACGGTATTTCAAAATTCAATCACACACTCACACCACTTCTCGTTGGTGTTGCAACATTCTTTTTGCCGTGTGGATTCACACAGTCAATGCAGTTGTATGCACTTACAACAGGAAGTTTTATGAGTGGGGGACTCACCATGCTTGCCTTTGCCCTCGGTACACTACCAGTTTTGACACTCGTGAGCTTTAGTTCATTTAGTATTAAAAATAGTTCAAAATCGGGCATCTTCTTTAAATCAGCAGGACTTATTGTTATTATGTTTGCACTGTTTAATCTCATTAACAGTCTTGTGGTCATCGGTCTTATTCCACCAGTTTTTAGCTTCTAGTATCCGTATGAACAAACTCACACTTCTGTCATTCGTTATTGCCGGCGCACTTATCTTTTTTGCGTTCACTTTCTCTAAATCAAACCCACTTCCAAATGATGTTCCAGAAAACAACGTTTCAATTGTGGATGGGGTTCAGGTTGTTGAAATTCTTGCAAAAGGAGGATACTTTCCTGAAAAAAGTGTGGCAAAGGCAGGTATTCCAACTATTTTGCGTCTCAAAACCAGCGGTACGTTTGATTGTTCATCAATAGTCCGTATTCCGAGCTTGAATATCACGAAAAATCTGCCACCATCGGGAGGTCTTGATGTGGACCTCGGAAGTCCAAAAGCCGGAGTGATGCAGGGAACATGTGGTATGGGTATGTACCCATACGAAATTGATTTTCAAGAATAATTTAATTATTTTCTGGTATATTCTGCACATAATTTTGAAAAAAGGTATGTGCGGGATATACTCTCTCTGTTATGGAAACAATCCCCTATCCAATCATTAATACGCTCATCATGCTCGGCATTGCCGTGCTGCAGGTGGCATCTCTTACACTTTTGCTCGGATTGCTCAACGTGCGTGGGTTTTCTTCTGTGGTTTCGTTTGTCCGCTCTCGTGGAATGACCATTTCGTTTCTTATTCTTTTCGCGTCATTTATTGGTAGCTTGTACTACTCAGAAATTGCTGGTTTTCCAGCATGCTCGCTGTGTTGGTATCAGCGAATTCTTCTCTACCCGCAACTTATTCTTTTTGGCGCCGCGTTGTGGAAGGGAAGACAGGATGTGTTTTTGTACACCAACACACTTTCGGCTGTTGGGTTATGTATTGCGCTGTACAACATTGCCATTCAAACATTTCAAACAGTTTCCACTTTTTGTGATCCAGGAGGATTGGCCGTGTCATGTCTTCAAAAATATGTTATTGGGTACGGATACATTACTATTCCGGTGATGTCAGCAACGGCTTTTGCACTTCTTCTTCTTATTGGTTGGGCAATGAGCCCCAAAATGGACAAGTAAGGGTTTTTTGCACTGTGGTATAATGATCTTATTAGTACAGTTGTTTTTATTTAATTTCCATATTTATTTATGCACCAAAAAACTATCTGGGTTCTTATTATTGTTATCCTTCTTGCCGGCGGTTGGTATTTTATGTCGCGTAAGACGGTGGAAGCTCCTAATGACATAGCAACAACAACACGGCAAGGTTCCGTGGGTACGCTCACTGACGGTGTGTACGCACTTGATGTAGAGAAAAGTTCCCTTACATGGACGGGAAGTAAGACACTCATTAAAGAATATTTTGACAACGGAACGCTTTCATTCAAGGAAGGGTCTGTAATTGTAACGGGGGGCACTCTTGTTGCGGGTTCGTTTGTTGTTGATATGAAGTCATTCAAAACGATTTCAACAAGCAATCAAAAAGTTCCAGGAAGCGCTCTGGAGACTCATCTCAAATCGGCAGATTTTTTTGATGTTGCAACGTATCCGATTGCAACCGTTGGTATCAAGAGTGTTGAAAACGGCATCGTGAAAGCGGACGTAACCATTAAAAATGTGACGAAGGAGGTTTCTTTCCCGGCAACAATTTCACAAGATGGAAAAACACTTTCAGGCACAGCATCACTGACTCTTGACAGAACACTGTGGGACATTCGTTACGGTTCAGGCAAATTCTTTAGTGATCTTGGGGATAAGGTTATTTCAGACTCGGTCAAAATTGACCTTACACTCGTTGCGCAAAGTAACTAGCACACAAAGAGATTCAATCTCTAAGAACGACACCACCCTCACTGTGTAACATTTTACTGACCTCGGCGTATACTGGAGTAGATAGTACCAATATTAAACAACTAACATTTCATTATATGGAAACAAGTGCAGTACAAAAAGCGGTAAAGTATCTTGGGTGGCTTTGTATCGTTCTCATTATTTTTGTTGGTGTTTCAGCATTAAATGCTCTTAAAGAAAACCGCTACATTGGCGGAGGGGTTTCTGCGTCTAACGTCATTACCATCAACGGTGAAGGCGAAGTATTTGCGGTTCCCGATATTGCAGAAATAGGTTTTTCGGTTTTTGCAGAGAAAAAAACACTAACCGAAGCACAGAGTGTATCGGCAGAAAAGATGAATACAATTCTCGCATTCCTTAAAGACCAAGGAATTGATGACAAAGATATTAAAACGACCAACTACAGTGCAAATCCGAAATATGAATGGACAAACGAAGTAACGCCAATGTCTAGTGGTTCGTCTGGTGCCGCAGAGCCTGGATATGGTGGTGTGCAAACATCTGTTGTATATCCTGACTACTACCCACGACCACAAAATCAAGTCATTGTTGGGTATGAAGTTCGACAAACTATTACCGTGAAAATTCGTGATACAGAGAAAGTCGGGGCACTCGTTTCTGGTATTGGTGAGAAGGGTGCGACCGATATCTACGGTCCAACATTTACCATTGATGATGAGGTGGCATTGCAACGCGAAGCACGTCAGAAAGCAATTGATGATGCAAAAAATAAAGCAGAACAATTGGCAAAAGACCTCGGTGTAAGAATCGTGCGCATTGTAAGTTTCTCGGAAAATGGTGGTGGCTACTACCCAATGATGTTTAAGGGTATGGAAGCAACAGTATCAAGTGATTCTTCAGTTCCACCCGTCCCCCAAATTCCAGTTGGTGAGAACAAAATCACTGCAAACGTTTCTATTACGTACGAAATTCGCTAGCTCTGCACTCGTCTCATATTTTGTAGAAGCACGAAAACCGCCTGGTGGCGGTTTTCTCCTTCCAGCGCCGCCGCGCTTCCAGAGGCTTCTACAAAATAGAGACTCACTCCGTACCCCGAACTTTTGTGTTACAAAAGTTCGGTGAAAATACAAGAAGTGCTACAATATACCTAACACCCTAACACCTTTTCATGCACTTTGATTTACAACAACTCATTCAGTTTCTTGTTGATACAAAAATGCTTTCCCTTGGTAAGGCGCAAGAACTTGAAAAACGGGCCCTCGAGCAAAAAATGTCGTTTGAGGATCTCGTTGTGTCCGAGGGAATTATTCCTGAAGATGATTTGCGGAGAGCAAAATCGCACGTTCTCGGCATTCCATTTGTTGATTTAAAGAATGAAAAAATAGATTTCAAAACACTGTCGCTCATTCCTGAACCGATTGCTCGTTCAAATAATGTTGTTGCATTTCGTGTTACGGGCACAGATTTAGAGGTTGCCATGTTGGATGTGCAGGACCTTAAGGCAATTGACTTCATAAAAAAGAAAACAGGTCTTAGCATCCTTCCGCGTCTTACCGATGTTGACTCAATAAAAAATGCACTCATTCAATACCAACGAAGTTTGAAATTGGAGTTTGGTGATATTTTGAAAAATGAGGCAGCTGCACTTTCTGCTACATCGGGAAGTGTTGGTGAAAATGCCTCTGGAGAAACACTCAAAAAGTTAGCCGAAGATCTTCCCGTGGTACGTATTGTTGAAACGCTTATCCGCCACGCGGTTGTTGAGGGTGCATCTGATATTCATATTGAACCCATGGAAAAGGATTTGCTTATTCGGTACCGCATTGACGGACTACTTCATGATGCAATGACCTTACCCAAACAGGTTTCGGCCGGAATAGTCGCGCGCATTAAGGTGCTTTCCAATTTAAAACTTGATGAAAAACGACTACCACAGGATGGACGATTTAAAATGGACATTGAAAGTGAACGTGTGAGTTTTCGTGTTTCAACACTTCCTATTTACTACGGAGAGAAGATTGTGATGCGTATTCTTCACGAAGGCGCATCCGGTTTTACACTTGAAACACTCGGTTTTCACGGAGAAGGACTTGAAGCGCTCCATTGGGCAACAAAGCAGGCAACGGGATTGATTCTTGCAACCGGTCCGACTGGGTCAGGTAAGACAACGACCCTGTATACAGTTTTGGATATTCTCAACACACCAGATGTAAACATTTCAACCATTGAAGACCCAATTGAGTATCAGATGCCACGGGTAAATCAGACGCAAGTAAAACCAGAAATAGGGATGACGTTTGGAAATGGATTGCGCGCACTTGTTCGTCAGGACCCGGATATTATTATGGTGGGAGAAATTCGTGATGGAGAAACGGTCGGACTTGCAATCAACGCCGCATTGACCGGACACCTCGTACTCTCAACAATTCACACAAACTCCGCAGCTGGTGCGGTGCCAAGAATGTTGGACATGGGTGCGGAACCATTTCTTATCGCATCTACGCTCAAGGTCATTGTTGGTCAGCGTCTTGTGCGTGTTCTTGCACGAAAAGAAAAATATTCTCTGTCTGCGGATGAATTAAAAGCGCTTGGTAAGTCAGTTGACCTTGATCGCATGCTCGGCTTTCTTATAACCGAAGGATTGGTTGCAAAGAACGCAACGTGGAAAGAAGTTCCGTTCTATCGTCCAAAAGAAGTGAAAGACGGAGATGATGGATACAAGGGGCGTATTGGTATTCATGAGGTGCTTAAGGTTTCAAGTGCACTACGCGAACTTATGATTAAACGTGCCTCAATGGAAGAAATGGAAAATCAAGCAAAGAGCGAGGGAATGATGACGATGATTGAGGACGGTGTCTTTAAGGCGGTTATGGGTTTGACGACCCTTGAGGAGGTGTTGCGTGTGGTTACCGAATAACTCTCCACTCGCCTAGATTGCCTCAAAAGCACGCGTCGTTTTCTGCTGAAAACGCGCTCACTCTCGGACTCACGTCCTCCGAGAGTCTTTTTCGGCAATAGGCGAGCTCCGTACCACGAACTTTTGTTGTACAAAAGTTCTGTAAAATACACAGAATCCACCACGTGTGGGTTTTTTTGTGCGTAACTATGCGATAATGGTGCTATGCGTTTGAAGTACAAAGCGGTAGCGGCTACAGGTGAAGTCTACGAAAAAATTACGGACGCGGAAGATTCATTTGCGCTTGCCAAACAACTCACCGAAGAAGGTGAAACCCTTGTTGTTGCGACCGAAATAAAAGAAAAGGTATGGTATCAGCGATTTAATATTGACTTCGGAGGTGGTATTAAAATTACAGAGAAGATTACGTTTGCAAAAAATCTTGCAGCAATGGTTGATGCGGGTCTTACAATATCGCGAGGTATCGCAATTATGGAACGACAATCAGGAAGTAGAAAGTTTCGTGAAGTACTCTCTCTTATTGGTGCAGAAATTCAAAAAGGAACACCTGTTTCAGCTGCGTTTGCAAAATTTCCAAAAGTATTTACAACGCTTTTTGTTGCCATGGTTCGTGCTGGAGAAGAATCGGGGAAGCTTGGAGAGGCACTACGTATTACCGCCGAACAGATGGATAGAAGTTTTGCACTCCGCCGTCGTATTCGTGGTGCGATGATGTATCCAGCCGTTATTATGTCGCTCATGGTGGTTATTGGTATTCTCATGCTCATGTATGTTGTTCCGACACTGACGACTACCTTTAAAGAATTAAAAGTTGACTTACCAGCAAGCACCCAGTTTATTATTACCATTTCGGACGGACTCGCAAATCATCCAATACTCTATATTGGAGGACTCATACTTTTTGTTGTGTTGTGTATGCAGGCACTCCGAACTACTACGGGAAAGCGTCTGTTTGAACGTGCCATCATGCATTTGCCGGTTATTAAAACACTTGTGCAACAAACAAACTCTGCGCGTATGGCACGAACGTTCGCTTCACTCCTCTCGTCTGGTGTTGAAATTGTGTCAGGTATCGGTATTACGAGTGATGTGCTACAGAACTCTTTTTACAAAGCGGTCTTAAAAGAAGCAGAAACAGAAATTCAAAAAGGAACACAACTTTCTGTTGTTTTTGCGCGGTATCCAAAGTTATATCCGCCCATGGTGACCGAAATGGTTGCTGTTGGAGAAGAAACGGGAAAACTACCGGACATGTTTCTCCAAATTGCGACATTCCTTGAAACAGAAGTTGACCAGAAAACAAAAGACATGTCCACGATTATTGAGCCACTCCTGATGGTGGTTATTGGTGCGGCTGTTGGGTTTTTTGCCGTATCAATGATTACACCAATTTACTCGCTTTCATCAAGTATTTAGGACAAGAGACATGAAACATGTAACAGGAAACATGTACCATGAAGCATAAAACAAATAACAAAACACAAGAATCAAATTGTTACATGGTACATGCTACACGACACATGAATGCTGGGTTCACCCTTGTGGAGACAGTGGTCGCATCCACGATATTTCTTCTCATTGCAGTGAGTTTGTATCAAGCATACACAACACTTTTTCGTGTCATTAATTCATCGCGTGTCAATCTTGTCGCATCATCCCTCGCGACTGAACAGTTTGAAATTATACGCAACATGCCGTACGCAAAAGTTGGTGTTGCCGGAAGTATTCCTTCGGGCCTTGTTCCTCATACCCAAACACTCATACGTGATGGATTTACATTTACCGTGACAACGATTGTGCGAAATATTGATAACCCGTTTGACGGCACGCTTGGGGGAACACCCAATGACACGGCTCCAGCTGACTATAAGCTTGTGGAGACAGAAATTGCATGTGACACGTGCAGAGACTTTCCACCAAAGATATTTACAACACACGTTAGTCCAAAAAACCTTGAGCTCGCCTCAACAAATGGTGCACTCTTTGTTCGTGTTTTTGACGCGAATGGTGTGCCGGTACAAGGTGCTGATGTGCGTGTAGAAAATAATCAAATCGTGCCGTCTATTCGCATAGATGACGTTACCGATACCAATGGAAACTTGCAACTTGTTGATATTCCGCCAGGCGCGGGGGCGTATGAAGTATACGTGAGTAAAGACGGATACTCTTCAGACCAAACATATACCGCCACAGTGAGCAACCCAAATCCAACGACGCCGTATGCAACGGTTGCCCAACAGCAGGTTACCCAAATTAGTTTTTCTATAGACAAGGTAAGTTCGTTGTCTATTACCAGCGTTACGCAAACATGTGAAGCAGTTGCCGGTGTTGGTATTGATATACAAGGCAGTAAGCTTATAGGCACAAGTCCTGATGTAAATAAATACTCTCAATCGCATACAACGAACGGGTTGGGAGAAAAAGTAATAAATGATTTAGAGTGGGATACCTACTCACTTTCGGTGAGTGGTAGTACATACCAACTTCTCGGTCTTATTCCACTTCTTCCTCCAACAATTGCACCCGACTCCAATCTTGATGTACAAGTGGTTGTTGGCCCACTTAATCCAAACGCACTACTGGTAACTGTTAAAGACAGTGCAACAGCACTACCTATATCCGAGGCAGATGTTGCGATTACGGGGGAAGAGACGCAAACAACAGGGCGAGGATTTTTGCGACAAACGGATTGGTCGGGCGGGTCTGGTGAAACGGTGTGGTCTGGTGGTTCTCGATATAGTTCAGATGATGGAAACATTGAAACCGATACGCCGGCGGGTGTTATGGAGTTGGTATTGTTTGCGGGATCGTACACTCCATCGGGTGATCTCACATCGTCAATATTTGATGTCGGAACAACAAGTAATTTTTATAGAATTACGTGGCAACCAGAGGATCAGCCACCGCTTGCGGGCGCAGACCCTGTTCGTTTTCAGATTGCAACAAGTAATGATGTGGCGACAACGACATGGAATTTTCTCGGACCAGATGCAACGAATGGTAGTTACTATACTGTTGCAGACCAAAATATTAATGTGGTCCACAATGCACAGCAATATTTTCGATACAAAGTTTTCTTAGAAACCGAGGATGTGTCCGTTACACCAACTATTTCAGACGTTTCGTTCACGTTTACCTCAGAGTGTGTTCCACCAGGTCAAGTTACATTTTCAGGACTTTCAAGTGGTTCGTATACTGTTTCTGTGTCAAAATCGGGATATCAACCATACACAAGTGCTCCACTATCAGTAACGAGCAATTTTATATCATATGAAGCGATTCTTACCCCAGAATGATACCTGCCTATATATGTATTCTCACAATACTAAAAAAGGATTCAGCCAGCACTAAACATTATATTTTTATGATACTTTCTTTTATTACAAAAAAACCTTACAGAAAGAGACTGTTGTTTAGTGCTGGGTTCAGTCTCGTAGAGGCACTCGTCGCCATGGGAATTTTTACTGTCATTGGTATTGCGGTGATGACCTTTTTTTCCGACATTTTTTCATTCTCAAAGAGTGCTCAGGGACAATTACAAATACAGCAAGAATTGCAGGTGTTAACACGACGAATGAGTGCCGAGCTCCGTGCCGCGTCACAAAGTAGTGTTGGGTCATATGCGCTTGCAACGACCTCATCATCAACACTTTCGTTTTATGTAGATACTGATAACGATGGCGTGAAAGAGCGGATACGATATTTTCTCCAAGGAACAGAACTAAAAAAAGGAACCTTGAAACCAACAGGGAGTCCGTTGGCGTATACAGGGAGCGAAACCACACGGAGTATGGTAAAAAATGTGCAAGCAACAACCACACCATTATTTTCGTACTACGATACCAACTATGCCGGAACAACAACACCGCTTACGCAACCGGTTACTGTATCAAGCGTTCGTCTTGTGAAGATAACTATTGTTGTTGATGATAATGCACTTATTCCACCACCAGCGATTATTGGAACAACGCAGATCTCTCTTCGTACCATTAAAGATAATTTGTAAACAATGTATTCTCTTTTGACAAAAAAACGTTTGACGTCCAGTCAGGTCCTACACAAAGGAGGATTATTGGTAACGGTGCTCGTTTTTGCATCCATTGGTATTTTAATGCTGACAGGGCTCGTTGCTTGGACAGGAATGAACGCACGGGTTTTGCGGACTGCAACATCACGCGAACTCGCCTTTCATGTTGCGGAGGCCGGTATTGATTACTATCGATGGCATTTGGCACACGCACCAACTGACTACCAAGACGGAACAGGTGTCGCTGGTCCATATGTTCACCCGTTCTATGACACCGCAGGAAACATGGTTGGAAATTTCTCTCTCACCATTACGGCGCCAGTAGCGGGGTCCACGATTGTGAGAGTGCGTTCCACAGGTTCCACTATTGCAGAACCAACAATCACACGAAAAATTGAAGTACTCTTTGCCATTCCATCGTTTGCAAAATACGCGTGGGTGTTAAATAGTTTCGTGAATTTTGGTTCAACTGCGTATGTGTATGGACCAATTCACTCAAACACAGGATTGCGTTTTGACGGTATTGCATACAACTTAGTAACGAGTGCCACATCAACATTTGATGACCCAGACCATTCGGGTGGATATGAATTTGGGGTTCATACGCACGATTCTCCTGTTGATCCGCTCCCACCAGCGGCGGTACCTAATCGCGCGGATGTCTTTGTTGCGGGTCGCCAATTTCCAGTACCTGCAGTTGATTTTACTGGAATCATTTCAGATTTGTCACAAATAAAAAGTGCCGCACAATCAGAGGGACGCTATTTTGCGGCATCAGGAGGTCTCGGGTATCATGTGGTGCTCAAAACAAATGATACGTTTGATTTGTATCGTGTAAATACCATGTACTCAAAAAGTGGGTGTTCATGTAGTGGTACGGGGTGTGGAACGTTGAGTATCAAAAGTGGTGGAGAAACGTTCCTTAGTAACTACACATTTCCAGCGAACGGTCTTATTTTTGTGGAGGATCATATGTGGGTTAATGGAACGATTGATGGCGCGCGTCTTACCATAGCGTCTGCAAAGTTTCCTGACAATCCTTCAACACGGACAAATATCAATGTTACTAACGATATACGATATACGAATTATGATGGCACCGATGTCATTGGTCTCATTGCACAGGGTAATTTTAATGTTGGTTTAGTGAGCGAGGATGACCTTCGTGTTGATGCGGCAATTATTGCTCAAAATGGACGAATAGGTAGGTATAGCTACACTTCTGAGTGTTCACCGAATCATTTGCGCACACTTCTTACCACATACGGTATGTTGGGTACAAACCAGCGATCTGCCCTGTGGTATGGGAGTAATGGCTATCAAACCCGTAATTATATTTACGATGCAAACTTATTGTATGCGCCTCCGCCATCTTTTCCGCTTACTGCAGACCAATACATAACTATTTCCTGGGAAGAGGTTGAGTAAGTGTATGGCATGATATAATGGGTGTGTATGCGTTTACTTTTTGTTGCTAATTGGAAAATGAATCCCGACTCTGTGCGTGAGGCTGTTATGTTATGGAATGCAACGAAGAAATACGCACAAAAGGCTCGTAAGACGAGTGTGGTTGTCTGTCCACCAACGCCTTTTATTGCATCATGTGCGACAAAGAGTGATGGTTTGGTTTTTTTTGGTGCGCAAGATGTGTCTCTTTTTCCTAATGGAGCACACACCGGAGAAGTTTCAACGGGTATGCTCAAAGATATGCATGTTCGATACATTATTGCAGGACATTCAGAGCGTCGTGCTCTTGGGGAGTCAAATGAGTTAATCGCTCGAAAAGTACAAGCGGTCCTTGCATCAGGCCTTACACCAATTCTCTGTATTGGGGAACATGAACGCGGTATGCATGGGGAACATTTTGCATTTATTGAAGAGCAGATACGAGGTTCTCTACATGGTATTTCAAAAGCACGAGCACCAAAAATAATTCTGGCGTATGAGCCATTGTGGGCAATCGGCAGAACATCTGCACAGGCAATGAGCCCAAATGATGTTCATGAAATGGCATTATTTATACGAAAAATACTTTCAAAAATGTATGGTCGCTCGGTTGGTATGTCAATTCCCATTTTGTATGGTGGGTCTGTTGAACCGAGCAACATCAACCCCATTGTGCGCGAGGGTGCGGTGCAAGGTGTTCTTGTTGGACACGCAAGCCTTGTTGCAAAAAATGTGGCTGACATGCTTTTTGCACTAGAAAAAGCACACTAGAATATATGTTGAAATCTATTACTGAAGCACCCATCTCTCTCGGTGACCGTGTCTTGGTCCGTGGAAATCTTAATGTTCCTATTGAACATGGTGTCATAGCAGATACCTCCAGGGTTCTCGGAAACCTACCCACACTGCGGTTTCTCAAGAGTAAAGGCGCAAAGGTTATTCTTATAGGACATTTGTCTGTTGAAGGGGAATCTCTTAAAACCGTTGCGGGCGTTCTCGCACAGCACATTCCGGTTTCGTTTCTCACTAATCCGTTTAATTCTGAAGGAAAAGAAGTACTAAAAAAAATGGCAGATGGAGATATTGTGTGTATTGAAAACATTCGTCAATTTCCCGAAGAAGAAAAAAACGACGTAGATTTTGCAAAAAAACTTGCTGGGCTTGCTGACATGTTTGTGAATGACGATTTTACCTCTGCACATCGTGCGCACGCGTCTGTTGTTGGTGTGCCGAAATTGATACCGTCATACATGGGACTGGAATTTGCGGAGGAATATACACATCTTTCTCAAGCGTTTAACCCGCAACACCCGTCGGTACTTATTGTTGGTGGTGCAAAACCGGAAACAAAACTCCCATTGATTACGGCACTTGCGCCTCACATGGATACAGTGTTTGTATTTGGTGTTTCAGGAAACTCACTTCTTCGTGCAAAGGGATTTTCTGTTGGAAAGTCTCTGGTTGCTGTATCCAGCGATGAATCTCTTCAAACTATTTTGGCCATGCCAAACATATCTGCATATAGAGACGTACTCACTATTGATACAGGCGGAAAAGAACATGTACTCAAACCAGAAGCAATTGGGCCGGATGACACCATTGTTGATGCTGGACCAGAGACACTGGCACACCTTTCTCAAGTTGTTTCTGGTGCGTCATTTGTGTTATGGAATGGTCCACTTGGCTTGTATGAAAAAGGATTTTCTGTAGGAACGCAGGAATGTGCGCGCGCCATTGCGTCATCACATGCTGAAAGTATTGTTGGTGGTGGAGATACTGACGCCGTTCTTGCCGAGGGTCATATCACGGGACACTTTTCTTTTATTTCATCTGCCGGCGGAGCGATGTTGGAATTTTTGGCGAAAGGAACACTTCCGGGGATTGAAGCGTTGAAGTAGTTGACGGATGTGGTTTCTCCATGTATTGTCGACACGGATACAGTTCTTTCAGGGAGGGAATTATGAACAAAGACGACCCATCGCTCGCGTATCGCCAGGAACAGGACGAATTTGCCATCTACGGATCGAATGGAAGTGGTCCTGTCGTGCTTTCACTCGAGGATTTTCGGAAACTTCTCGATGAAGGACACCGTCTGCTTCTAGACCGAAGTCTGCGTCGTCATGAGTGGAACAAAAAGACTCCACCCAACGATTCCGCGGAGGTATCTCATCAGGAGGCATGATGCTGTTGACGACAACGTAGCCTTTTCAAAGGAGGTGGCATATGTCACTGCACAGGAGCTTTCATTCCAAGATCTCACGGTCTCGTCGGAAGACTCGGCAGCAGACGCCAGGTCAGGCTCGTTCTGCCGAGCGCAAGCGCCAGTGCCAGAAGCGTCGGTTGAAGGGAGCCGATGTAGGGCGTCTCTATCAGGAGGCTCTGCGTCAGAGCGAGGAATTCCGGCGCTTCGAAAGGGACAGGGAGGCGAAGAACAGAGATAGGTATCCCTACAGCTACAGTCGCTGGTAGGTTTTCGAAGCAAGAAGCAAGCCTCGCACGGAAGTGTGGGGCGTTTCATTTATATAAATGCATTTCGAATTTTTTCTCCGGTCTGTTGCATTTCTCCTTCAGCATAGGGTTTGCCGTGCCACTGCTCGCGCCCGTCGTCTGCTAAGCGTGGAATGACGTGTATGTGGGCATGGAACACAATTTGCCCCGAAATACCACCATTGTTTGAAACGATATTAACACCGTCACAACCAGTTTTTTTCAAGGCGGTAGCCACTTTCTTTGCTGTGATTACCACGTGACTAAGTGTTTCTTCGGGTGTATCAAATATGTTCAAAAAGTGTTTTTTGGGAAGAACAAGTGTGTGCCCAGGATTCACAGGATTGAGGTCTAAAAAAGCAAAGGTATATTCATCTTCGTATACCTTTTCTGCAGGAATTTTTCCCGCCACGATTTTACAAAAAATACAGTCTGACATACCTGCCATTGTAGCGGTATACTGCTCTCAATGAAAGAGTACACAATTGCTGAAAAACCAAGCGGGGAGAGGGCACGGGAGCTCGCCGAATACTCGGAGATTGTTCAAAATCTCTTATTTCACCGAGGTATTGTGACTGCACCCGCAGCGGAGGCGTTTATTTCGCCAGACTACGACCGTGATGTGCACGACCCGTTTTTGCTCCACAACATGGACAAAGCAATTGAGCGTATTCTTTTGGCGATAGAGCGCAATGAACACATTGCACTCTTTTCTGATTTTGACGCAGACGGTATTCCTTCTGCGGTGGTGATGCACGACGTCCTCAAAAAAATTGGATATGAAAATTTCTCTATCACTATTCCACACCGAAATATAGAAGGGTTTGGTCTCAATGAAACGGCAATCTCAAATTTTATTGAGAAAAAAGTCGGACTCATCATCACACTTGATTGTGGTATGGGAGATGTTGGACATATTGCTCGCGCAACCGAAGCGGGTATTGATGTCATCATCACCGACCACCATATGGAAAATCAAGAGGTGCCGAAAGCATTTGCAATTGTGAATCCAAACCAAGAAGGGGACACGTATCCAAACAAAAATTTGTGTGGCGCAGGTGTTGCGTTCAAAGTCGCACAAGCATTTCTTCAAAAACTAGAGGACAAAAGTAAAAAGAAAGAGCTCACACCTGCATTTATGCTCCACCCGTCCATTGCCCCAGGGTGGGAGAAGTGGCTTTTGGATATGGTTGGTATCGCAACACTCTCTGACATGGTCTCGCTCACGGGAGAAAATCGTGTGTTTGTGCACTATGGACTTCTTGTGTTACGAAAGTCACCACGTCTCGGTGTTCGCACACTTCTTTCACATTTGCGGATAAAACAACACACGCTCACCGAAGATGATGTGGTATTTATGATTACTCCACGGATTAATGCAGCATCACGCATGGATGAACCAGAGGCAGCATTTCAACTTCTTTCAACAACAGATCTGACGGAAGCAGAAACACTGGTGCGTCACTTGGATACTATCAACAACGAACGAAAAGGTGCGGTTGCGCAGATGTCCAAGGAAATAAAACAAAAATTTGAGGAAACACCAAATGAATTTCCAGTTATTGTTGTGGGGAATACGCACTGGCGTCCAGGCTTACTTGGACTCGCTGCAACACATGCGGTTGAAGCCTACGGAAAAAGTGCCTTTGTGTGGGGACGGGGAGACGCGGCCGTTATTAAAGGCTCCGTGCGGTCCGATGGGCGTGTTGGTGTGATGGAGTTGATGAGTGAAGTACGACATCTCTTTATTGAATTTGGGGGACACAAGTATTCGGGCGGTTTTTCTATCACGGTAGAAAATCTCATGTTGTTGGAAGGTGCACTTTCAGAGGCACATACAAAACTTGCATCAAAAGAAGTTTCTGAAGAAAAGCTTACCGTTGATGCAGTACTTTCTCTTGATGATGTTACACAAACTACGTACTCAGACATTACACAACTGGCTCCTTTTGGTGCAGGAAACCCAAAACCAGTGTTTGCATTTGAACAGATACAAATTGATAGAGTAGAAATGTTTGGAAAAGAAAAACAGCATATTAAATTACTTTTTAAAACATCAGCAAACAAAATGATTTCTGCAGTGAAGTTTTTTGCGAAAGGAAATCCTACATTGGAAGGGTTGTCAGCAGGGCAGAGCATCACACTTCTTGCATCTCTTGAAAAAGAAACATTTGGCTACACGAATGGCATCCGATTGCGCATTGTTGACGTACTCACGTCCTAAGCATATAGTGCGGGCAGAAGCACCCGACGGTATACTACTCTCGGGATAAGAAGAAAGGAGTCGACCATGTCTCACGACACGCTCGGCAGAACAGTTGTGGCGTTTATGGATGCCAGCGAGGAGTCCCAGAATCTCATCACCGATTTTGCGGAGAAGCTCATGAATCCTACCCCCGAGTGGGTTCGAGAGTCAAAACACTTTCTTCGCAAGGAGCCGTGCTGGGTTTCGTATGGGGTGGTTGCCACTCCGATGCTCAACCTCCTCGAGTTCTTCAAAACTCGAGAGGGTCTCGGGGTCTCGTGGGAGTTTAAAGAGCAAATTCTCGCTCCAGCGCTCGCGATGGGGGGCGACTTGCTGGCAACGGTTGGCACGCCGTTTGACCTGCCGAAGGACATGGACGAGGGCGAAATCCGCAAGGAGCTCGGCGAGAACCATGTCTTCGAAGATGCTCGCTCGTTCTGCCTCTACCTTGCCAGCGCTCTCGGGCGTCAGTGGGACGGCAAGGATGGGGACTTCCTGACCAATGGGAGCGCGAACACCTTCTATGTTTGCGGACTCAACGGTGAGGTCTTTGTGGTCGACGCCTACTGGAGCACTGACGACAGCGGGTGGAGCGTGCTAGTGTATTACTTAGACACCATTCGCTGGGATGCAGGTGACCGTGCCTTTCCCTGCAGTTCCTGAAGAAGTTTGGGCCCGCCGATGCACAAGAGTGCAGGGCGGGTCTTTTTCGTATTTATTTTGCTACAATATCGGGATGAATTACATTGTCTACACAGATGGAGGTGCGAGAGGAAATCCGGGTCCTGCGGGAATTGGTTTTGTGATTGTTGAAGGAAATATTACCGTTAAACGCGGGCACGCACACATTGGTGAGACGACAAATAATCAAGCCGAATATGAAGCACTTATTCGAGCGCTTACGGAACTCGATATCCGTATGCCTAAAAAAGGAAGAGAAGAACATAACGTGGAGGTTCGTATGGACAGCGAATTGGTAATTAAACAACTTCGTCATGAATACAAAGTGAAAGACGTTGGGTTGAAATTACAGTTTGCAAAAGTTGACGCACTTCTTTCGCGGTTTCCACACGTCACCTTCAAGCATATTTTTAGAGCACAAAATGCAGAGGCGGATGCACTTGCCAACGAAGCGATGGATGTACACCATACATCCAAATAATCAATAACCAAGCATCACATTCCAAACAAAATCATCATAGATAAAAAACCAGCACCACTCTGAAACACATCAGTGGTGCTGGAAGTCATACGGCGATGATGACCACGGCTTTTCTTTTTTGAAGTTCGGCAAGATCAAGGTCAAGCAGGTACATTCCCGCAGTCACTCGAACAAGACAGCATTCTTTGTCCGTGAAGAACAAGGATTCTGTCCTACGAGTAAAAACAACCTTGAATTGTTGGAATGTAACCTCCGTGCCATACCTCTCAGTAAACTCGGTGTAAACGAGCTCTGCGGGTACGACAACAACAAGTTTTGCAAACCCCATAGGTTCCCCTTTCTCTCATCTGTCTGAATCCTAGCAGAGAAACTACCGTCCTCCAATTTTATCCTGTCTTTATGAGGAAAGGGTACGCTAGAAGACCATGCCGAGTATTTTTGTATATGCTGGAGTCATTGGTTTTCTTGTGGGTGTTGCGGTGAGAAGTGTGTTTGAGGTGCCAATGATTTTTGAGGTTTGTGTGGGAATTGTTGGAGTCTGTGTATGTGTGGCAGGTGCCGCACGGCGCGGGAGTACCCGCGCCGTGCTCTCGTGTGGTATCTGTTTTGTTCTTTTTTCTGCTGGGCTCATTCGTGCAGATGTTTCATTTGCGAACGATGGAAATTTCCTTGATGCACAACTCGGACAAACAATAATTGAAGGAATTGTTGTCGGTGAGCCCTCGTTTACGGAGAAATCTCAAAATGTGACGCTCAAAGTTTTGCACGAAAAAGAAACAGCACGCGTGAGTATTATTACTTCGCCATTCCCTCCGTTTGTGTATGGCGACGTGCTTCGGGTATCTGGAAATCTCAAAAAACCCGAATCATTTGTTACTGATAACGGCTCAACGTTCAACTATCCAGCGTATCTTGCTAAAGACGGCATTTTTCAGCAGATGCTGTTTCCTATAATAGACATTATTTCACGTGGCAAAGGAAACTTTTTGTATCGCGCGTTGTTTTCTGTTCGACGACGGTTCGTTGATACTGTTGCCACACATCTACCCGAACCGAACGCATCACTCCTTTCAGGAATTTCTATTGGTGCAAAAGATGGTATGGATGATGCAACAGATGAAATGTTTCGGCGGGTGGGCTTGATTCATATTGTCGTGTTATCTGGATACAACATTACGGTTGTGTCAGATACGGTGATGCGACTTCTCTCGTTTTTACCACGTGCGTTTATGTTGGGAGGGGGAGGTGTGGTGGTACTTTTATTTACTATTATGACTGGTGCAACGGCCACAGCGGTTCGTGCAGCAAGTATGGCAGTGCTCGCGCTTCTTGCTCGAATAGTGGAAGCGAAATACGACATTGTTCGCGCGCTGTTTCTTGTTGCGTTTGTGATGGTTCTACACAATCCGCGCGTACTGCTGTTTGACCCGTCGTTTCAGCTTAGTTTTCTGGCGACGTTTGGGCTCATCACACTTTCACCGATTATTGAGAAAAAACTCGCGCGTGTTACCAACACGTTTTCATTGCGTCAAACACTTTCTGCAACACTTGCCACACAAGTATTTGTGGTACCACTATTGGTACATATGAATGGGCAGGTGAGTTTCATTTCGCTTGTTGCGAATGTTGTTGTGTTGCCAGTCATTCCGCTCTCCATGTTTTTCACGTATCTTTTGGGTGGTATTGGTCCATTTGTAGCACCAGTCGCAACACTTCTTTCATTTCCAACATTTGTTGTTTCCGAATACATTTTGGAGGTAAGTGACTTTTTCTCGCGTGTACCCTTTGCATCAGTTGATGTTGGTTTGCATCCTGCCATACTCCTTGTTGTGTACAGTGTACTTCTCTGGTGGATTTGGAAACAACAACACCCACCAAAGAGGCGGGTGTTGGGTGACAACCAGAATGTGTAGTTATACGTTGTCTGCTGACTCTGATTCTGAACCCGTGTCAGTTGCACGACATGCTTTTGCGTCTGTTTTGAATGTTTTCCAGGCACTCTTGCGGGCACTGTTCCACGTTCTCCACATGCCTTTCTTCGCATCTTTAAAACTTTTCCACGCAGCCTTGATTGCCGCATTGCGTTCTTTTCTGTCTTCTATTTTCCACGCTTCAACAAGTGCATCTCGACGTGCCTTGAGTGCAGTTGTGGCAGTGGTATGTAGTGTGTCCCACGCAGTAATAATTGTATTCTCACGTTTCTCAACCGCCGTTTGCATGCACGTAAGGTCTACGATTTTTCCATTCGATCTAGGTGATGAAGAATCGCTTTCTGCGAGTGCGGGCGTAGCAGAAAGTAAAATACCAACCACCATTAAAAATGCAATAAGTTTTTTCATACAACAGTAATGATTATGTAGTAATTATTAAACGACACCCGTGTACGAATGTCGTTTATAGTATATCTGATATTGCTGTAGTTGCCACAAGTCTATGAAACTCGTTCGTGGACAAACAACTCATTCGCTTTAGTCCAGTTGAAATTTTCAAGGTAGGCATCAATATACTTCATCTTGTCTGCAGGTGCATAGTCCATGAGATATGCGTGCTCCCACATGTCCAGCATGATGATTGGATGAAGTCCGACAAGATGACCGAGGTGTTGCTCATCAACCCACTGTGTGAGAAGTCGATCGCCCGCAGGATCATAGAGGAGTGCGGCCCAGCCAATGCCTCGAGTGAGAGCGATTGCTTTAAATCGAGCCATGAACTGAGGAATACTTTCCCATGTTTTGGTTATTTCAACAGCGAGGGGCGAGTCAGAAGGGAGAGGTTGAGAACCACCTTCGAGTGCGCCGAAGTAAAACTCATGATTGCGCATGCCGTCAAATTCAAAGGCAAAACGTCTCTGGAGCTCACCGAGAGCGTATGCATTCTTCGTAGAATCCTTCGCATACTCCTCAATTTGGCTCAAAATAAGGTTTGTATTTTTTACGTATCCCTCGTAGAGCTTAAGGTGGGTCTCAATAGTCTTTTGAGATAGACCGGAGAGGGCGGGGAGGTTGAATTCTTGTGGTTTGTAGTCGGTCATAAAGGTTACAAATAGGAGACATAGGTCAGATGCCCAGAAAAAGTCTCCAAGATACTAATAATGGTAAAAGTATAGCATAATCTAAAAAATGGCTCAACTAAGCCACTTTTAAAGGTACTGGTTGACAGACTCTAGAAAGTATTTTCCTCTATTGACAAAACTTGCCCTAGGGTTATAATAAAGGACCTTTCTTCGAAAGACCGTCCCTTGTGGGCGGCCTTTTGTATCTATGAGAATAGGTACAGCGAGGCGAGGCAAAACTATATGAAATCAAAAATTCTAGCAAGCTTTCCAAGTTTTTCAGCCAAAGTATGTGCTTTCGGTCTTATTCACGTATTAACGTTTGGTACAGGTGTTAATCTTCTCTCAAATCCATCCGTTGTTACGGCTGCGATTGCAGGGGATGAGGCAACACCGGTCGTTGATGTACAGGATGAAATTTTGTGGTTTGCCCGAGCTATTTATTCGGAAACCAAAGTTCCCGCTGAGCAAACACTCGTTGCGTGGGTTATTCGTAACCGTGTTGAATCAGGCAAGTTCCGCGACACCTACAAAGGAGTAGTGTTACAACCCGGTCAGTTTTCAGGATTTTCTTCTGTTGACGCGCAGTATGGTATTAACTCATCACTGACACTTGAAGATGAGAATCCTTCATGGAAAAGTGCGGTTGCAATTGCGGAGGCGGTGTATGTTGCTAATCCAATATTACGCCCCTTGTCTGCAGATGTGCTTCACTTCTATTCACCAATTTCTGTTGTGAATACCCCAAAGTGGGCGCAAGGACGTGACGCAGACCACGTGGTTCGCGATATGCGAGGAAACGCACGTTTTGCCTTCTACGCCGATATACTATAAACAAAACAAAACCACCCCGCACATTTCTGTGCGGGGTGGTTTTTGTATACAAATTGCTTTTCTTCTGCTATACATGCAGATAGGTTTGGTCTTTTAATCAACGAATATGGAGGGTGCCATGGTTCAAACACTTCGTCGTGTGGCAGCAAAGGCCCGGGCGGTACGGTCAGAAGACCTCTTTTACTGTCCTGTCCATCGGTCTAGAATTAGTGTTGGGGCATGTAAGGCATTCTGCTCTGTTCCGCAGAACAACACGGAACGGTGCACGAGGGAGTTTCACTGCGAGTCGCCGTGGCGACTCTGCTGGGCGTGTCTTCTGAACCACGGTTTAGGAGAGAGGGGTGGTGTGGCAGAAAACAAGGACCGCGGACTCTGTGATTTTCATCTCAAGAACGGTATTGAGAAGCGTCCCGATTGGGCGCCAAAGAGAGATGGAGAAAGCGGGCACGGTTCTTCTATCGACGACATCTCAGACCGTATCAGGAGTCACTCGCACACGGCGGGGGGTGGAGGAAGCGGTACAGTAAAGACACAGAAGACTATCCATCTCGTCAAAGGGAAACAAGTTCCCGTCGACACCGTTCTTGAAGTTGACTGTGCGCTGGTAGTTCCTCTGAGTGAACAGCCACGCACGTACTTCGACAAAGATGAGCTCGAGGGTCTCCTCAACTCAATTGCCGAAGCGGGGCAGATTCAGACCGTTCCGGCGGTTTCACTTCCCGACGGCACATTCCGCATTCGTGATGGTGAACGACGGTGGCGAGTGTGCACGAAGCTCAAGCGTCCGCTACGTGTCGTTGTCGTTCCCGAGCTTCCTCATGAGGAGGAGATTGAACAGGCGGCAATCGCAAACTTCCTTCGGCAAGGTCACACACCGATTGAACAAGCGCGCATCTTCATGCGACTCAAGGAAGGACCGCTGAAGCGCACCGTCGCGAAGATTGGTCAGATGTTTGGCATGACGACCGCGAGCGTCTACAACCACCTCATCCTCATCGAGAAGCTCGACGTGCGCGTTCAGAATCTCATGGATCCGGTGAAGCAGGGAAGTTCAAAAGCAATCCTGCGTCCCTCGGTGGCTCAGTATCTCACCGCATTTCACGAACGTCCTGAAGAGCAGGTGGGGCTCGCGCGAGAAATTATGAAGCGCAAGCTCAACCTGCGCGAAGCAAAGACCTTGATCGACAAGTATGCCGACAAGCTCAAGATCAAGACGGGGCGTGGGCGAGAGGCACAACCGTATGACCACATCCGGACTATCAAACGGACGATGGCAAACACCAGTATCGTTCTCGATCGGTTCTCGGAATTCTCCGACGACGATTGGGAGCGTCTGTGGAAGACGCACTCATGGACCGAGCGGGAACTTGTTGCCAATCGTTTGACCACGCTCATCAAACGACTACAGGAGCTCCAAGGTCACGTTGACCGGACGCTCAAAGGTTAGTGTGAAGAAGGTCTTTTTGCGGCGCGGTGGGGAAGTCCCTACCGCGTCGTTTTGTTTTTCATACAATATATAGAGCACACAAAAGACCTTGACTTTTACGTAATTCCAAGTATAATCGTCCTCGGAAGTAGCTTGTAAACTAAGAAACAAAAGAAGTACAAAACTGGAGCATACTGCTCCACAACTCTCTCGAAAGGAGAGCAACATGCGAAAGCTCGCGATAGCGCTGTCTGTCCTCGTTCTCATGATCGTCGCCGTTCCGGCGATGGCATTCGAGATTACTCCAAACAACCCGATCGACAACGGCAATTTCGCCAAGTCGACGGCGTCGTGCGACGGCAAGTTCCTGATCGGACAGTCCGGTCAGAACAATGTTGAAGTGTACACCCACGCGGGTGTCTACCTCAACTCGTTTGGGGCACCTAGCTACCAGCTCTCCGGATTCTTCGGTGAGTCGTTGGCCGTCACTCCCAACTGCGCGACGGCCGTCGTCGGCGCCAAGGGGTACGATGGCACCGGTGCCATCTTCGTCTTCGACTGGAACGCATCTCTGGGTGAGTATCAATTCGTCGTGAAGAAAACGGCGGCGGGGCTCGTCCCGGGCGATGACTTCGGTCAGTCGGTCGCGGTGACCGACGATGGTCAAACCGCCTTTGGCGCGTCGTACCTCAAGAACAAAGTGTCTTCGTTCGCGCGGTCTGCAAGTTGGACCGAACACGTCGTTTCGATGCCCGATCTTTCGGCTAGCGATTACGCGGGGTTCGCCCTGTGTGTCGCGGGCGACGACTTGGGTGTCGGTGTTCCTCTGCAGTACAACAGCGGCATTCCCGGTGCACTCTACGTTCACCGAAAAAATACTGGTGGCGCAGGAAACTGGGGGTACGTGACCAAGTTCACAGGCCTCGAGCGTCTCGGGTATTCATGCGGAGGGAGCGGACCACGTTTCATCTCCGGCGCTCCGCTTCACAACTTCGACACACTTCCTCCAGGGTCTGGTGCTGGACAAGGACAGGGTGTTGTGGTGACGTTCCGCCGACACGTCGGCGGGTCGTACACCGTCGAGCATACCTTTGCCCCCTCGCTCGGCTTCGCCGAGTGCGGTACGTCCGTCGGGATTTCCGGGATCAACGTCATGTTCGGCTGTCCGTACGCGGACGTGGGTTCGGTGGACGATGGAAAGTCCAACGCCTTCTCTCGGGCAAACGGTCTGGGGAACTGGACTTCCGAGTTCACCCTGTTCGACAACGACCCACAGGTACTCGATCGTGTCGGATTCTCCTGCGCTGTCGGTGGTGGGGAGGGGATTGCCGGTGCGCCGTTTTCCGGTGAGGTTGCTACCAATGCCGGAGCCGCATACTACAACACCTACTCGTTGGTGTTTGCCGACGGCTTCGAGTACGGCGATACGTTGGAGTGGTCGTCCGCCGTTCCGTAAGTTTCTTGGTTTTCTTCGCGCCGGGCACCCTTCACAGGGAGCCCGGTGTTTTTTTATCCAGCACTTATGTTAAGTGCTGGATTTATTTCTTTTGGAGGAGCTAAGCTCCTCCAAACTAATCTGGATTTTATCTCACGGATATATACTGAACACATGCGCTCATGGAAACTATATCTTTTTGCACTCGCGCTTCTTGTTTTTATAACGGGAAGTATTTGGTATGTTGCACACCAATTTGAACGTGAGCCAGTTTTAACCGTTGCATTTTTAGATATTGGACAAGGCGACTCTATATTTATTGAAAGCCCGTCGGGAAAGCAGATGCTTATTGATGGTGGTCCAGACAAGCATGTCATACAACAACTCTCTCGTGTGATGCCGTTTTTTGATAGAAGCGTTGATGTCGTTCTCAACACACATCCGGACAAAGACCACATCGGCGGATTGCCCGAGATACTGCGTCGCTATGATGTGTCGTACGTTATGGATCCAGGAATTGAATCGGACAGTGGAACGTACGGATACTACATACAACTTGTCGAACAGGAAATACAGAAGGGCGGAAAATATATTGAAGCTCGGCGAGGACAAATAATTAATTTTCAAGATGGTGCATACGTGCGCATTTTATTTCCTGACCGTGACGTAAGCGCTGTGACAAACAATAACAATGCATCTATTGTTGTGCAGGTTGTGTATGGAAACACAGAAGTGATGCTGACAGGTGACGCACCACAAAGTATTGAAAAATATGTGGTGGCGCTTGACGGAGCAACACTCAAGAGTGATATTTTGAAAGCGGGACACCATGGTTCACGAACATCAAGCTCTCCTGAATTTGTACGAGCAGTTTCTCCGACGTACGCGATTATTTCTGCGGGAAAAGATAATCAGTATGGCCACCCACACAAAGAGGTTATGCAACTTTTTGCATCATCAAGCATTCAAACCCTCGCCACATACGACCTCGGTATAATCATTTTTGAAAGCGACGGGAAAACAGTAAAAGTAGAAAGTGGTATGTAGTAAGCACAGAAGTTCAACTCTGCCGGGGTGGGGTTTCCACGGTGAACGGTGTATGGTTTCATACACACGTGCTATTATGTATGGACGTTATTACCTTATCTATATAAACACTATGTCAGAAAAAATAACCAAATATCTCACACCTGTCGTCGCACTGTTCTTCGCAACTGCGCTTGGCGTTACCGCCGCAACTACTATTGGGACGGACATTGTGACAGGGGGAATCCTTACCGTAACAGGTACTTCAACATTATCGGGGAATATACAGGGACTCGCAGGTGTTGAACAACCCAGAGCCCTGTTCGGCGACACTGAAGCAGTTTTGTATGGTGATGGCGCAACACCGCCAAGTATTACTTTGGGTGGAACCGCTGTTTCTCTCTTTAGTCCTGATACTTCATCAAATGTTACCGTGCAAGATACCTCTGCAAGCATAACCTCAGGACTCGCATCTATTACGGTGTATAGTTCAGATTCCATTTCTATTTCTACCTCAAACCTGCAAGTCCCCGCCCTTATCACTGCAGGAAACGACACCGTGATTGACGCGGGAGGTGACGGGACAGCACTCTCATTTGATTCTTCTGGTGGTGGTCCGGTGAAGTCAAACGTCCCTTTTGCCATCCCGTCTGCCGCAACCCTTCCTGCCTGTTCCAGCGGTATTGCACCTGCCGGATTTGCTGCGCTTATGTTGGATACAACCGGCCCCGACTTATGTTTCTGTAACGGTACTTCCTGGGCACCCGTTGATGGGACGGGCACGTGCTCGTAATTTGTAATTTATTAAGGTGGCATTTATAAACAAAAATCACGCTTTGTGTCTGTAACAGTACTGCGTATGTGTTAGTTTCAGATACAGTAACGGCTTGTACTTTTAACGCAAACTAATTACATTAATACACACCAGATATGAAACATATACAAACTCTTGTTTTTGTGGCGATGTTATTTGTTTGTGGTTTTGTTCTTACTCCAAAAACATACGCGACGTTTGACGAGGTCACACTTGAAACAGCGGCGATTATTACCGTTGGTGTGTACGATTTAACTATCTATGGAAGCAGTGCCGAAATCGCAAGTATAACCGTTGATGAAAATGATTTTTCAGTTACCATCGAGAATGGTTCCGCTATTGTCGTTGCTTCAGCGGATAGGGTTGCTTTTTCACACGACGGGAATGCACTGTATGTAACAAGTGAAGTATGTAGTGATACCGAATCTCGCCTTGGTCTTGCTTCTGCAAGCGACACCACAACAATAACAGTTACTCCTTCAGGAACGTGTACATCTGAATCCGTGGGTGGGGGTTCTTCAGGAAGGAGACATGTTCTTGTTCCTCAAAATACCCAAACACTTCTCGAACAGTTCCAACTGCAGCTGATTGAGCTTCTCAAACAATATCTTGCGTTACTCGTGGCCTCGATGCACTAGTTGGTAGCCCCGACGCTACGGTCGGGGTCCCGACTGAAACGTCGGGAAAAGTAGAAAGCAAAAACACTCGGCATACTGCCGAGTGTTTTTTGTTGAAACCTATTTGAGGGCGCCGACTTTCTTGAGGGCGGCATACGCACCATTTTTGCGAATTGTTTTCATGCCACGGTTTGACACGACAACGTGTACACTTTTTCCGAGTTCAGGAATAAAAAGCTTGCGCTTCTGTAAGTTGGCCTTTCGGCGCTTCTTACCTCGTTTTACGCCAGGGTTAAACTGTGTCGCACGTGTTCTGTTGCTGTAGCGACCAGCGGTTAGTGTTGTTGCTCCTGTTATTACGCATTCTTTGGACATAAATCATTTATGAGAAATTTGACTTTATTGAAACTTGATACTAGCACAGTAAAATGTGCCAGTCAAAGCCCAAAATCCAAAGCACAAAGCTCAAAAAATGACAAACGAAGTTCAACAAGAGAAGAAAATATTTGATTTAGAAGAACGAAGTAGGACATTTGCAATGAATGTTCGACATTTTACGTCCACTCTTCAAAAAACTCAGGCAAATATAGAGGACGGTAAACAACTCGTCAGGTCGTCAGGATCAGTGGGGGCTAATTACATTGAGGCAAATGAGTGTTTGAGTCGTAAAGATTTTGTTTTTCGTATACGAATTTGTCGTAAAGAATCTCGAGAAAGTAGCTATTGGCTTAGCCTTATTTCAATTAACACCGAGGAACTCGAAGGAGTCCGAAAACGCTTATACCGTGAGTCGTTGGAACTTGCTCGAATATTTAGTACTATCATGTGGAACACTGAAGCCAAAATAAAATCTTCTAAATAATTTTTTTGGATTTTGTACTTTGAGCTTTGTGCTTTCCTCATCATGTCTGAAACCATTATTGTTATTGCTATTGTAATGTTGTCTGTCGTTTTGCACGAAGTGGCGCATGGCTACATGGCAAATGCATTAGGCGACCCGACCGCACGACTCGCTGGTCGTCTCACACTCAATCCAATTTCTCACCTTGACCTCATTGGTTCTATTATTGTTCCAACCGTCACATGGCTTTCGGGAGGATTTATTTTTGGATGGGCAAAACCGGTTCCATACAATCCGTACAATTTGCGTGCGGGGAAGTGGAGCGAAGCGTACGTTGCCCTTGCTGGTCCTGCAACCAATCTTCTCCTTGCTCTTATTTTTGGTTTACTCGTTCGTTTTGCGGGAGGGGTACTTCCTCAGGGCGTTCTCTCTGTCGCAGTTCTTGTTGTGGTGACCAATATTGCGCTGATGGTATTTAACCTTATCCCTGTACCACCATTGGATGGTTCAAAGGTGCTTATGGCTGTACTCCCACTCCAGTGGGCATCACGTTTTCAGCAAATTGAACGATTTGGGTTTATTTTTGTGTTTATTGTGGTTATCGTCGGATGGCGTTTCATTGCGCCCCTCGTCGGCTTCTTGTTTACCCTTATTACCGGCATTTCTTTTTAAATCAGGCGGGTCCCCCAAGGGGATTGCGATTTGCAACCCTGCTGTGCAGGGGCAAATCGGGAACTTGCACGAGGGCTCTTTCTATAGTATTCTCCCTGAAGCCGCTCCTGCGCCTGCCTGCCGGCAGGCAGGGATTTTTTAAACCGGACCCCGCACTCTCAGAGTGGTAGGGGAAAGAAAAAAAGAGTGCGGGATGACGACTTTGAAAGTCTCGCCTCGCTCACTAACAAAGTCAGCCACATGTCTACAATCAACCAACTCATACGAAAGAATCGAAAGAAATCAGCTCGTAAGACAAAGACGACTGCTCTTGGTCGTGGTTTTAACACACTTGAGAACCGACCATCACGATACCCATCTCCATTTAAGCGTGGTGTGTGTACACAAGTGAAGACAACAACCCCAAAGAAACCAAACTCGGCTATTCGAAAAATTGCGCGTGTACGATTGACGAACGGTCAGGAAGTAACGGCGTACATTCCAGGAATGGGACACAAGTTGCAGGAACACTCGGTGGTGCTGTTGCGAGGCGGTCGTGTAAAAGACATCGGAGTTCGTTACACTATTGTTCGTGGAACATTTGATGCTGAAGGAGTAGAGAAGCGAAGAAAAGGACGAAGTCACTATGGGGCAAAAAGACCAAAAGTAACCAAATAAGCACAAAATCCAAAGCACAAAGCTCAAAAGAACTTTAAATTATAAACAATCAAACATTTTTTGGATTTTAAATTTTGAACTTCGAATTTTAACTCATCATTATGCGTCGCAAACTAAAAGAACGAGAAAAACACCCAATGCTTCCAGACCGAGTGTACCACTCAGTTACGGTCAGTAAGCTTATTGCGCACGTGATTAAAGATGGAAAGAAGAGTGTTGCTCAAAAGCTTGTGTATGATGCATTTGATATTTTGAAGACAAAGAACAACATTGAAGATCCTTCGGCATTTTTGGAACAAACAATTCAAAGTGTTGCGCCAACAATGGAAGTTCGCTCACGACGTGTGGGAGGTGCAAACTACCAGGTTCCTCATCCGGTTCGTCCCGCACGACAATTGGCCCTCGCACTTCGCTGGATTCTTGAAGGCGCTCGTGCAAAGAAAGGTGCAGATTTTGCAACACGACTCGCAGGAGAATTGCTTGCCGCAAGTAAAGGGGAGGGAGGTGCCATGGCAAAGCGTGACAACGTTCACAAAATGGCAGAAGCCAACAAAGCATTTGCTCACTTCGCACTTGCGAGACCGAAAAAAAGAACGTAGTCATCATTTTTTCAAACACGAAAACCGCCAACTGGCGGTTTTTTGTTGACATAAATATCGAGAAAGAGTAGTGTGTTTTTAGGTTTTGTACTCTGTCTACAAAGAAAGGAAAAACAATGACCACCGTTTCGCTGGAAAAGCTTCGAGAGGCCGTCGACTTTCTCAAGGGGGAAGAAGAAAGACTTCGACAGGTTTGTAAGCGAGCCTGTTACTGCGAAGAGAATCACATGGATCTCAAAGGGGCGTGCCACCATTGCAACACTCACGGTCTCGTTTTCGATCTTGCGAAGACGGGTGGAAAAATTCTCGAGATGGAGACGGAGGAATTCCACATCGAAGCACCGACCTTTCTCGCTCGTGTGCAGAAGCAGTTTCCTAAGGCAGCCGCAGCGGCTATCTGAGTCTGGTAGTCGCACCCCGCGAGCTCATATGAGCGAGCGGGGTTTCTTCATACCTATATATTTTTTCTCGTGTACATTGCCAAAAAGTCCAATGGTGCTATAGTGTCGTTGCCCGTGTGGGCGTTTTTATATCATTGTTATTCCAACATCCCTGCCTGCCGGCAGGCAGGTAACTTCCAACTTCTAACCTCTACTTTATATGGACCGCGACTATCCTCTAGAAAAAGTACGTAACCCCGCACCAACGCAATGCGTGGTACGGGGCATGCTTCGGTATCAACATGTTCTAAATCATTAAACTATGAATAGAGATTACCCACTTGAGAAAGTAAGAAATTTTGGAATTGTGGCGCACATTGACGCAGGAAAAACAACCGTGTCTGAGCGCGTGCTTTTTTATACAGGAGTGTCTCACAAAATTGGTGAAGTGCATGAAGGAGATACCGTCATGGATTGGATGGACCAAGAGCGTGAACGTGGTATTACGATTACCGCCGCGGCAACGACGTGTTTTTGGACACCGTCGTATGACACGACGAACACGGCACTCAAGCACCGATTCAATCTTATTGATACCCCAGGACACATTGACTTTACGATTGAAGTGAAGCGCTCTCTCCGTGTGTTGGATGGTGCCGTTGTGGTATTTGACGGTGTGTCAGGAGTTGAACCACAGTCAGAAACAAACTGGCGTTATGCAGAAGAAGGAAAGGTGCCACGTATGTGTTTCATCAACAAGTTGGACCGCATTGGTGCATCATTTGAACGCTCATACGCCTCTATTCTTGACCGCCTCACCAAGGACGCAGTTCGCATGCAAATTCCAATTGGTGAGGAAGAAAAACATGAAGGTGTGATTGATTTGCTCACGATGCGCGCATTTTATTTTGAAGGAGATAAAGGTAGTGTTCTCCGACAAGATGACATTCCTGAAAACTTAAAAGCAGACGCAGAAAAATATCGTCACGAACTTATTGAAAAAATTGTCTCCGAGGATGAAGCACTCATGCATCTGTACTTGGAAGGAAAAGAAATTCCACTTGCCGAACTAAAAGCGGTGCTTCGCAAGGCGGTTATTGCAAACCTCATCATTCCGGTGTTCACTGGTTCTGCGCTCAAAAACAAAGGTGTTCAATTAGTACTTGATGCGGTTATTGATTACCTCCCATCACCGCTTGATATTCCTCCCGCAAAAGGAATTGACCCAAATACAAATGAAGAAATTGTTCGTCATGCGTCCGATGAAGAACCCTTCGCAGCTCTCGCATTTAAGGTGCAATCAGATCCATTCATTGGTCAGCTTACATTCTTCCGCGTGTACTCAGGTTCCCTTGAAGCCGGTTCGTATGTGTATAACGCTACAAAAGAAACAAAAGAGCGCGTTGGGCGTATTGTGCGTTTGCATGCAAACGATCGAGAAGAAGTGAAGAAAGTGTTTGCTGGAGAAATCGCAGCAGCGGTTGGACTTAAGGACACAAAAACATCCGATACGCTCTGTGATGAAGAGCACCCAATTATTCTTGAACGAATTAAAATTCCCGAACCAGTTATCTCTCTCCGTATTGAACCAAAAACAAAGGCAGACCAAGAAAAACTCGGCATGGCACTCAAACGTCTTTCGGATGAAGACCCAACCTTCCGCGTAACATCAGATCCAGAAACACTCGAAACCATCATTGCGGGCATGGGCGAATTGCACCTTGAAGTGCTTGTTGAACGCATGCGTCGTGAATTTTCAGTTGATGCGAACGTTGGTAAGCCACAGGTGGCCTATCGTGAAACGATTCTCGGGGAAGCAGATGTTGAAAATAAATATGTTAAACAAACTGGTGGAAAAGGTCAGTATGGTCACGTGAAGATTAAAGTGAAGCCGATGGACACATCTATAAAAGATGAAGATTTGCCAAAGAACACAAAGCGAGATGAGGGATTTGAATTCATCAACAGCATCAAAGGAGGTGTTATTCCACAAGAATTTATTCCAGCAGTTCAGAAAGGACTTCGCGAAGCGATGGACCGAGGTATTGTGGCTGGTTATCGCATGGTGAACGTGTCCGTTGAACTCTATGATGGTTCGTACCACGATGTGGACTCATCTGAAATTGCGTTCAAGATTGCTGCATCACAGGCGTTACAAGAAGCTGCACGAAAATCACGCCCCGTGCTTCTTGAACCAATTATGAAAATTGAAGTGGTTATTCCAGAGCAATTCATGGGGGACATCACCGGAAACCTTTCATCAAAGCGTGGACAAATTGAAGGGATGGAAGACCGCGGTCAGCTCAAAGTGGTTCGTGCGTTTGTTCCACTCTCTGAAATGTTTGGATACAGTACAGCGCTTCGTTCTATGACGGAAGGACGTGGAAACTCAACAATGGAATTTGACCACTACGAAGTGGTTCCTGACAGCGTCGCAAAAGCAATTATTGAACAGCGAGCAAAGTGATAGTTGCACGTCGTTGATGATGTGTTACTCTCAACAAAGGTTCTTTTTCTTGGAGACGGGAGGTGCTCATAAAACACCGCAGTGAGTGCGGCAGTGCGGCAAAACCTGTGAGGATTGCCGTTCGTGCGCCAGTGGGTAACCACTGGCGCATTTTCTTTTTATTATATTTTTAACAAATTGACTTCCATGATAGTGAGGCGTATCGTCGTTTTTAGGCAGTTCTTACAGACAAGTCGGAGAAAGGGCTCCCATGAAGAACCTTTTAAGGGAAACTGCAATTCTCTTCAAGCTTCTGGTTTTTGTTTCTCTTGCCTTGGTATATGTACTTGTCGTTGGCATTCCTGCCAGCGCAAAACGAGCCTAGGAGCGTTCCCACTAGCACCGGAGCCGTCCACAGTACGTTCAACTCACCCCGCCAAGGCAGGGTGATTTTTTAACAGTCCAACACACTTTTTACGGTCTTCTAAACGAGATATCCACTGTTAAGCCATTATTAAGAGAAATGAACTCAATAGTGCTTTATACTTGTAGGTAGCTCTATGAGTCAGCCACTTTTCATTGAAAATAAGAAATTTATATCGACAAAGGAGGCGTCGAAACTGTCTGGTTATACCAGTGACTATATTGAACAGCTCAGTCGAGCGGGAAAAATCGAGTCAATGCTCGTGGGTCACGTTCGACTTGTTGAAGAAAAAAGCTTTCTTGCGTTTGTGGTGGGGGCAGAATATAAAGGTTTCGGCACACCTGCCCCCACTCTAGCTTCTGTAGAAGAATTTCCTGTTTTGACGGACACACCAGAGACACTTGACGTACCGCATCCAGTCACCACAACTCCTACGCCTGCACACAACATAGCATCACCATATCGTTCTCCTAAAAAACTTCCAGCAGCCAGCACGCTCGTTGGCATATTTTTTATTTTGCTTGGACTCTTTGCACTTGAAACACATCCTGCATACGCACGCAAAACATATGACACACTCGCTCGCGTACCACACACGGTTCTTTCTTTAGAGGGAGTTGTTGTGAAGATACTTGCAGATGGAACTCGCGACACACTCAACATGACAGTAAGAGGTTTTGAAACGTTTGCACGCACAGCACCACGACAGACATACAACACTCTTGCAGAAGTACCGAACACCGTCCTTACTTTTGTCACACACCCAATAAAAACAATTCAGGCAGTTGTACAGAACATACACACTTTTGCACGGACTCTCGTTAATATCAACTCTACGATTACGGGCATGTATACCACTGGTGCAGAAAAAACAGTAGCCCTGACACTTGGGGGTTTTGATACCGTTGTGAGTGCAACACAACAACTTGCTCGAAACACACAATCGGTTTTCAAGAAAAGCCTTGCAGCTGTCGCGGAAAGTTTTAATGCGCCAAGTGTGGGCACTACCACACCAAGCACACCAACTTTTTTTGAAAGAATGGGGATTTTTTTTGGAAGAGTACGACTTGCACTACGCTCGTGGCTTGGTATCACCAATACACCACAGACCGTCATCAATCTGCCCTCAAACACTTCGCCAACCCTACCACCGTCGACAGTGACACAACCAATAGTGCAAGGACCAGAGCGCACGATTGAAACACGCACCATCACAACCAATACCGTCTCCGGCATCACTTTTCTCGACATGACGAATGCCATTTCTGGACTTCGCGCAGAACTGCTTCCTAAAATTAGAATCGCAGCTCTGTCTCCTGATAATCGTTCTCCCGACAACTTTCTCGAACTCTCCGGCGGTACACTCACGGGCACACTCACCGGCACATCACTGTCACTCTCAAACAACCTCTCTGCTCTTTCTGCCAACATTGATAGCGGAACCCTCGTTATTGATGACATAAACAATCGTGTTGGCGTTGGCACGACCTCTCCAACCGACACGTTATCAGTCAACGGTCCTGTGTATCTTGTAAATACCACCCCAGGAGCAACAGGAAACCGACTCTACTCTGATTCGTTGGGCGACCTCTACTGGAGTGGCAACCTTGTTGGTGGTGGCGCTGTCGGTACATGGACATCTGCAGGTGGTGATGTGTACCGCCCAACGGGCAACGTCGGCATCGGCACCACTTCCCCATATGCCAAGCTCTCCGTTGCAGGTGACCTCGCGCTTACCGGCGGTTTGTATGACAACAATGCAACGCGTGGCACAAACGGTGCAGTACTCTGGTCAACAGGTACCGGACTCACATGGGTCGCCACCACCACCCTTGGTCTCGCGGGATTTCCTGTCGACTACATCAATTCGTCATCCACGATTGCCCATGCAGGCAACGCATCACTTGGCAACCTCATCCAGTGGAATGGCAGTGCGTGGGTTGCGACAGCAACATCGACACTCAACGTACTGCACTCGTCTCTCGCAGGATTACTCACTGACGATCACACCCAGTACGCCTTGCTTGCAGGACGTTCTGGCGGACAAACGCTTGTTGGTGGTACATCTGGCTCGGCGACATTGGTACTTGACGGGGATAGCTCGATAGCAGGGAGCACAACAGTAAATCCAGATGGCACGATTAGCGGGACCGCGGCTGTTACCGTGACCGTTGCAGCAAGTGACTCACTTCATAAAAACAAGGCGGATGTTGTTTGTACAGGAACCGCGGATCAAACGTGTATCAACAGTGCGTTTGCACTTTTGCCAGCCGGTGGTGGTCATGTGTTGTTGATGGAGGGTACGTACACAATTACGGGACCGATTATACCGAATAACAATACGTGGTTGAGTGGAGCCGGACACGCAACACTTGTTCAGATCGCATCTGCATCGGCAGGAGGTTTCAATATGTACTCAGGTGGTACAAGTGGCCACAATACAAACCTCATAGTCTCAGACATGACGTTTGATGCAAATGCCCGTCCAACGATTCTTGGCGTGTATGCCGCCGGAGGGTCTGACATTCATGTTGAACGAATGGTAGTAAAAAATGCAACAGGCACATCGTACGGAGTTCAAACTGTTGACCATACCAATGTTTCTATCACTAATAGCACACTGTCTGATTGGGCCGATTCTTGTTTGGAACTAAAAGCATCTGGACAAGTGCGTGTTACCAACAATGACATTAGACGTTGTTCGTTTCAGACATATGCACAATCGGGGGCGCGGGATTGGATTGTGTCCAACAACGTCCTTGTGGACACGAATTTTCTCATTACAGATGTTTCGGCGACGATTCAAGGATTTATCTTTTCCGACAACGTTTGGACGATAAGCGCGTTGAGTAGTTCTGTCGAAATTGCGTTTCGACGCATCAATAACCTGGTGGTGGCGAATAACATCATCGACGCCAGTACGCCAACGGCCGCTCACACGTCGGTTCCGTTGATTTATGTTTACTCGACGGTCAGCAACGCAACAATCATCGGAAATGAGATTACTGATGCGACGAATGCTAGTGGGTACGGATACGGTGCTATCACCGTAGCTGGTAGTAATGTGTCAATTCTCAATAACCGTATCTACGCACCAAAGGACTATAACTGGGGAGTGAGAGCTACGACCGCGGCGACCAACTTGGTAATCAAGGGCAATACGATTAAGAGCACCTCGGATAATGCCAGCGGTGCACTGGTGGACCTATCAAACACCGTCAACGCGACAGTTGAAGGGAACATATTTGATACAGGTGTGACTGGCATCCGTGTTGCGGCGAGCGCCAGCGGCACCCGAGTCGCTGATAACCGATTTATTTCGGTCACGACTCCGTATGCCAACTCCGACACGACATCTCCAGCCGAATCATTTCTAACAATCGGAGGATCAGGTGACGTTGGTCTCGCACGCACGTCCGCTGGTGTGCTTCGTGTCACCAATGGCTCATCTGGTGGCGGTGCATTGTGGGCTGATTATTTCAATGCGACCTCAACCACGGCAACCTCAACGTTCTCTGGTGGACTGACAACTGGTGCGATAGGGTTGAATGTGTTGATGAATGGAAACGTTGGTATTGGGACAACAAGCCCAAGTCAAGCACTTGACGTTGTGGGGTCAATAAAAAGTTCAGCACTTACTTCTGGGCGTATTCCAATCATTGGAACAGGTGGATTAATTACGGACGATATAGGGTTGGCTACGCGAGGAGACGTTGGTTTAAAGAAAATAATAGGAACAGCAAGCGTGACATACACGGTTTGTGCATCCGATTCAACAAATAAAAACAAATGTGATTATGTTGCGGATGGTACGGCCGATGAAGTAGAAATACAGACGGCGATTGACGCACTTCCAGCAACTGGTGGCCATGTTCTTCTTTTAGACGGAACATACAACACAACATCGGAAATCTACACACACTATGGGCTCTGGCTTCAAGGTCAAGGGAGCGGCACCATTATTAAAGCGGTAAGCGGGACGGAGCGTGCGCTGATTTATATTCTCAATCGCACTTCAATCAAGGGCAACACAGCAGGAAATTATGTCACCATTTCAGATGTGACGCTTGATGGAAATTTAATTGCAGGTATTTATAACGTCTATGCGCAAGGGTATGATGCAACCGTTTTAAACCCGCGTATCTTACGTTCTACCATCAAAAATTCGACTGGGTCAGCGTACGGAATTTTGACCTCCGCTGGTGTCGAGGATATAGAAATCGCTGATAATATTTTTTCAGCGATTGGAGATAGTGCCATTGAACTACGAAAGGCGAGAAGGGCAGTTATTACTGGTAACACTTTTTCAACCGTTAACACAGGAGTTCAAATTTATACACACGCCAATGCGTATGGGTTTAGTATCGTAGGAAATACTTTCTTTAATTCCTCTGTACATTTTACAAATGATGGAGGGGTAAGCAGAGGGTTTGTCTTTACAGGAAACAATTTTATTAGGACGGTAGATGATGGTGGAAATGGTTTTGAGATACACGATGTAACAGACGTCGTAATTTCAGGAAATGTTTTTGATAGCTCGGTTCAAACCTCTTCGCCAATTGATCCGTTGATATGGTTTATTCCTGATGACGTGACACATGTAATGGCAAAACGTGTAGTCTTTTCGGATAACGTTATTTCACTTGGAACGGCCTCATCGGGGACTGTAAGTTATGATGCCATTAGGGTGGCGTCAGGTGATTCGATTACAATCGATGGAAACACAATCCTATCGCCAGGAACAACGGTGTCCAACGGAATCGCAGTTACTGATGTGGTGACAGGACTTACTATAAGAAATAATAAAATAATAGGTTCTGGTGCGGGGGCGAGTCGGGTTGGAATTAATGTAGCAACGGCGACAGGTGTTAGTATTGAAGGAAACCAACTTGATACATTAGAAACGGGTATCTCGGTGGCGGCTTCAGCTGCAAACACGCGTGTTGTGGGTAACACATTTTCAACCGTGACCACGCCGTATAGTGTTCTTGATACTACCGCCGTATTGTTTTCTATAAATAATACCGGTAACGTCGGCATCGGCACCACTTCTCCCGAAGCGACGCTCTCGGTGAAAGGTTCTGCCGGCACTGCGAACATCTTTGAGATTGCCTCATCAACGGACGCGAATATTCTTACGGTGACGGGGACGGGAAATGTGGGAATCGGAACAGTCATACCAGCATACCCGTTAGACGTGAACGGAACAGCTAATGTAACCGCATTACGTTTCTCATCTTCAGGAAACGTACTTTCGGCAAATGGGAATGTTAATATTCGAGCAGGTGATCCATCACTTATCTATAACGCTCTCAATAGTTTTGTCGGATTTTACGCAGGTTCCGCGTCATCTATTGGTTCTCCTGCACGCAAAATTGAATCACTTGATGCAAGTAACCCCCAACTGCGACTCACACATACCGTAGGTTCTGTGTACACGGATTTGCAAACGAATTCATCTGGAAATCTTGTTATTTCACCGACCGGTGGCAACGTCGGCATCGGGACCACATCTCCATGGCGCACACTGTCGGTTGTTGGCACCGCCGCCTTCTCCAGCACATTGTCAGCAGAATCAGGACCAGACAACTACCTCTGTATTGACCCGACGACGTATGAAATCACCAACGGAGGAACAGACTGTGGTGCGTCATCCGAACGGTTCAAGGAAAATATCATAGATATACCGTATGGTTTGGCTGACGTCATGAAACTCCGACCGGTATCGTTTAACTACAAGGAAGAAATCAACCCCGATATCTCACCGCGCATTGGATTCATTGCTGAAGACGTTGCCATTATCATTCCCGAGGTCGTTAGTTACGAAGATGACGGCGTTACTCCACAGGGCGTTGACTACAATAAACTTACAGCACTTCTCGCCAAAGCAATCCAAGAACTTTCCGCGAAGGTTGATTTGATTTTTGCCGATGTAGAGACACTACTTGCTAACGCAAGCTCCGGCGTGTCACATTTCTTTGAAATTATTGTGCACAGAATCACGACGGATGAATTGTGCGTGGGAGCGACGTGTGTGAATGAGACGCAGTTGCAAGAACTTCTTGATAATGCAAACGTATCGCCGACGCCAGCGCCTGTTGAGCCACTTCCGGCGGATACTGGTGGAGGAGGTGGAGGAGACACAACGCCTCCAGTTGAAGAGCCGCCAGTTGTGGAGGAGTCGCCATCTGAAGATCCTCCAGTTGAAGAACCACCAATTGTCGAAGAACCTCCAGTCGTTGAAGAACCAGCACCCGTGACAGAGGAGCCCGTTATTGAGGATCCGTCGCCAGCACCCGAATCAGCACCCGAATCAGCACCCGAGATAGTCCCCGAGCCCACACCATAACTTGGGAGCTTAGCTCCCAAACCTCTCCCGTCCCACTCTCGCGTCTTTAGTTTTTTCTCATACCCCTTCCTTCATACTCCAACGTGGGAGCTTAGCTCCCACATATGAGAAAAACCAAATTTGTGACAGGAGAGTATTACCACATATACAATCGTGGAACAGACAAGCGCGATATCTTTTTGTGTGAAGATGACATACAGAGATTTTTTCTCGGCATGTCCGAATTTAATTCGACCGAGCTGACTGGAAGCATCTACGAGCGTAAACTTGTAAAGAAAAAACTTGGGAGCTTAGCTCCCAAAGGGTTACCGCTTGTTATGTTTGTTGCTTATTGTCTCAATCCAAATCACTACCATTTCGTAATTAAACAGATTGCTGAAAACGGTGTCTCCAAATTCATGCATCGGCTAGGATCCGGCTATACAAATTATTTTAATGAGAAATATAAAAGAAGTGGGGGCTTGTTTCAGGGTACGTATAAAGCAATACACATCTCTTCAAATGAATATTTACTGCATCTTAGTGTTTATGTGAATTTAAATTTCAAAGTTCATGGACTTGGGAGCTTGGCTCCCAAGTTATATAGGTCAAGTTGGGGCGAGTATATCGGAGGGGGAGAAGAAAAAGAACAGTTTTGTATGAAGGAAATTATTTTGGACCAGTTTTCCGCTCGACAGGACTATGAAACATATTGCAAAGAGACACTTATAGATATTGTTCAAAGAAAGGAAAATAAAAAAGGTTTGCAGGAGCTTCTTTTGGAAGCCTAGCTCCCAAAGAGGGTGGTTTACCCAGCACTTAACTTGTTTTAAACAAGTTAAGTGCTGAGTTTATTTTCTTTTTATCCTCGTTCTGCTACACTATGCAGGTAGTTTATTAAGTGTCTTGAGCGGAAAACACATCGTTTTCGGTTCGAGAAGTTAGCAAAGAAAACGTATATGACGGAAGGAGCAAAATTGTACGTCGGCAACTTGAGTTACGACACAAGTGATCAAACACTTGGTCAGTACTTTGGACAAGCCGGCACGGTTGTTTCGGCAACTATTATCAAAGACAAAATGACTGGTCGTTCAAAAGGCTTTGGATTCGTCGAAATGGGTAGTGTTGACGAAGCAAACAAGGCGATTGAGATGTTCCACGAGAAAGACTACGAAGGACGTCCTCTCACTGTGAACGTTGCGCGTCCTATGACGGAACGAGCACCGCGAAAATTCAACGACAACGATAAAAGTTGGTAGCATCCACTTCGAACAAAAAACCACCCGAAAATGGGTGGTTTTTTGTTCTCCACACGTTCTCCCCAAGAACTTTGGAGAATCTTTACAAACCCGCCGTAAAACCCTTATCAAATAAGCTTTTTTAACCACACCACCAATTTATGTGGAGGGTGTCATTTTTGAGGCCCAAAACCTTGACATGAGAGCCTGTATAGATATAATAACCACACTACGTATGAATACATCAGCTAACTGCATATCGACACGGAGCAACTAGTTGCGCACATTCGGTGTGCCGTTGGAAACTCCGCTTGAAAAGGCGGTTTTTTTGTTCTCAAACGTGGTAGATGAACTTTGACAACTGCATAGGTAGTAACAAAAAGAAACAAAAATCTTGTCCTTTTGAGTAGGACAAGAGCAGGTAGTTTCATTGGTTAATCTAGCTCCAATGAAACAACAAAGTAGAAATATGAAAGTAGTATGCAATCCTCTTGTAGGCGATTGCATACGAGACGGTTTTTAGATTTCCTAACGGGAGATTTAAAGGGCGTATGGTGGATGCCTTGGTTCAATGTGGCGATGAAGGACGTGGTGTAACTGCGATAAGCTTCGGGGAGGTGTTAAGCAACCTTTGATCCGGAGATTTCCGAATGGGGAAACCCCTGCGCGCAAACCGCGCAGACGCGCATAGCACAGAAATTCGAAGCACGAAATACGAAAATCGAAACAAATTCAAAATCATAAATTCAAATGTTTTAAACATTTTGATTTAGAAAATTAGATATTGTTTCGGATTTCGATATTTGGATTTAGGATTTCCGCGCTGTGCGCGGGCATACCTGGGGAAGTGAAACATCTCAGTACCCAGTGGAAAAGAAAACAATTGTCATTCCCTTAGTAGCGGCGAGCGAAACGGGAGAAGCCCAAACCGTGCGTAGCACATGGAATGTGATAGCGAAGCCCGTAGCTTGTAGCGCAGTAGCTTGTTAGGAAATTCCTAAGAAGCTAACGAAGCTAATAAGCTAAGAAGCTTCCGCATCATCGCGTTTCGCGTGCTGCGTGCGGGGTTGTAGGGCGGTAACGCCTATCTTCGGATAAGGAGAAAGTTACAAAATGTGTTCTTAGCAGAATGCGCTGGAAAGCGCGACCCTAGAGGGTAATAGTCCTGTATGCGAAAAGAACACATCTTTCTAGTTACCGTTCCTGAGTACCTCAGGACACGAATAGCCTGAGGGAACCTGCCGGAACTAACCGGCAAGGCTACATACACATTGAGACCGATAGTGAACTAGTACCGCGAGGGAAAGGTGAAAAGAACCCCGGAGAGGGGAGTGAAATAGATCTGAAACCATATGCCTACAAGGAGTCAGAGCGGATGCATCACATTGTGTGTGATGCTCATGTATCACAAAACATGAAACATGTAACAAATTTTTGTTGCGTGCTACATGCTACATGATTCGTGAGTATCGTGCGTAGCGTGATGCGTCCGTCATGGCGTGCCTATTGAAGAATGAGCCAACGAGTTTATGCACACGGCGTAAGATAAGTCCTTTGTCGGACGAATCTGTAGGGAAACCGAGTGTGAATAGCGCGAACATAGTAGAAGTTAGAAGTCAGATGACAAGGTGCTTCGGTATCTTTGAGTCTGGCCTCCAACTTCTACTTTTAGTCGTCTGCATAAGACCCGAAGCTAGGTGAGCTACCCATGAGCAGGGTGAACTCTGTCGAAAGATGGAGGGAGGCCCGAACCGGTTGATGGTGCAAAATCTTCGGATGACTTGTGGGTTGGAGTGAAAAGCTTATCGAACCTAGTAATAGCTGGTTCTCTCCGAAACAGCTTTTGGGCTGGCGTCTAACGTACCTCTTGGGGGTAGAGCACTGGATGGTCTGGATAGGGAGAAATCTCGCTGGACCAATCAAACTCCGAATACCAAGAGTAAATTGTTGGGCAGTTAGACCGTGGGGGCTAAGCTCCACTGGTCAAAAGGGAAACAGCCCTTGATCTCAAGTTAAGGTCCCAAAATCAATGCTAAGTGCACAGTCGAGGAGGTGAAGTTTCTTAAACACTGAGGAAGTTGGCTTAGAAGCAGCCATCTTTTAAAGAAAGCGTAACAGCTCACTCATTTAGAGACTTCGCGCCACAGACAATCGGGGCTAAGCATTGTACCGAAGCTGAGGATTCAACCGCATCACATGGAATGTGATGACGGTAAGCTCAAATTTCAAAGCACAAAGCTCAAAAATAATAGCAGTGAGAGGTCGGATGTTTGAAGTTAGAAACTATTATTTTTTGGATTTTGAACTTTGGATTTTGGATTTACGCATCATGCTTCGCGTGATGCGGTTGAGTGGTAGGAGAGCATTTCCATCTGCGATGAAGCCGAAGGCGTGAGCCACGGTGGAGCGTTGGGAAGAGCGAATGTTGGTACAAGTAACCGCAATGCGGGTGAAATACCCGCACGCCGAAAGAACAAGGTTTCCTTCGCGATGGTAATCAGCGAAGGGTTAGTCGGGCCTAAGTGGATGGCGAAAGCCGAACATGATGGACACATGGTTAATATTCCATGACCTGGGTGTATTTCGATGGAGAGACGGAGTGCTGTATATATCGCACATTATTGGATTTGTGTCGGGAACATGAGGGCGCTTGTTAGGTAAATCCGGCAGGCACTATCCCAAATGTTTTCGGGAACTTAATCTTCGGATTAGGGAACGATACAGAGCGCGCTTCCAAGAAAATCTTCTAAGAATAAATACAAACAGACCGTACCGCAAACCGACTCCGGTGTTCAGCTCGAGTAGAGTAAGGCGAACGAGTGAGAGGTCCTCAAGGAACTCGGCAAAAAAGCGACCGTAAGTTAGCAATAAGGTCTGCCCGGCCGCATCACATTGGATGTGATGCTCATGTATCACAAAACATGAAACATGTAACAAATTTTTGTTGCGTGCTACATGCTACATGATTCGTGTGCATCGCGTACAACGTGATGCGGTTGGGCCGCAGCGAAAGTCTCCCTGGCGACTGTTTATCAAAAACACAGCTCCCTGCGAACTCGTAAGAGGATGTATAGGGGGTGACACCTGACCAATGCCAGAAGGTCAAGTACGGAGGGTGTACGCATCACATTGGATGTGATGCTCATGTATCACAAAACATGAAACATGTAACAAATTTTTGTTGCGTGCTACATGTTACATGATTCGTGTGCATCGCGCACAGCGTGATGCGTATGCTGAACTGTATAAGCCCTGGTGAATGTCGGCCGTAACTATAACGGTCCTAAGGTAGCGCAATTCCTTGTCAGGTAAGTTCTGACGCGCACGAATGGTGTAACGACTGGGGAACTGTCTCGAGGACTCGCTCGGTGAAAATACAATGGGGGTGAAGATGCCCTCTACCTGCAGCTAGACGAAAAGACCCCAGAAGCTTTACTACAGCTTGATATTGGGCGTACGAGTTGAATGCGTAGCATAGATGGCAGAGGTTGAAGGCGAGGTTTTGGCTTTGCTGGACTCGAAATATGAAATACCATTCTTTCAAATTGTACGTTCTAACCCTGACGGCAAAAACGGTAGGGAACAGTATCTGGCAGGTAGTTTGTTTGGGGCGAATCCCTCCTAAAAAGTAACGGAGGGGTCTATAAAGGTCCTCTAGGCGCGAATGGAAACCGTGCCGATAGTGTAATGGCAAAAGAGGGCTTAACTGCAAGACGGACATGTCGAGCAGGTACGAAAGTAGAGCATAGTGATCCGACCTTTCGCTTTAGATGCGGGGGGAGCTCAACGGATAAAAGCTACTCTGGGGATAACAGGCTGGTACCGCCCGAGCGTCCATAGCGACGGCGGTGTTCGGCACCTCGATGTCGGCTCACCTTATCCCGGGGCTGGAGAAGGTCCCAAGGGTATGGCTGTTCGCCATTTAAAAAGGTACGCGAGCTGGGTTCAGACCGTCGGGAACATGTATCGTGTGGCATGTATCATGTAACATTTTTTGTTACAGGTTGCATGTTTCATGTTTCATGATCCGACAGTCTGAATCCCTTCGAAGTAATGTTGTGTAATTGGACTTTCCGATTTCAATGAAATCGGTTGCCCAAAAATCTTTTCGTCTTTTAAGATGAAAAACTAAAAGGAACCAATCATATCACGGCGGTCATACGAAGTAATTCGTATGAATCAAGTTGACTTATATCGGAAAAATCCTTCATGGACAATTCCGAGGGAACTCGTTTTGACGGGCCCGTAGAGACTACACGTCAGCCATCCAAAAAAGTTGGATGAAGGTATAGTCCAATGCAACGAGCAATCGTTGGAAACATGCGTGAGACAGGTTGGTCTCCTATCTGCTGCAGGCGTTGATTTTTGAGAAGATTCGTTCCTAGTACGAGAGGACCGGAATGAACTGACCTCTGGTGTGGCAGCTGTACCGCCAGGTGCATCGCTGCGTAGCTATGTCGGGAATGGATAACCTCTGAAAGCATCTAAGAGGGAAGCCAACTTCAAGATTAGAAATCATTAAGACCCGTGAGAGATGATCACGTTGATAGGCATTAGGTGGACGCGCAGTAATGCGTGGAGCCGAGATGTACTAATTCGTCGACATCTCCTGTTAGGTAATCTGAAAATCGATTCATAACCGACCGTGTGCGGTACACACGGAACGCATTGTTTTCTTTTTGTTACACACACAAACACTGAAGAGTGGTACTTTCGTGCGAAGGTAGCTCACGGAGAGCACTGGACTCTTGATCCAGAGGTCACAGGTTCAATTCCTGTCCTTCGCACCGCCGTTCTTTCACGGGATGTAGCTCAGCCAGATAGAGCGCCGGATTCATAGTCCGGAGGTCACAGGTTTAAATCCTGTCATCCCACCCACCCTCTTCTTTATGAGAAGGGGATCACTCTTTAGTGTTTGTGTACTACTTATGCAGTTGTCAGAGTTCATTCTGATTGAAAATTTTGTTCTGGTGGCTTAACGGTGGGGATACACCCGATCTCATTCCGAACTCGGAAGTTAAGCTCATTAGTGCCGATGGTAGTCCGCAAGGGCAAGAGTAGGTAGCCGCCAGAACAAAGTATTCAATTACAAAAAACACCACCTCGAGGGCGGTGTTTTTTGTTTATGAAAACGCTTTCTTCTGCTATCCTGTACATGTTCTTGTATTGTCTTTAATCTCTAGTATCTAATCTCCAATATCTAATTTTTCCATATGTCCTGGACGTCAAAAAAACAAGCCACCTATTTATTTGGAACCATAGCATTCTTGGTTCTTGTGATAGGTATTCCAACTTTTTTTACGCTGTATAAAGCACCGAGTTGTAGTGATGGAATACAAAATGCTACAGAAAATGGAATTGATTGTGGTGGGTCATGTGAACGTGTTTGTAGTTTTCAGGCAGCAGAACCAATTGTGTATTGGGAACAAGAATTTCAAGTAGCACCTGGGGTGTACACAGCGGTTGCGCTTGTTGAAAATCCGAATGACACCTATGAAGCGGTTTCTGTTCCGTATGTGTTCCGACTTCGTGATAATCGCAACGTGCTCGTAGAAGAACGAAAGGGAAACGTCTATCTTCCACCACACGCCATTGTTCCTATTTTTGAAACAGGTATACAAACAAAAGAGCGTATTCCAACTATTACTGACTTTGATTGGCTTGCAAGTCCAGATTGGGTGCATTCATCGTTTGTGAAACCCGATGTTGTTGTTATTGATAGACAGATGAATGGTGTTGATTCAGCACCACGTCTCATCGCACATGTGCGTAACAATACGCTGGATACCTTTCTCAAAATTCCCGTGGTAGCTATTTTGTATGATGACAAAGACAATGCGATACATGCTTCCAAAACAGTGATTGAACGCTTGTTGGGAACATCAGATGAAGAGATTGTGTTTACGTGGCCTCAGCCGTTTCCCCGTGCAGTAGCACGTATTGATATCATTCCACTCTTCTCGTTCGTACAGTAGTATGTCGTTTCTTGCCCTTCGTTCCGTTGACTGGACACTCCTTGCAGCAACACTCGTGTTGTCTGCTTTTGGTTTGGTAACGATGAATTCATTCGTTGAGCCAAATACCTTTTTTGAACAACAATTGGTGTGGCTCTGTATTTCTCTCGCCGTCTTTTTCTTCGCAGGACTCATTGATTGGAGGTTTTTACGAAACACCCCTGTTGTCGTTACGTTGTTCCTTATTTCCATTGCTTCGTTGGCGCTCTTATTTTTTCTTGGCACGATAACAAAAGGAGCGGTTTCCCGTTTTGATTTTGGGGCATTCTTTCTTCAGCCGTCTGACCCAGCAAAATTAGTACTCGTGATTTTACTCGCAAAATATTTCTCCCGCAGACATGTTGAAATTGCACACGTGAGACATATTCTTGTGTCGGGATTCTACGCACTTATTTTCTTTGTTTTACTCTTTATTCAACCAGACTTCGGGGGCGCTATTGTGGTGTTCTTTTTGTGGCTCGGCATGGTCCTTGTATCTGGTATTTCAAAAAAACATCTCGCACTCGTTTTTTTGATTGGCGCACTTGCGTTTGGAGGATTGTGGGGATTTGTATTTCAAGACTATCAAAAAGATCGCATACGAACATTTATTCACCCACTCACTGACATTCAGGGTGCTGGGTACAATGCGTATCAATCAACAATAACCGTTGGTTCGGGAGAATTTCTTGGGAAGGGAGTTGGATTTGGAACACAGTCACGATTGCAGTTTTTGCCAGAGTATGAGACAGATTTTATTTTTGGAGCATTTGCAGAGGAGTGGGGCTTTGTTGGTATCCTTCTTTTGTTGTTGTGTTTTGGGGTTGTGGTGTGGCGAATTCTGCGAGAAGCGTTTCTAGGCGCGACCAATTTTGAAACATTGTTTGCGATTGGTGTGGCTCTCACCCTTGCTGCTCCTGCCATCATTCACATCGGTATGAACGTTGGCCTCCTACCTGTTACGGGAACAGTTCTCCCGTTTGTGTCATATGGAGGAAGCCACCTTGTTATTGAGTTCTTGTCTCTCGGAATACTTTCAGGTATGCGCCGATACCGTCGCGCTACACACCGAGATGTGTTTGGTGATGAAGTGGTGATGCAATAGAAAACCCGCCACCAGGCGGTTTTCGTGCTTTGAAAAAATATGAGGTGAGCAAAGGGTTAACTTTCGTACTTTCCAACAACGAATTCAAATCCGTATACTGCAGGGTTTCCAAAATCAAAGTTAGGACAGTTCCATCCTGGAGATAATTGGTGTCGACCGCTACTTGTTTCCATGTCAACAACTCCAAGGACATAAAATGCACCACGATTTACAGGACAGCCCCAAGACCCTGCGGGAAAACGATAGTATCGGAGATTGTTTTGAAAAGAGCTACCCGCTACACCAAGCGGATCAAAGACATGTCCTTGCATGTACTTTCCACCAACGAGTGATGTTAGAAAGTCATTGTCAAATGGTGTATCCCAGTTACCCGCATCACCCATAGCAGGATCACCTGCACGGTTAGCTGATTCACCAATTACGTCTGCAGGAGGGTATGTCTGATTGTCTGAGAAATAGAGTTCTAGTCCAACCTGTAGTTCTCGGATAGATGAAATTCTTTTTGAGTCACGAGCATTTTTTCGTGCACTGTTTGTAGCTGACATCACCACACTTGAAAGAAGCGCGATGATACTTATAGAAACCATAACCTCAATGAGGGTAAACCCAGCACTAAAAAAATGATTTTGCTTTTTAAAATGTTTTTGAGAATACATACATCTGTAGGTCCTTTTTAGTGCTGGATAAATCCTTGATTATTTTGATATGTTGATGAAATTATTGCTGTCCTGCGGACGTTCGGCTCAGTGGTGGAATATCACGCTCCGGATTAATTCCCGGGTCATTCACAGTTCTTAGAAAAATAAAAAGTGCGAGTGTTATAAATACGGCGCCACTAGCAAGAAGTGTTACACGTGCAGTTACTTCGGAATGCACAAGGCCACTCTTAATAAGTAACGATACAAGAGGACTTCGCTGTCCTTGTAAAACAACTGATGACATTGATCGTTCATCAAAAATAACGTCGTTGGTCATGACTCTATACTAGCTATTCCGTGTGTATTTGTCGAGAGGTACAATCTAGGTAACATATACACGCTTTGTTTGTGTAAGCATTTCGTCTTTTGAATATTGTTCTGCGATAGTTTTTTTCAACCCTGCTCCAAAGCGTGACCGCTTAGTCTCATTTTTACATAGGTTTTGTAAGGCTTTTTTGAGTTCCTCGGTATTTGAAGACGTGACGAGGAGACCGCTCTTTTCATGCGTTATAACTTCTGGAATACCACCAACGTTTCCTGCAATACACGCAAGTCCTGCAATTCCGGCCTCAAGAAGTACATACGGTACACCTTCTTTAAGGGAGGGGAGGAAAAAAATATCAAATGCACCGTAATACAAATAGCCCCGTGGCACAAATCCAAGCATAACAATATAGTTCTCGGCATTATTTTTTTTGATGTGTACAGAAAGTGTTTCGCGCAATTCACCATCACCCATACACACATAAAAAATCTTTTCGGACGCCGATTGATTATATGCAATCACAGCATCAATGGCGCGTAGGTGATTTTTATTTGGTGTGAGTTCAGCATTGGTGAGCACCCAGATATCATGCGCATGTTCTTCAATCACTGTTTGGTCAAAAAGTTTTAATCGAGCGATGTCGCGTTGCAACGGCTCATACATCGCAATGCCGTTTCGTATGAGGTGAATTTTATTTTTAACGAAGGGCATGCGCTGTCCAATGCGCACATCATATTCTGAAATACAAATAGTTTTGTGTGTGAAAACAATGGTAAGCCATGAAAAGAATACGATGAGGATTTTTTGTGCCATATTTCGCTGCTCCCAAAACGGCCATCCGTGCGCGGTGAAAAGTATTTTTTGTATTCCCGCGAGACGTGCAACAAACGCACCCACACCACCGGCCTTTGAAGAGTTGAGGTGCACAACATCGGGTTTGAACATTTTGTACAATTTCCACAACTCAAACAGGGAAGAAAATTCTTTTCTAAAACTAATATCGCGTTGAAAACTTTTGATTTCAAACACGGGAATATTTTTTTCACGCAACATCGAGACAAGTAGTCCATTGCCACCACACGCAACCGCAACCTCGAACTCTGAAGTGGGGAGTGACGTTGCTATATCGTATACGTATCGTTGCGCTCCACCCCAGTTGGACTTGGTGATGACAAAGAGTATTTTTTTTCGTCCGTTCATTACATCACTATATCCAGCACTTACCTTTACGGCAATAGCTAAAATAAAAAGTGATTATGGTAAGTGCTGGATATATCCTTTGTTGGGTGGGCTTCACAAGCGCCCCACTCTGATGTACCGTGTGTGTATTCATGCACGTAGGGAAAATAGTTAATCGTTCAGAAGCATTCATTCTCTTCCTTGGGGACGTACTCGTCCTGTATTTTTCATTGTGGATAACGCTTTTTTTGAGACGTTTTGAAATTCCCGACACAAACGCCCTTGAGTCACACTTTCAGCCTTTCACAATCCTTTTTGTGTTGTGGATTCTAGTATTTTTTATTGCGGGACTCTATGACAAGCACACCACCTTTCTTAAAAAGCGTATTCCGTCCATTATTTTGAATGCACAAGTGGTCAATATCATTCTCGGTATCTTTTTCTTCTACTTCATTCCCTATTTTGGGATTACACCAAAAACAACACTCTTTATTTTTCTTGTTGTGTCTTTTTTGTGTGTGGTTACGTGGAGACGCAACAGTCTCATGTTTTTTGAATCTCCCGAACGGCAGGCCGCAATACTTATCGGAAGCGGAAGCGAAATGGACGAACTAAAGCGTGAGGTCAACGGCAATCCCCGGTACGGAATCTTTTTCGCCTCAACAATAGATTTGTCTGATATTGCTGACTTAGATTTTCAGAAAGAAGTTGTTGAGCGCGTATATGCCGAGGGTATCACGACAATCGTGATAGACACTAAACATGAAAACGTAATACAAATCCTGCCCAAGTTTTATAACCTCATGTTTTCAGGTGTTCGGTTTATTGATATGCACAAAGTGTACGAAGACATTTTTGACCGTATTCCACTTTCTCTCGTGCAACACAGTTGGTTTCTTGAAAATATTTCCGCGACACGAAAGTTTACATACGAATTTTTGAAACGTGCGATGGATATTGTGCTCTCTATTCCGCTGTTGCTTGTATCTTTCGTTCTTTTTCCTTTTGTGTACCTTGCCATTCGTCTTGAAGACAAGGGTCCGTTATTTATTTCACAGGACCGTGTGGGAAGAAACAACCACGTCATTCGTATTTTTAAGGTGCGTACGATGACGGGAAGTGATTCGGGAGACGATGTGCTTGCAAGCAAGCACGAAGTAACCAAGACGGGAGCGATACTTCGAAAACTTCGCATTGATGAATTGCCACAACTATGGAACGTGTTTCGTGGGGACCTTTCTTTAATTGGTCCGCGCCCTGAATTTCCTGCAATGGTAAAACACTACGAACACGAAGTGCCGTTTTATAATGTGCGTCACTTGATTAAACCCGGGCTGTCCGGTTGGGCGCAGATTTATCACGAACATCACCCGCACCACGGAACGGATGTGGGGGAGACGCGAGTGAAACTGTCCTATGATTTGTACTACATCAAAAACAGAAGCATTACACTAGACCTCAAAATTGCACTCAAAACGGTGAAAACCATTCTATCGCGGGCGGGAATATAAAATAGCTTGTTAGGTTGTAGCTTCGTTAGCTTGCTAGGGAAGAGAGGATAGCTTGTTAGCTTGTAGCTTCTTTAGCTTGTTAGGGAAGAGGGGAAAAGAGCCTAAAATAAGGTTATTTTGGGCATACGAGGAAGTATTGACCCCGATAGTGTTTTGCCCGCGTTAAAACACTATCGGGGTTGACAAAATGATAATAATGATGTTATACTATCAGAGTAAGTTCTTTCACAGGAAATTGTCTGCCTGCGCAGGCAGGCGAAATTGACCGCAGTTTTGAGGGTTTTTTCATTCTATAATTCTATAGAATTATAGAATGTTGGAAATGAATTTTCAAAACCGCGGTTAATGGAGACAGCGGCCACAAATAGGAGGCTGACCATGCGCGAAAGCATGCTCGGTCGTATCGTAGTAATGATCGTGACCGTTCCCGCCGAGTGGTTGGGGATGCTCGTCGATCTGCTGGAGAAGCTGCTCGGCAAGGCCGGAGCGGAATGGTTCACTGCCCTCGGGCGTTTCCTCCGCAAGGAGGAGGTCTGGAGCGGTAAGAAGAACCTTCTCCGCTTTCTCTTCACCAGCAAGGTTGCGGGGAGCAAGAAGTTCGTCGCCAAGGATGCGTTCCGGATCAACATGGATCTGGGTCAGCGCACCCGCATCAGCCACCTCGGCGAGAACTTCAAGCGGCAGTTTTTGTCGAAGGTCGAGGAGAATGTGGACGACACAACTCTGTGTCTCCACGAGCTTCTCAAAACCTCACGCGACATTCCCATCGTCGCGGAGCTCGGCAACGAAGAGGGCGTGGAGATTTTCCTCGCCCACTTCTGTGAGGTTCTCGCCGTTAAGCAGGCCGTGGGCAACCTGACGTTGACCGTCAGCTACGTCCGTGACAAGGACGACGTGCTGTGCGCGGTCTTCGGGGAATGGTTAGACAGCGGCTGGATCGTGGAGGCCGACTATCTCGGCAGCCCCGACAGGTGGGGCCAGGGTATTTGCTTCGTCTCCCGCCTGTCTCCTGCATGCGCAGACATGACACAGGCAAGCAATTCCTGAGGAGGTTTGGGCCCGCCCGATGCACACGTTGTTGTGCGGAGGCGGGCCTTTTTCATATTTATTTTACTATCTACTACCTACTACTCGTCTCGTGTTATATGATGTCAGTCATGCTTATCAACGGAAAAGAAATCGCGGAGGATATTTGTTCTCGTGTTCAAAAGATACTTTCAAAAACCAACACACACCTGTCCCTCGGTGTGGTTATGGTAGGAAATGACGTCGTTATGGAGCAGTTTGTGCGTATTAAGAAGCGTGTTGCGGAATCTGTTGGTGTGACGCTTACGGAGCATCGGTTTTCGAAAGAAATAACAACACAGGAACTTGTTCGTGCGGTTCAGGACATCATTACTGAGAGCAATAGCATTATTGTCCAATTACCGCTCCCGCAACATATTGATTTCAAAAAAATACAAAATGTTATTCCCGCGTCGCATGATGTGGATTGTCTTGGCACACAAGCACGAAATGCATTTGAAAGAGGAGATAGTCCACTTCTTCCTCCGGTTGTTGGGGCAATCAAGGAGATTCTTGAACGATACAGCATTGAGGTCGCGGAAAAACATGTTGTCGTTGTTGGAAAAGGAATACTTGTGGGTGAGCCAGTTGCGGTGTGGATGTCGCAGTGGGGAGCGCACGTCGTTTCGTTGGATGACCAAGATGTTGTTGCAGAGCACACACACAAAGCTGACATTATTGTGCTCGGTGCGGGTGCTCCGCACTTTCTAAAACCCGACATGGTAAAAAATGGCGTGGTGATTCTTGATGCAGGCACATCTGAGAGCGGTGGAAAAGTTGTTGGTGATGCAGACCCAACATGTGCCGACAAAGCTTCACTCATGACACCTGTTCCGGGAGGCATTGGGCCGATTGCAGTGGCGATGCTTTTTAAAAACCTTTTAATATGCAGTGGTACTGATGTATGACACATGCTCTTGTGTGGGGGTTACGCAAACTTGTTCTGTGAAGGTTTTTGTGTAACCAACGTTGTTTCTCGGTGTATCTATGTTGTAGAAGAGAACAGTATTGTGTTATTGTCAAATGGTGGTATAATTCTTCTCAGAAGTTCAAACTGGAGGTGGACAATGTCCCCAAAGGAAAAGCTTTTGGTGAAGCATGTCATGGCCCAGGTGGCCCTTGAGTTCTCGCGAGGTCCGGGCGAGGAGCCTCTGGACATCAGTGGTTTTTCGATTCCACCGCCCGCTCCGAAGTTACCAGAGGTTATTACTCTGGTGGACAAAACGAAGCTCAAGCCAAAGACGGATGCAGACATGCTTGCCGACTTGGCCGCAATTGAGGAGAAAAGCCGACGACGGGCACAAGAAAAGATATCGGCTGGCGAGCGGTTTGTTCTGAAAGAGAAGGAGCCAGATCTTCGGGCTGAAATCATTACCTGGGCTAACAACCAAGGGATGAGTATTAGGACCGCCCAGTCCCACTCTCCGCAGATTGCAAAGGATTTGCGGAAAATCGGATGGAAATCTTTGACTGAAGCACAAGTCAGACAAATGATTTCCACCATGATTCACCAACGATAACCAGACAACGTGTCTGAGGGGGCCTCTGCGGAGGTCCCTTTTCTTTTTACTCGAAAAGTGTATACTCGCTGATGTTTATGACTTCGGCGGAACAAAATAAAACTTCCAATTCTACCGGAATGAGGTACCGAATAGGTTCGGTTGTCATTCTTATAGTCGCCATTCTGGTCGGCTATTTTGTGTATTCGAGTGAGCAGAGTCCAAATCAGCGTTTTCATTTTAAAGCTGGTCTTGATTTGGCGGGTGGAACACTTCTTACCTACAGTGCGGATGTGTCAGGTGTGCCAGTAAGTGATGTCGGAGATGCGATGAATTCACTTCGTGATGTGATTGAACGTCGTGTAAACATTTTTGGTGTTTCAGAGCCAGTGGTGCAAGTTGAAGAAGCGCGTATTGCTGACGGAAAAGAACAACGTCTCATCGTGGAGCTTCCGGGTGTAACTGATATTGACGAAGCAATCAAACAGCTCGGTAAAACACCACTTCTCGAATTTAAGTTGGCACAAGACATCCAAGTTACAAACGGTACAACCACGCTAACAGGATATGTTGCTACGGGACTCACCGGGCGTTTTCTGAAAAGTGCGCAATTGCAATTTAGTCAGGGTAGCAGTCAGGGTCTCATTCAAGAGCCGATTGTTGCGCTTACATTTAACGACGAAGGAACAACACTTTTTGCTGATATTACTTCTAAACACCTCGGTGAACGACTTGCTATTTTTCTTGATGATGAAATGAAGGGTGATCCAACTATTCAGGCAACCATTACTGATGGAAAAGCAATCATCACTGGCCTGACCGCTGATGAGGCAAAGGAAATGGCACGTAATCTTAGTTTCGGTGCACTTCCTGTTCCAATTACATTGGTCGGTGCTGATTCAATTGGTCCAACACTTGGTGAGCAAGTGTCTCGTGCTGGTATGCTCGCGGGCCTCTGGGGCTTCATCGTTATCTCTCTTTTCATGATTCTCTGGTACCGACTTCCTGGTGTTGTTGCGACATTCTCTCTTGCGATATACGCAGCACTCGTGTTGGCACTCTTTAAACTCATTCCAATTACACTGACTGCTCCTGGTATTGCTGGTTTTGTGTTGTCGGTTGGTATGGCTGTTGATGCTAACATTCTTGTATTTGAACGAATCAAAGAAGAAATTAAGGCTGGCAAAGAAATGCGTGATGCCATTACTGATGGATTTGCCCGTGCATGGTTCTCAATTCGTGACGCCAACTTCACCGGCATTTTGACAGCAATTGTTTTGTTCTATACAACGACAAGTCTTGTTAAGGGTTTTGCCCTCACACTCCTTCTTGGTATCGCCGTTTCAATGTTCACTGCGCTTTCAATCACACGAACGTTCCTTGAGGCAATTGCTCCAAATAAAGTAACGCCGATGGTCAGGTTCTTATTCGGTTCAGGCCTTTCAAAATAATTGTATGTTTGTTATTCGTCACAAAGCAATTTTCTTTCTCATCTCCGGCGCACTCGTCGTTGCTTCGTTGGTGATGCTTGCGGTGTGGGGTCTTAATCCTGGTGTTGATTTTTCTGGTGGTTCAATTGTGCAAGTGGGATACTCAACAAGCACGCGTCCGTCTGTAGATACCGTGAAGGCGATGGTTGAGGAAGCTGGTTTTAATGATGTTACTGTACGCGAATCAGGTGATAGTAGCTTGACCATTCGTACACAAATGCTCGTTGATGCAAATCGCACCACTCTTACAAATCTTTTGACGGGGACATCAACAACAGGAACAACGACCGCAGTGACAGGTGTGATTGAGCGCTTGAGTTCTGTTGGACCAACGGTTGGTGAGGAGCTCCGACGTAAAACACTTATCGCAATTTCGCTCGTCATACTCATCATTATTTTGTATGTCGCATTTGTATTTCGTAAGGTTTCAAAACCGATTTCATCATGGATGTACGGATTAGTTGCCATCCTCACACTTCTTCACGACATCATTATTCCAACAGGAGCATTCGTTCTTCTCGGACACCTCAATGGACTTGAGGCAGACACGCTTTTTGTTGTGGCACTTTTGACTATTCTTGGTGTCTCGGTGAGTGACACCATCGTTGTGTTTGATCGTATCCGTGAAAATCTGCGTTTGAATGGTGAGTCAAGGGTCAAGGAACCTTTTGACGAAACGGTAGGGAAGAGTTTGCAACAGACATACGTTCGTTCGTTCAACACATCGTTCTCAATTATTCTTGTGTTGCTTATCCTTTTCTTCCTCGGTGGTCCAACGATTCACAGCTTCATGCTCACCCTTCTCGTAGGGCAAATTGCTGGTACATACTCTTCAATCTTCATTGCAAGTCCACTTTTGGTGGTTATTGCCAACCGAAAGCTTGAAAAAGAGGCTCGACACTAAGCAGATAAGCAACATTGACTCCTTTTCAGAAGGGGTGTAATATGCTCAATACAAAGGCCCCGCGAGGGGTTTTTAATTACCAGAAACACGAAACATGTAGCACGTATCTTGTAGCAAAAAGTATTGTTACATGTTGTGAGTTACATGTTACATCATACCTATGTCACGTTTCATTCAATATCTTAAAGACACAAAGACAGAGCTCAAACATGTAAGTTGGCCAACGCGCAACCAAGCAATTGCATTTACGATTGTGGTGGTTGCTATTTCAATTTTTACTGCAGCATATCTTGGCGCACTTGATGCACTCTTTACTTTTTTGGTCCAGAAATTTCTTATCTAGTTCGTCCAACTCAAATACATTTTTAGCTTTTTCAACACAACACTATGAATCAACAAAAAGTTCAAAAACAACACGACCAAGGACGCAACTGGTATGCCATTCACACGTACGCTGGATACGAAGACGCCGTGGTGCGCAATTTAAAACAGCGCGTTGAATCTCTTGGTATGGAAGATAAAATTTTTAACGTACTTGTTCCCACTGAGAAAAAAATAAAAGTGAAACGTGGAAAACGTGTTGAAGAAGAAGAAAAAGTATACCCAGGATACATCCTTGTGGACATGATAGTGACGGATGATTCATGGTACGTGGTTCGCAACACTCCCCGTGTAACAGGATTTGTTGGCTCAGGTGTGCAACCAGTTCCACTCAAGCAAGATGAAATTGATGAACTCTTTGGTCGCATGAAGGCAGACATGCCAATGCACATGATTGATTTTGAACAAGATGACCGGCTTATTATTATTGATGGTCCGTTCAAGGATTTTGAAGGACGTGTATCTGAGGTTGACCGTCAGCGCGGAAAGGTAAAGATTCTTGTGTCTATGTTTGGGCGAGAAACGCCAGTAGAGCTCGATTTTTTACAAGTAAAAAAAATCTAGCCCAAATTCAAGGTTCAAAGCACAAAGCTCAAAAAACTTGAAAAAAGCCCAAAAATACTGTAATATTCTCTCGTTACGCTTTCGGTTTTATCTCTAGATTCAAGCTTCACGAGTCTAGAAACCTAATTAGTATATGGCCAAAAAAGTACTTAAAACACTCAAATTACAGATTGCCGGAGGTGCAGCAACACCTGCGCCACCACTTGGACCTGCACTTGGTCAAGCTGGAGTGAATATTGGTGACTTTGTTACCAAGTTCAATGCAGCAACACAAACCATGCGAGGCGAAACAGTTTCCGTTGTGCTGACTGTTTTTGAAGACAGAAGTTATACATTTGTTCTCAAAAGTCCTCCAGCTTCAAGTTTGCTTATTAAAGCAGCGGGAGTAGAGAAAGGTTCAGGAAATCCTCTCAAGCCAGTTGGTTCAGTGACGAAAGCGCAGGTTCGCGAAATTGCAGAGCGCAAAATGGCAGACCTCAACGCACACGATATTGACGCAGCAATGAAAATTATTGAAGGAAGTGCTCGCTCAATGGGGATTGAAGTGAAGTAATTCTCACTTCAATCTGCCGGAGGTTGTCGAGTTGGAGAAAAGGTATCAATATACCTTTTCTCGGCCCGCACGACTTTTCAACAGAAAAGTACGTGTGGGTTGAAGTGAAATAGAAAAATTTTTCTAACAAAAAAGCGCCTAGTGGCGCTTTTTTGGTTTTCGTATTTCGCGATCAAGATACATTTTTGGAATCATCTGCTCTGGCTTCCAAGACTTTTTTAATTTTGAGAGAAGTTTTGAACCTTGATACTTTCCGTCGGACGTGTAGTCTCTGTGTCTTTTGAGTATCGGTCCAGTTTCAAAGAAAATAATTTGTGCAACACGTCGTCCGACGACGAGGGGAATGGAGTAGTGCGTTGAGTTATTGGTAATTTCCATCGTCCAACGGTTGATATATCCAACATCACCCCAGCCTGCACATTTACACACCTCGATAAAATTTCGTCCCAACGATGATCTAGCTTTCATCATTGTTGTTATCGTCTCCCGTCCCCCAATGAACTCGTTTGTGTGTGCGAGAATCGTTTCACCAGGACTAAGAAGAATTACCTTATCATCTGGCGAGATGCCATCAAATTCAAATTTATAATGTTTGAACAATTCTCGAGCAGTGATTGCTCGGAGTGGTTTTTTACCCCACACCCGCTCTGTGTGTTTCTTGTCATACACATTGTAAATGGTCTGAAAGTGCTGTGGTGGTTGCTCTGCATAAAACCACTCACCAAGGGTTACGTCATAGCTTGACGTAGAAAGATTTTCTGGGATAAAAGGGTCAATGACAATTTTATCCTTTTTCATTTCCTCCAGTATTCGTTTGTTTGAAAGTGCCATGAAGACAGTATATACGGCTACTAGGAAAAGAAAATCCCCACCGCAGCAATCACAGCGCCCAGTGAAGGTATCACTGTGGTACACTTTCTGACGAATATGTCATTCATCGAAAAACAAGATGCAGAGGTATACCGAATTCTTCAAGGGGAAGAAAAACGTCAAGCGGAAGGACTTGAGCTTATTCCATCTGAAAATTATGTCTCTCTTGCTGTTTGTGAGGCACTCGCATCAGTAATGACGAATAAGTATTCAGAAGGATATCCAGGCAAACGATATTACGGAGGACAAAAATTTACAGATGAAATAGAAACGTTGGCGATTGAGCGCGCAAAAAAATTATTTGGTGCGAAATTTGCGAATGTGCAACCACTTTCAGGTGCACCGGCAAACATCGCAACCTACTTTGCACTACTTGAACCCGGAGACATGATTTTGGGAATGGATTTGTCACACGGCGGACATCTGACACATGGTCATCCTGTAACGGCAATTACAAAAATATTTCGTTTTGTCCATTACAAAATGAAAAATATTGAAACAGGCGAAATTGATTACGATGCATTACGGGCCACTGCCTTAAAAGAAAAACCAAAAATACTTCTTGCAGGATATTCTGCATACCCCCGCGAACTTGATTATGAAAAATTTGTTTCTATTGCTCGAGAAGTTGGTGCAATTACGGTGATGGATGTTGCACATATTGCGGGATTGATTGCAGGTAAGGTGGTGAAGAATCCGTTTGATTTTGGATTTGATGTTATGACGACAACGACACACAAGACACTGCGTGGTCCGCGTGGTGGAATGATTTTGACACGGGACAATGAAGAGTTTGCAAAAAAAATAGACAAGATGATATTTCCAGGTTTTCAAGGTGGTCCGCATATGAATGTGATTGCAGCAAAAGCAGTTGCGTTTGGTGAAGCATTGTCACCAAAGTTTGCAGAGTATTCTCAACAGATTTTAAAAAACGCAGAAGTAATGGCTGATGTTTTTTTGAAAGAGGATGTTCGTTTGATTACCGGCGGAACATCCAATCATCTCGTTCTTGCTGATGTGTTCGGCTCATGTGGTGTAACAGGGGATGAAGCACAGCGCGCACTTGATGAGGTTGGTATTACAGTAAACAAAAATGTGATTGCCGATGATACACGCAAACCCCTTGACCCGTCGGGGATTCGATTCGGAACTCCAGCAATCACCACGCGCAACTTCAAAGAAAAGGAATGTCGATTTGTTGCAGAGAGAATGGTGGCTGTGTTAAAAAACCACACGAATTCTGACCTTAAAGAAAAAATACACAAGGAAATATGTGACCTCGCAGGACGTCTTCCTGTTCCAGGCTCTTTCATATAACTCTCCACTCGCCTGCTTGCGGCAAAGAACACACGTCCGTTTCTACTGAAACGGCGTTCCCGCTCGGCCCATCGGCCTGCGCAAGTTTCTTTGGCGCAACAGGCTCACTTCGTACTTGACCCGTCACACGTGACGGGTCAATGGGGAAGCAGATATACTATTTTTTGTGTACACTAGGGGAATGGAAGGAGTTATTAAGAAATTGATACAAGAAACAGTTTTGGCGCTAGGATTGCCAGAAGTTCCTTTTGTTATTGAGCGTCCTGCTGAAATGTCACATGGAGACTATGCGTGCAACGTGGCACTGGTACTTGGAAAAAATGTTGGAAAAAACCCACACGATATTGCAAAAGAAATTCTTGGAAAACTTTTGGAGCAAAAAATAGAAGGAATTGAAAAAATAGAAATTGCCGGCCCAGGTTTCATTAATTTCACACTCTCGCGTGATTTTTTTGCACATGAAATAAAAACTATTGTGGAGCGGGGAAGTGAGTATGGAAAAAACACAGAACTATCTGGAAAGACAATCATGGTTGAATACACGCAACCAAATCCGTTTAAACCGTTCCACATTGGACACCTGATGAGCAATACCATCGGGGAAACACTCACGCATATTTTAGAGAATGCTGGTGCAAAAGTTATTCGTGCAAATTACCAAGGTGATGTTGGGTTACACGTCGCAAAAGCGTTGTGGGGAATTATGAAACAAAACGTTGATCCGACGGATGTGTCAGCGGTTGGTCGTGCGTATGCGTATGGACACGAACAATACGAAACAAATGAAAGTGCACAAAAAGAAATTGTTGAAATAAATAAAAAAGTATACGACAAAGATGCGTCTGTTTGGGATGTGTATCAAAAAGGAAGAGAGGCATCTCTCGCTGCATTTGAAAAAATTTATACAACACTCGGTACGAAATTTGATGAGTATTTTTTTGAAAGTCAGACCGTCGACATTGGACGAAAACTTGTTGAGGAAGGTTTGGAAAAAGGTATTTTTGAAAAAAGTAATGATGCAATTATTTTTCGCGGAGAAAAATATGGACTACATACACGAGTGTTCATAACCAAAGAAGGTGTACTCACCTACGAAGCAAAAGAACTTGGACTTGCTGTTTTGAAAATGGAGCGTTGTGCGTTTGATGAGAGTATTACCATCACCGCCATTGAGCAGGAGCAATACTTTACTGTTGTGTTTAAAGCCCTTGAAGTACTTCGTCCTGAACTGGCAGGGAAATTCAAACATATTCACCACGGTATGATGGTGTTAACGACAGGAAAAATGTCATCACGAAGTGGAAATGTGATTACGGGAGAGTCATTACTCGGTGACATGATTACTCGTGCGCTAGAAAAAGTGAGTGAGCGTGGAACTGAAAATCCTGAAGATATTGCTCGTGCAGTTGCCGTTTCAGCAATTAAGTACATGGTATTGAAACAGGGAACTGAAAAAAACATCACCTTTGATCCAGAGCGCTCACTCTCATTTGAAGGTGATTCTGGACCATATTTGCAGTACACGCTTGTGCGTGCGAAGTCCATTTTGGAGAAGGCGCAGGAAGAAAATATCACCGCATCAGATGAAGGAAACCTTCCCGAACTCTCTGATTTTGAGCGTCTTCTTGTACGATTTCCTGAAAAAGTCCTTATAGCACTTCACGAATACGCTCCCCAGTATATTTCGCAGTATCTAACCGAGCTTTCGGGTGTGTTTAATGCGTGGTATGCACAGGAGAAAATTGTTGATACACAAAACCCCCACGCACCCTATAAAATCGCCCTCACACGAGCACTTTCTATGGTTCTTGAAAATGGCTTAAAAATCCTTGGTATTCCAACTCCTGAGAGAATGTAGAAGCTGTAAAAATATCCACAAAGACAATAGGTTTTTAGTAAGCCGTTGCCTATACTTATGGGTAACTCTTTTGTGTATCTTTAGACAAAAGAGGGGTGGTACAAATGCTGAAAAGACGCCACACAAAAACCGCGAGAAGCCGTTCATTTCTACGGCGGATACTTTTTGTAGTACTGCTGGTTATTTTGCTTGTCTCCTTTGTTCAGATACAAGCTGCGGGGGTGCCGACAATACTGGGTTATCAAGGTCGTCTGACCAACGGGAGTGGGGATCTGCTTGGGGGAGCGGGAACAACCTACTATTTTAAATTTTCAATCTGGAACGCAGCATCAGGTGGTTCACAGGTGTGGCCTCTCACCGCACCACTTTCCGTTCCGGCGAATGTGTATCAAGGAGTGTTTAATGTGAACATCGGAGACACCGTTGCCGGATATCCCGATGCACTTAATTACGATTTCAATACCGAAGACGATGTCTATTTGGAAGTTAAGGTTTCTTCCGATGATGTCTTGTTTCAAACACTTTCTCCTCGTCAACGAATTAGTTCCTCGGCATTTGCAGAACTTGCTGGTCGTGTGAGCGGAACAGGACAATCATCATTTGGAACAACGACGCCAATTCAGAATACAGTTGTTAGTATTGAGGCAACATCAAGCACCGCGGTTCCTCTTTCAATTCGTGCTCGTTCTGGCCAATCAGCAAACATTTTAAATATCCAAAATAGTGCTGGAACCGGGTTAGTGTTTGTAAATGCAACAGGAGGATTCTTTGCATCATCAACACTTCAAGTTTCCGAAGCAGTACGTCTGTATTCGTCTGTACGAATTGATGGTGCTCTCACACTTTCCTCAACCACGGCGACTTCAAGTATTGCCGGAACACTTTCACTTATTGGACGCCTCGCTGATTCATCAGGAACAGGAGGAAGTTCTGGGTATGTTTTGCAATCAACAGGAACTGGGGTTCAGTGGGTTGCGACATCTTCGCTTGGAATCATTGGCGCTTCTGATGGTTCATTTTCAACAACAAGTGCGGACTACTATATTTCTGCATCCTCAACCATTGCACACGCTTCAGGTGTGACGTCAGGAAATGTGTTGCAATGGAATGGTAGTGTGTGGATATCAGTAGCAACATCAACACTTGGAATAACTGGTGGTGGTGCAGCTGATGGACAATTCTCCACGACCTCCGCCGACTACTGGCAAACAGTTCGCAACTTCTTCTCAACCACGAGTGCAGACTATCTCGCCACCCAACGAAACTTCTTCAGTACGTCATCAGCAAACGCC